>NZ_JACADQ010000295.1 GCF_016106015.1 Neoroseomonas rubea
GCGGCGAAGCCCGCCGCGGCGGCCAGGCCGAGCAGGCCGCGCCGCCCGGGCGAAGCCGGGCCGGCCGCGCAACCGCACGCCGGGCCATGCGCCATGTGCGGCACGACGGCGCTGCATTCCCGCATCTTGTTATCCTTTCTCATCAAGGCTGGCCCGCCACGGGGCATGCAGCATTGAGACCCGCACGGGCTTAAGCATCGCTCAATGCGCGCCGCATCTTCCGCGGTTCGTGACGCGGTTAAGGGTTGGACAACCCCGGCAATGCTTCAGTGGCGCCGTTGCAGTGCAGCGTGCCGTCGAAAACCGCCGAGGCCCCGGATGACGAAAAGCGCCCGACCGCGAAAGCAGACCGCGCCCGCCGCCCCGCCCCCGGCGGCGGCACCGGTCGCGCGCACGACGTGGCACCGGATGGTCCTGCCCGGCATCGGCTTCGCCTGCGGCGTCGCCGCGACCGCCATCGTCCTGGGCAGCGGCGTCGCGCCGGTCGGCCATGCGGAGGCGCAGGCCGCCGCTCCCGCCGCCGCCGCGGTGCCCGAGGCCCTGATCGCCCGCATCGGCCAGCTCGAATCCGCCCTCGGCCGCATGGAGGCCGCCGCCGCCGAGCGCAGCGACACCCTCGCCCGCCGGATCGATCGCGCCGAGGCCTTCCGCTCGCCGCAGGGCGAACGCTTCATCGCCGCCGCGCTGGTGCTGCAGGCGAGCGTCGCGACGGCGCGCCCGTGGCTGCGCGAATACCAGGCGATGGCGCGGCTCGCGCCGCCGGGGATGCTGCCCGCCCCGCTGTCGGAAGTGCTGCTGAGCCACGCCGCCCGCGGCCTGCCGACCGAGGCCGAGCTGCGCGAACGCTACATCGCGCTGGTCCCCCAGCTTGTCGCGCGCGTGCCGCGCCAGGGCGACATGGTGCAGCAGGCCGTCACGACGATGCGCGGCGCGGTCGCGAGCATCGGCCTCGTCGCCGCGCCCGCGCCGTCCGACCAGGAACAGGCGATCGAGGGCGTCGTGCAGCATCTCCGCCGCGGCAACCTCGCCGCGGCGGTCGGCGACGCGGCCGCGCTCGATCCGTCCCTGCAGCCGCTGCTGGCCGGCTGGCTCGCCCAGGCGGGCGCGCGGCTCGCCGTCGAGCAGGCCGTGCAGGAGACGCTGCTGCGCATGCTCGCCGCCCCCCCGCGCGGCTGACCCCCCCGATGCCCCCTTCCGCCATGGAGCCCCCCGTGCGCCGCAACCTCCTCGCCATCCTCGCGGGCGCGCTCGCCCTCTCGGCCGGCCCCGCCCTCGCGCAGACCGGCAGCATCACGCTGCGCGACCGGCTGGTCGTGGTCAGCTCCTCCTCCTCCGCCAGCCTGACGCAGGCGATCATCGGCGCCTTCGTCGAGCGGTACGAAGGCGTCCCGCCGCCCATCACCTCCGCGCCGGGCTCGACCCATGCGCTCGAGATGTTCTGCTCGGGCGTCGGGCCGCAGACGCCCGACCTCGCCGTCGTCACGCGCCGCATGCCGCGCGCCATCCAGGAAACCTGCGCGGCCAACGGCGTGCGCGACATCATCGAATTGCAGGTCGGCCTTGGCGCCGTCGTGCTGGTGGCCCGCCGCGGCGAGGCGATCCAGGGCCTGACCACGCGCCATGTGTGGGAAGCCGTCGCCGCCGAGCGCCCGCAGGAGGAGGAGTTCGTCCCGAACGCCGCCCGCCTCTGGTCCGAGATCTCCCCCACCCTGCCGCGCAGCGAGATCCGCGTGATCGTGCCGGAGGAAGGCAGCGGCACCCGCGCCCTGTTCGACGACCTGGTGCTGGAATCCGGCTGCCGCCATGCCAAGCCGATCCGCCTGATCTTCGAGGCGCATTACCGCCGCAGCAAGTGCGTCACGCTGCGCAACGACCCGCGCATCCGGCAGGTGGACAGCGGCGCCGTGGTCGCCGAGTTGCTCGCCTCGCCGCCCGGCACGCTCGCGGTCGTCAGCTACGACCAGATGCTCGCCTCCGGCGGCAACCTCGTGCCCATCGCGCTCGACGGCGTAGCACCCTCCCCCGCGACCATCGGCTCGCTCGACTACGACCCGGCGCGCACCTTCTACGTCTATGCCAAGCGCCAGCACAGCCGGAACCAGCAGGGCGTGGGCGTGGTGCGCGGCATCCGCGAGTTCATGCTCGAGCTGACGAGCGAGCATGCGGCGGGGCCGGGCGGCTACCTCTCCACCGCCGGGCTCGTGCCGCTGCCGCCGGCCGACCGCGCCGCGCAGCGCCGCGTCGCCGAACGCCAATCCCTGATGTCCCGCTGACCGGCACCGGAGGCCAGACCCATGCGCGCCAAGACCCTCGCCGTCCTCGCCCTGCTCGCCCTGCCGCTGCCCGCGCTGGCGCAGGGCGCCCCGCAGCGCGGCGTCGTGCCCATGCCGCTGCAGGACCTGCCGTCGGATGACGGCATCATGGCGCGCGCCGAACGGTTGTGGGGCGGGCTGGTCGACAGCTTCGGCTTCTCCGGCGGTCATGGTTCCTACGCCCGGTCGCACAGCGCCGCGCTGCAGCAGCAGTCGCGCGACGACTTCACCTGGCTGATGGACATCGCCGGCTACAAGCTGAAGGAGATCGAATCCTCCGTCAGCCTGCTGCCGAGCCTGTCGCTGACCTTCGGCCAGGCGCGCGAGCTGACGGAAGCCGACCGCGAATATGTCGAGCGCGCGTTGGAACGCCACGCGCGGCGCAACCCTGGCCCGATCTCCGCCATGCAGCGCACCATCGTGCGCGGCATCATGGAGGCGGGCGAGCTGCGCGGCTTCTCGGTCGACAAGGTGGAAGTCGACCTCTTCCCGCTGCCGCGCGTGAAGTTCCAGCTGACGCCGACCGACGCCCCGCTCGGCGTCGAGGCGAGCCGCATCCTGCGCGCGATCGAACGGCTGAACCAGCGCGTCGGTGCAATGGCCGGCCGCGGCCCGGGGTCCGGCGCGCAGATGCTCGACCTTCAGCCGCCTGCACCGGGCACGATGCTGCCCGCCTCGATCATGCACTGACGCAGCCGACCCGATGACCGACCAGACCGGCGCCAGGACCGCGCCCAGCGACGAAAGGCAGGATGCCCGATGACCGCGACCGACCACCCGACCCGGGCCCGCTTCGCCGAATTGGTGAAGCTGCAGCTGCAGGGCCGCAAGTTCCTCGACCATGACCAGGAACGCCGCCTGCTTGAGGAAGGGCTCACGCGCTACGGCCTCACGCTCGACCAGGCGAGCGGTGTGCTGCGCCAGTCAGCGCAGGAAAACGCGATCGCGCTGGAAGGGGAGCTCGGCGCTTCCTCGCGCGAATTGCTGCGCACGCTGGCCGATCGGCGCCAGCGCGTCGCGCGCGATGACTTCGACCGCGCGGTCGCCTTCTATCGCGCGCGCGCCGGCGGCGGCGTGACGCCGGCCGATGCGCAGAAGCGCGTGAAGCGGCTGATGGAGGAACTCGACCTGCGCCCCAAGGCCGCCGGCCGCGTCATCCGCACGCGCCGCTGGTACCGCGCGATCGAGGCCTGACCGGCCCGCGTCCGTCCACCCGGCCGGGGAAGATCCCCGGCCTGCCCGCCAAGCGCCGCGGAGGATCCCGGCCATGGATATCGTCCTGCCCCAGCAGCTGGCCGCGCTGCCGGCCTGGCTCGGCATCGTGCTGACGACGGCGGTGCCCGTCGGCATCGCGATCCTGCTCGGGCGCGTCATGTACGCCCTGTTCACGCAGGCGGAATTCCAGGCCAACGCGATCGTCGGCGGGATCAAGTACGGCTTCGTGGTCGAGATCTACGCGGTCGTCGCGGCGCTGGCGCTGGTCGGCGCCTGGGACACCTTCCAGACGGCGCGCGAGACGGTGCGCCAGGAAACCAGCGCGCTCTATATGCTGGCGCTCGCCACCGACACCTTCGACGGGCCGGGGCAGGCCGCGACGCGGACCGAGATGCGCGCCGCGATCCGCGGCTATGCCGCGACGGTGGTGGCGCAGGACTGGCCGGCGATGCAGGCGGGCGTGCATTCCAACGGCTCGGACGCGGCCTTCCAGCGCCTCACCCGCGCCTTCCTCGACGCCAATCCCGAAAAGCCGTCCCAGGAATCGCTGCAGCAGACCACCGGCAACTGGCTCAACACCATCGCGGAGGCGCGGATCGCGCGGCTGTCCGTCACCTCCCGCACGCTGTCGGGGCTGATCTGGATGCTGGTGCTGACCGTCTCGGTCGCCGTCATCGCCTTCCAGTGGTTCTTCGGCGGCGCGAGTGCCGCGATGCACTACGCCATGGCGGCGGTGATCGCGCTGATCGTGGGGTCGGTGCTGATGGTCTCGGTCAAGCTCGCCTTCCCCTATGTGGGGGATGCGCCGCTGATCACGCCCGCGCCCTTCCACGCCATGATGGACCTGCGCTGATGCGCCGGGCGGGGTCATACCGGTGCCACCACGCAATGGCCCGCAGCCGGCGCATGCCGGCCGAGGCCGCGAATGCGGCCCGCCAGGAGTCTGGCGAGCCAAGGAAACCGGAGGTTTCCGCCCGGCGCCTGAGGGTACGCAAAGCGGAGATCAGCGGCCGAAGCATTCGGCCGCTGATATCAATGCGCCGGGCGGCGGGCGTAGCGGTGGTGCTGGAACAGCAGCAGCAGCAGCGCGAAGACCCAGAAGCCCATCTGCGCCACGAGCCAGGCCGCGACATGCGCGCCGAGCAGCACGAAGGCCGCCCAGTGGACGGCGAGCAGGAGGAAGGCGGCGAAGGCGCGCGCCCGTTCCGGCCCATGCCAGAGCCGCACCGCCATGACGCCGCCGAGCACGAGGCCGGCCCAGGCCATCCAGCCCGCGATGGCGGCAATCCCGCCCCCGCCGCCCATGGCGCCCAGCAGCCGCGCCATCGTCCCCGCACCCGGCAGCGCCTGGCCTGCCAGCAGGGCCGCGAGCGGCTCGTTCCAGGGTGCCTCGGCCAGGAAGACCCGGCCGGGCAGGAAGATCGCCGGATCGGGCGCGGCGAGCAGCAGCGCCACGCCGAGCGCGAGCCCAGCCCCGATGCCGCCCACGCGCATCAGCGGCACGGCCTCCGCATCGTGCGGCGCCACGCGCTCGAAGGCGACGGTGCCCAGCCGCAGCAGCAGCAGCGCGGCCGCCAGCGCGAGCGCCACCGTGATCCCGCCTTGCAGCCAGCCGCCGAAATCCGCGTCCATGCCCACCCGAGAGGTTCCAGCCGCATCATGCCACGTTCCTGGCCGGCGCTGGTCATCGCCCTCCTGCTGTGCCTCGCGGCACTTGTCCAGCCGGCGCGGGCGGAGACCATCGCCGTCGTCGCGCCGGGCGGCGCCTGCAGCCTGCGCGCCGCCCCATCCGGCACCCAGGCGCGGGAAGCCGCCGCGTTGGCCGCCGAGGCCGAGGCGCTGCGCGCCATGGCCGCG
>NZ_JACADQ010000296.1 GCF_016106015.1 Neoroseomonas rubea
CGCGCGCCCGACGCGGGAAGGGGAGGCGCTGCTGCCGCTCGCCCGCCGCGTCGCGGGCAACGCGGCGGATCTCGAGGCGCTCGCGCGCGAACTGCGCGCCGGGCGCAGCGCGCCGGTCGCCCTCGCCTGCGTGACCTCGGCGCTGTTCGACTTCCTGCCCCCGCTGGTGCGCGCGATGCAGGCGGCGCGGCCCGATGCGGCGATCGCGGTGCGGGAGATGGACACGGCCGACGCGCAGGAGGCGCTGCGGCGCGGGGAGGTGGACCTCGCCCTGCTGCGCGCGGACCGGGAGGTCGCACCGGTGCGGCTCCGCCCGCTCGGCGAGGACCGGCTCGTCGCCGCGCTGCCGGAAGGGCATCCGCTGCTGGTCGGACCGGACCCGCTGCCGCTCGCGCTCCTGGCCGAGGCGCCGATGCTGGTGCTGCCGCGCGCGATCAGCCCCGCCTATTCGGACGCGATGACGGCGGCTTGCCGTGCGGCGGGCTTCGCGCCGCATGCGGTGCGGGAAGTGGGCTCGGCCATGGCGCAGCTCGGCTTCGTCGCTGCAGGGCTTGGCGTCGCGCTGGTCTCGGAAGGGATGGCGCGGCTCGATCCGCCGGGCGTCGCCTTCCGGGTACTGGCGGGGCCGGTGCGCGGCGTCGGCGTGGCGCTGGCCTGGAATGCGGAGCGGGAGAGCGAGGCGGTGCGCCTCGCGCTCACCATCGCCGGGGAGGTCTGGCCGGAGGCGGCGCGCCCTGCCGCAGCGCCTCAGAACCGCTCGCCCGCAAAGGCGAAAAGGTAGGCCGCGGCGCCGAGCAGCGCCGCATAGGGCAGGGTGAGCGCCGCCAGCAGCCCCAGCATCAGCATCGCGCGCCGCGCCTGCCCCGCGCGGCGCAGCCGGAAGGCGTAGCCGAACAGCCCGCCCGCCGCAGCGAGCAGCGCTGCCTGGAGCAGGACGCGCTCCACGCCCCTACCATAGGTGAGCCAGCCCTCGAGCGCGGCGAGTGTCGCGACGCCGAGCACGGCGAGGCCAACGACGCCCGCGGCGACCAGCAGGCGCCAGACCATGCTTGCGCGCGATGCGTCGGTCATGCCCCGATGCTCCATCGCCGCCGCGTCGGCATCAAGGGCGCGCGGGCGTCGTCCCGCCGGGCCTTGCGCGGCTCGCGCGCCTGTCAGACCCGGCATCGTCCGGGGCGAGGATGGTGCCGCGGCGGAAGCCGGTGGCATAGTCGGATGGCATGCTCGTTCCTCCCGATCCCGGTGCGCGCTGGTCGAAAGCCATCCGCGTGGCTGCCGGCCCGACTTTCCAGGGCGCCGCGATAAGGGGATGTTAGCGGGCATGTCACGTTTCGTCGGGCAAGGACGAGGCGTGTTGCCGATCGCAGATAAGGATGCCCCGCATGTCCGACGCCGCCCCCTTCGATGCCGTGATCCGCGGCGACATCGTCCTGTCGGACCGCGTGCTGCGGGACGGCTACGTCGCGATCCGCGGGGAGACGATCGCCGCGATCGGCGAGGGGGTAAGCCCGCCCGCCAAGGCGTCGATGGACCATTCCGGGAAGTACGTGCTGCCGGGCCTGGTGGACGGGCACATGCACACCTCATCCTCGCGCGGCTGGCCGGGCATCCGGGGCGCGTCCATGTCGGCGGCGGCGGGTGGTGTCACCACCTGCGTCGACATGCCCTATGACGTCCCGCGGCCGGTGACCGACGCCTCGATCCTCGCGGAGAAGGTCGAGCATGTGAACCGCCTGTCGCATGTCGACATGGCGCTGTACGGCACCATCACCAAGACGGGCGGCATCGATGCCATCGCGGGGCTGGCCGAAGCGGGCGTCTGCTCCTTCAAGCTCTCGACCTATGAGTACGACGCGGTGCGCTTCCCGCGCATCGACCACCCGACCATGGTCGCCGCCTTCCGGGAGATCGCGAAGACCGGCCTGATGGTCGCCGTGCACAATGAGGACCAGGAGATCGTGGTCCGGCTGACCGAGGAAGCGAAGGCCGCGGGCAACACCAGCCCGATCTGGCATTGCCGCACCCGCCCGCCGCTGTGCGAGACCATGGCGGACCTGGAAATCTTCGAGATCGGGCTCGAGACGGGCGCGCACGTGCACATCGCCCATTCCTCGCTCGCGCGCGGCTTCGAGATCGCCGAGGTGTTCCGCAACATGGGCGGCAAGGCGTCCGGCGAGGCCTGCATCCAGTACCTGTGCATGACGGAGGAGGACATCGTCCGGCTGGAAGGCTTCGGGAAATGCAACCCGCCCTTCCGCACGGCCGAGGAAGTGGCCCGCGTGTGGGATTCGCTGGCGGCGGGCAAGGTCGCCTATGTCTCGACCGACCACGCGCCCTGGCCGCGCGACCGCAAGACCTATACCGGGGACATCTTCACCGTGGGCGCGGGGCTGACGGGCATGCAGTCCTTCGCGCCGCTGATGTACACGCTGCTGTCGGAACGCTCCCTGCCGGTGACGATGATGGCGCGCTACTGCGCCGAGCGGCCGGCGAAGTTCCACGGGCTGTTCCCGCGCAAGGGCGCGATCCGCATCGGCGCGGATGCCGATTTCCTGGTGCTGGAGACCGGGGAATTCACCTTCGACGCGGCCGATATCCAGGACGAGGAGGATGCGCGCTGGTCGCCCTATGACGGGCGGCGGATGGCCGCGCGGGTGGCCGCGACCTATCTGCGCGGGGCGTGCATCTGGGACGGGAAGCAGGTGCTGGCGAAGCCGGGCACGGGGCGCTTCGTGCCGCGGCAGCACAACGGGACCTATGTCGGGGAAGAATAGCCAGCGCCCGCCGCGCCACTGATCATGGTCTCGACCGCGTATGTGCCCGCACGGGGCGCCCGTCCTGCTGGTGGGCACGGACGGATACGGGGCCTTCGGCGCCCTCGTCTTCGTTCAGCATCTGCGTCCACGCGGCGCGGCGGTGCGCGGCTTCGACGCCGGGATCGGGCCTGGTCATCTCCAGTCTGCGATGTGGCGCGGGCGCGCCGGGTCAGTAGTTCTCCGGACCGACAAGCCACTGAAACGATGGGGGAAGGCGATGCAGCGGTCGGCACCCCGACACTGTCTCGCCACGCTCCTGGATGCGGAGCTCTATCCGGCACGACGTGGGACGACGACGGTCGGCGTCGAAATCGATGCGCCGCGTTTCGCCGCCCGCTGCGTCGCGCAGCCGGAGGTGACCCGAGCTGAGGAGGCGAAAGAGGTAGGTTTGCGCGTCGAGGGACGATCCGGGCTCGCCGGCCCGCGCGAGGATGCGCTCCGTTCGCGGCGGTGGCGGGTGCCAGTTCCAGCCTTCGAGGGCGAGGCCCTCGATGAGGAAGTCGCGCCCGGTCTCGTTGACGACGCCTATTTCCGCATATCCGTAGCCGACATCGTTGGCCTGTTCCGCGTGGCGGAAGTATCGCCGGTCACCTGCCGCGAAGGTCCGATCGATCCAGACCCAGGCATCCCAGGCCAGGTTCGCGATTGCGATGAGGAAAACCCCTCGCAGTGCCCAGCGTGTCATCCAGCGCAGGATGCGACGAAATCGACCCGGAGCGCGGTTGGTGGATGCCGGAGGTTGCATGTCTGCCGCTGATTGCGACTTCGTACTGGAAAATTTTCCTGACGTCAAGAGTATTGCGTTCCCTCGCGCTCCGCCGTCAGTAGCGCCAGCGATTGCACGCGAAGCGATGCATCGAAGTGCGGCAGACTAGGGAGCCATTCGTGGCGAAAGCATCTTCAGTCGTCCCTGAATGGTTGCGGAGCAGGACGATCCTTCGTGACAGGTTGCGCCGCATTTCAGCGGCGAGCCTGGGACCTCGGCGGTGCGAGGGGCGCCATGTCGGGCGGAGGTAGCCAGCGCCCGCCGCGCCACTGGATCAAGCGCCCGCCGCGGCCCTCGCGCGTCGGCCATGCGCCGCCGCCGCGGCAAAAGCCCGGCTTCGGCCCGGCAGCAATGGCGGTCGGCGCGGGGGTGCTGGTCGGGCTGCTCGGCGCGAGCCTTGCGGCGCAGGCCGGGCTGCGCGAAGGCCTGCCCGGGCTGATCGCCGGCGGCGGCTTCTGCCTCGCTTCCATTCTCGTCTGGCGGGCCTTCGGCGGCACGCTCCAGGATGTCAGGGACCTTTTCAAATGAGCCGTATCCTCCGCATCGCCGGCGCCCAGATGGGCGGCAACCAGAAGGCGGACAGCCGCCGGCAGATCCTCGACCGCATGATCGCGCTGCTGGAACGGGCGGCGGGGCAGGGGGCGAAGCTGGTCGTCTTCCCCGAACTGCCCTTCACCACCTTCTTCCCGCGCTGGCTGATCGAGAGCACGCAGGAACTCGACACCTATTTCGAGCGGGAATTGCCGGGGCCGCAGACCCAGCCGCTGTTCGACCGGGCGCGGGAACTCGGCGTCGGCATGTATGTCGGCTACGCGGAACTCACGCCGCAGGGCCGGCGCTACAACAGCGCGGTCACGGTCGGGCCGGACGGCGCGATCCTGGGCAAGTACCGGAAGATCCACCTGCCGGGCACGGTGGAACCCCGCATCGGCGACCGCTTCCAGCAGCTGGAAAAGCGCTACTTCGAGTATGGCGACCTCGGCTTCCCCGCCTTCCGCGGGCCGGAAGCCTGGGGCAGCCCGGTCGCGGGCATGCTGATCTGCAACGACCGGCGCTGGCCGGAAGGCTGGCGCGTCTATGGGCTGCAGGGCGTGGAACTCATGCTGATCGGCTACAATTCCGCCGCCTACGACCCGATGGGCGGCACGACGGAAAGTGCTGATCTCCGCACCTTCCACTCCACGCTGGCGGTGCAGGCCAATGCCTACATGAACGCGACCTGGGCGGTCAGCGTGGCGAAGGCGGGCGACGAGGACGGATCCGGTCTGATCGGCGGCAGCGTGATCGTGAACCCGAACGGGATCGCCGTGGCGCAGGCGACGACGCTGGGCGACGAGGTCATCGTCGCCGATGCCGATTTCGACGCCTGCCGGCAGGGCAAGGAGAAGATGTTCAACTTCGCCGCCCATCGCCGGCCGCAATGGTACCGGCCGATCATCGACCAGGTGGGCGCCGTGCCGCCGGCCTGACATGCATCGGGCGCGGCTTGCCGCGCCCGGGGGCGGCGCCCAAACTCCCCGGCAAGCAAGGCTGGAGGGGATACGGGCCATGGACGGCATCCTGACGGGAAGCTCGACCGAGACGGCGGCGCGCGACTGGCTCGCGGCCTTCGCCGGCGCGCTCGAGGGCGGCGATGCCGGGCGCCTCGCCGCGCTGTTCGCCGCCGAATGCCATTGGCGCGACCTGCTCGCCTTCGAGTGGGACCTGCATACCGTCTCGGGCGCGGATGCGATCGCGGCGCGGCTGCTCGCGCGCCGGGCGGCGACCGCGCCGCGCGGGCTCGCGCTCGCCACCGGC
>NZ_JACADQ010000297.1 GCF_016106015.1 Neoroseomonas rubea
CCGCGCGCGCCGAGCACGATGTGGCCGAGCAGCGCGGCGAGCGCATCCCGCGCGCGCGTCGGCACGTGGTCGGCCTTGGTCGCGGCGAAGGCGACGCGGCCGGGGGCGGCGCCCAGCAGCCGCTCGAGCCAGGAGGCGCCGGAGATCACCTCGGCCACGGCGGCGAGCGCCTCGGCCGTGTCGCGGAAGGCGGCTACCCCCGCATGCAGCGCGCCGAGCACGTCCACCAGCACAACCTGGCGGTGGAAGCGCGAGAAGAACGGGTCGAGGAAGGTCGCGCGCTGGTCGTCGAGATAGGCCGCGTAGCGCCGCGCGCAGAGATCGGCGAGCCCGCCCCGCACGCGCGCCGGCAGCGGGAAGAACCACAGCAGCGGCGCATCCCCCCGCGGCCCGGGGTTGAGGAAGCGCCCGGGCTGGAGGAAGCGCAGCCCATGCGTGTCGCGGCAGGCGCGCAGCATGTCGCGGTAGAGCGTGTGGCCGCGCTTGGCGAGCGCATCCTCGGCGGGTGCGGCCGCCGGCAGCGCGTCGAGGAAGGCGAGGAATTCCGCGGCCGCCACGGCGGCCGGGCCGTCGCGCAGCCGCGCCAGCGTCGCGGCCGACCACATCGAAAAATCCTGGCGCAGCAGCGGCAGGTCGAGCAGCCATTCGCCGGGATAGTCGATCAGGTCGAGCGTCACGCGCCGTTCCGGCAGCAGCCCGCCGAGCGAGGTGCGCCGCTCCACGTCGATCGCGATGGAAAGGGTGGAGAAGTCCTCGGTCCGTTCCGGCCAGCGCGGCGGGTCGGCGGCCAACGCCGCGAGATGCGCCTCGGGGTCGAAGCGCGGCACCGTCTCGGTCCCCGCGGGCTCGATGAAGACGCGGCGGATGCGCCCGCCGGTCGCGTCCGCCAGCGCGGGCAGCGTGCGCGCGCCGCGCCCGGCGGCGAGCAGGTTGGCGATCAGCGAGGTGAGGAAGACCGTCTTGCCCGCGCGCGAAAGGCCGGTGACCGCGAGGCGGACGCGCTCACGGCCGACCAGGGCGCGCGCGGCATCCTCGGTGGTGTCGAGAAGGCCGCGCAGCAGCGCGAGCGGGTCCATCACGCCTGTCCCGCGCCGCGTGCGGCGACCGCGGTCAGGACATCCGCTGGATCAGCTCGATCTTGTAGCCGTCCGGGTCTTCCACGAAGGCGATGATGGTGGTGCCGAACTTCACCGGCCCCGCCTCCCGCGTCACCTTGCCGCCGCCGGCGCGCACCGCCTCGCAGGCCGCGGCCACGTCCGGCACGCCGACCGCGAGATGGCCGAAGGCATTGCCCTGCTCGTACTTCTCGACGCCGTAGTTGTAGGTCAGCTCGATCTCGCCCTGGCCTTCGGCATTGCCCGTGCCGTAGCCGAGGAAGGCGAGCGTGTACTTGCCGTCCGGCACATCGCGCCGGCGCAGCTCCTTCATGCCGAGCAGCTTCGTGTAGAAGGCGATGGAGCGGTCGAGGTTCCCCACGCGGATCATGGTGTGCAGGAAGCGGCCTTCGGTCATGCTGGTGTTCCTTCCGTGAACTGGGCCGGGTCGAAGGCGAGCAGGAAGATCCCCGCCGCCTCCGCCCGCGCGATGGTGGCCTCGCGTTCCAGGAGAATGGTGGCGCCGGCCTCGAAGGCCAAGCCGCGCAACCCCGCGGAGGCCGCATTCTCGACCGTGCGCGGCCCGATGGTGGGCAGGTCGGCGAGCTTCGACTGGCCGGGCTTCAGCGCCTTGACCAGCACGCCGCCGGGCCCTTCGCGATTCAGCCCGCCGGCGCGCGCGAGCATCGCATCCGTGCCCTCGATCGCCTCCACCGCCAGCACCAGCCCCTGCTGCACGACGCAGCCCTGCCCGACATCGACGGCGCCGAGCGCGCGGCAGACCGCCAGACCGCGTCCGATATCCGCGCGGGCGAGATCGTCCGGCGCCGGCCCTGCCAGCAGCGCGGCCTGCGGCAGCAGCCCGGCCAGCACCTGATGCGCGCCGAGCACCTCGAACCCGTCCTCGGCCAGAACCTTCATCACCGCGCGCAGGATGGAATCATCGCCCGAGAAGGCGGCGCGGCCGATCCGCGCGAGCAGCTTCATCCCCGCCGCATCGGGCCGCAGCGACAGGATGGAGGGTCGCGCCACCGTGCCGGCCAGCACCACCTGGCGGACGCCCTGGCCCTTCAGCCACTCCAGCATCGTGGCGGCGAGGCCCCAGCGGAAGGCCCGCGACGGATGGGCGGCGAAGGCGGCGGCATCGCCATGGCCGTCGAGAACCGCGACGACCACGGGACGGCCCGCGGCGGCAACCGCCTCGGCCACCCGCAGCGGCAGGCCGCCACCGCCGGCGATGATGCCGAGCGGGCCTTCGGGAAGGGTCACGCGCCCTCCCCGGGCTCCTCGTCGGAGCCGCCGAGTTCGGGGGCGGCCATGCGACCGGGGCGCACAAGCTGGCGCCGCCGCGTCGTGTCGCGCACGAAGGCGATGACTTCCATCACCAGCGGTTCGCCGGCGAAGCGCTGCTCGGCCTCGGCGATCCGCGCGGCGAATTCGCCCGGCTCCTTGAAGATCAGGTTGTTCGCGAGCCGCAGCGTGCGCAGCTGGTCGCGCGTGGCCCCGCGGCGGAGCAGCCCGATCCGGTTGAAGCCGACCAGCCGCGCCGGGAGGCCGAAGACGAAGCCGAAGGGCGGGATGTCGTTGGTCACGCCGGCCATGCCCGAGATCATCGCGAGCCGTCCGACCCGCACGGTCTGGTGCACCGCCGCGCCGCCGCCGATGAAGGCGCCGGGATCGACATGCACATGCCCGCCGAGCATGACGTTGTTGGCGAGGATCACGCCATCGCTGACCACGCAGTCATGCGCGACATGCGCGGTGGCCATCAGCATGCAGTCGGCACCGACCGTGGTGACGCCCGATCCGCCGACGCTCGCGCGGTGGACGGTCACATGCTCGCGGATCAGCGTGCGCGCGCCGATCTCGCAGCGCGTGGGCTGGCCCTTGTACTTCAGGTCCTGCGGCGCCATGCCGATGGTCGCGAAGGGGAAGACGCGCACGCCCTCGCCCAGCCGCGTATGGCCATCGACCATGACATGCGCGATCAGTTCGACGCCCGCGCCAAGCACCACGTCGGGGCCGACCACGCAGCCCGGACCGATCCGGCAGCCCTCTCCGATGACCGCGCCGGGTGCGACCGACGCGGTCGGGTGGATTTCCGCCATGCTCACCTGTCCAGGATCATCGCGGCGTAGGTCGCTTCCGCGACGACCTTGCCGTCCACCTTCGCTTCCGCGCTGAACTTCCAGATGTTGCCGCGCTGGCGTTCCTTCTTCACGTGCACGCGCATCTGGTCGCCGGGCACGACGGGCTTGCGGAACTTCGCATTGTCCACGGTCATGAAGTAGACGAGCTTGCCCGCCCAGTCGGGGCCGAGTGTTTCCACCACCAGCACGGCCGCGGTCTGCGCCATGCACTCGATGATCAGCACGCCGGGCATCACCGGCATTGTCGGGAAGTGGCCCTGGAAGAAGTTCTCGTTGATCGTGACGTTCTTGATCCCGACGCAGGACACGTCCTTAACCAGCTCGACGACGCGATCGACCAGCAGGAAAGGATAGCGATGCGGGATCGCGTGCATGATCTGCGCGATGTCGTAGGTGCCGACTTCGCCGGCCGTCGTGTCGCTGCTCATGGCGTCCCGCCCGTCCTGTCGTTCCCCTTGGCCGCCACCTGGCGACGCAGCCAGGCGAAGGCCTTCAGCGTTTCCCGCGCCGGCCAGGCCGGGCTGCCGACGATGTCGGTGCCCGGCGGCACGTCGTTCATTACGCCTGATTGCGCGCCGATCCGCGACTTCGCGCCGACCTTGATATGCCCCGTCAGTCCAGCCTGCGCCGCGACCACGACGTAGTCCTCGAGTTCGGTGGAGCCGGCGATGCCGACCTGCGCGACGATGACGCAGCCCCGGCCGGTCTTCACGTTGTGTCCGATCTGCACCAGGTTGTCGAGGCGTGTGCCCGGGCCCAGCACCGTGTCCCCGCCCGCCCCGCGATCGACGCAGGAATTGGCGCCGACCTCGACGCCGTCGCCGAGGATGACACGGCCGATCTGTGGCACGGTCACATGTTCGCCCATGGGCGTGGTCACGAAGCCGAAGCCTTCGTTGCCGATACGCGCGCCCTGGTGCAGCACGATCCGCGCGCCCGCGATGCAATGCGCCATGGAAGCATGCGCGTGCAGGACCGAGCCGGGGCCGAGCACGCAGCCCGCCCCGATGCTCGCATGCGGGCCGAGGATGCAGCCGGGGCCCACCTCGGCCGCCGCGCCGACGAAGGCGAAGGCGCCTATCTCCGTCCCCTCCCCGATCCGCGCGTCGGGAGCGACCCAGGCGGTGGGGTGGATGCCGGGCACGGGCGCCGGGCGCGGATGGAACAGCGCGGCGATGCGGGCGAAGGCCAGCTGCGGCGCGTCGCAGACCAGCGCGATGCAGCCGGCGGGCACATCGGCCTCGGCCGACGGCGCCACCAGGACGGCGCCGGCGCGCGTCTCCCGCAGCGCGGCCGTGTTGCGACGACCTTCGTGGAAGGCGATCTCGGCAGGTCCCGCGAGCGGAAGCGGCGCGACATCGACGAATTCACGCGTGCCGTCGCCCGACAGCCGCGCACCGGCCGCCTCGGCTATGGCGGCCAGGCTGAGCGGCCCGCGCGCGGGAAAGAAGCGCGGATCCGCGCCCACCCCTTCAGTTCCGCCGCGGCTGCTGGCCCTGCGCCTGGCCACCGGACGGGCGCGCGGGCTGGGGCTGGGCGGCCTGGGCGGGGGCCGCGCCCGGCTCGGCCGGGATCGCGACGCTGGGCATGGCGCGATTAAGCTGCGTCGCGACCTCCGTCGTCAGGTCGAAGGGGGGGTCGTTGAAGATCACGAGCGGGCGCGGCAGCACGATGTTCACGCTGCGGCTGCTCGCGACCTGGCGGATGATGGTGCCGAGCGCCTGCTCGATCTCGCGCAACGCGCCCTGCGCAACCTGCTCGATCGCGGCGGCGCGGTCGCGCAGCGTGCGCTGGCTGTCGGTGATCCGGTCCTGGAGCTCGCGCTCGCGGGTGCGCAGCTGCTCGGGCGTCAGGGACCCACGTTCGGCGGCGAGGCGCTGCTGTTCCTCCCGCCAGCGCAGCTGTTCGCGCTGCAGGTCCTCGTTCAACCGGGCGCGACGGCGCTCGATCTCCTCGCGCACCTGGGTGAAGGCGGTCGAGACGCGCTGGATCTCGGGCACGTCGACGATGCCGATAACGGCGGTCGGCGGCGGCTGGCCTGCCGCGAGCGGAGGCGGCGCCTGCACCGCGGGCTGCGCGGGCTGCTGCGCGGGTCGGGG
>NZ_JACADQ010000298.1 GCF_016106015.1 Neoroseomonas rubea
TGTTGCCGCCGAGCGCCTGGCGCGCGCGGCCCGCGAGGTCCCCCGCGCCGCTGGCGGCGCCGGGGCCGAGGAAACGGTCGAGAAGCGCTTTCGGGTCCATGCCCGAGAGGTCGGGAGGGCGGGCGGCGAAGTCAAGCCGCGCCTACTTCCCCCCATCCACGCTCAGCACCTGCCCGTTGACGTAGTTCGCCATGGGGGATGCGAGGAACAGCACCGCATTCGCGATGTCCTGCGCCTCCCCCAACCGGCGCAGCGCGATGGAGGACAGCACGCGCGCCTGGCCTTCCGGCCCGTAGGCCTCCCACTGCTTCGTGCTGGCGGGGTTCGACAGGATCAGCCCCGGCGCCACGCTGTTCACGTTGATGCCGTACTGGCCGAGCTCATGCCCCAGCTGCCGCGTCAGCCCGACCAGCCCGTGCTTGGCGCTGGCGTAGGCCTGGATGCCGGTGCGGGACGGCTGCAGCCCCGCGCCGCTGCTGATCGTCACGATGCGCCCGCAGCCGGCGCGCTTCATGCCGGGCACCACCGCCTGCGCCATGGCGAAGGTGGCGTGCAGGTTGATGGCGAAGATGTCGTGCCAGTCGCTCTCCGACACCTCCTCGAGCGGCCGGCCCACCTGGCCGCGCACGCCGCCGGCGTTGCAGACCAGCACGCCGACGGGGCCTTCCGCCTTCGCCTCGACCTCGGCGATCCAGCGCTTCGCGGCGCCCGGCGCCGTCAGGTCGAAGGCGCTGGTGTGGATGGCGCCGGGATGGTCGGCGGTCTCCTCCAGCTCGGTGGCCGAAAGATCGCAGGCGAAGACCTGCGCGCCGAGCGCGGCGAAGGACCGCGCGATGGCGCGGCCGAAGCCGTGGCCCGCGCCGGTGACGGCGACGGTCACGCCGGAGAAATCGTATTCGCGCATCACGGGATCATCTCCGTCAGGTTGGCATCCGACATGGGCCGCGTGCCGGCCTCGCATGCGTGGATCATGGCGACGAGGCGGCGGACGGCAGGGCATGGCAGGCCGTGCTTCGCGCCGATCTCGGCGATGGGGGCGATCTGCACGTCGATCTCGGTGCGCCGCTTGCGGACCCAGAGGTCGCGCCACACGCCGGAATGCGTCTTGGCGTTGGGCCGGTTGAACTCGACCATGGCGGCGACGGAGGCCGCCGCCTGCGCTTCCGTGGCACCGGGCGAGAAGGCCGCCGGGTCGAAGCCGTTGAAGCCGAGCGGCTCCACGCCTTCGGCCCGCGCCACCGCGATGGCCTCGCCCCCGAGCGCGCGCCACAGCGGCAACAGTTCGGGCCGCGCGAGGCAATCAGCGATCCCCTTTTCCCCCGCTGCCTGGGCGAACAGCATCGCGCCATAGCCGAGCTTGCCCCAGAGATAGCCCCAGATGTTCGGCGTGGTGATTGCGTTGGGCTCGAAGGTCTCCCGCAGCAGCGCGTGCAGCGCGGTCAGCCGCGGCGTCGTCGCGCCATCGAGTTCGCCCAGCACCAGCGCGCCGCGTCCGCCATACATGATCCGTCCCGGCCCGTGCCAGTCGGCGGAAAAATTCACGAAGCAGCCCATGGTGCGCTCGCGCCCGACGATCCGCTCGATGATCGTCTCGCACAGCCCGTTCTGGAGCGACAGCACATAGCCGTCGGGGGCGAGGTGCGGCAGCAGCGCGCGGCAGGCGGCTTCGGTGTGATGCGCCTTCACGCAGAGGAAGATGCGGCGGTAGGTCCCCTGCACCGTCTCCGGCGTGAAGGCCGGGGCGACGACGCGGTGCGGATCGACCGGGCCTTCGATGGCAAGGCCGCGCGCCGGGTCGGCGATGGCGGCGACGTGCTCGGCCTCCACATCCACGAACACGACCGCATGGCGCGCGCGGACCAGTGCCGCCCCCACCGTGCCGCCGATCGCACCCGCGCCCCAGATGAGGATCGGGCCCCGATCCACCGCCTGCCGCGCCGCTTCCGCCCCTTCGCCCGCCATGCCCTGTCCTTCATGCCTGGACGCCGCGCCGCGCGCGCCGCACAAGATGCGACGCTAGAGCAGCATCCGCCCGAGTGGAACCGCTGGACCGACGCTGCTCCGGAATCGATGTTTTCCAGAGCAAGACATCCGACCCGATGCTTCGATCCGATCGGAATTGCTCTGAGCCGGAGGCCGCCGCCGTCGATGCTCCAGGGACTGTCGGGCAACCTTCGCGGCGGCGCGCTGATGGCCGCCGCGGCCTTCATCTTCGCCGCCGAGGCGCTGGCCATCCGCCTGATGACGGAACGCGGCATCCCGGTGGAGGTGCAGGTCTTCTTCCGCTCGCTGGGGCAATTGTTCTGGGTCGCGCCGCTGATCGCGGCGACGGGGCTTGCGGTGTTCCGCACGGCCCGCCCCGGGCTGCACGTGCTGCGCGGCGCGTCGAGCCTGCTGACCTGGGGCTTCTACTACGCATCCTTCGGGCCGCTCGACCTTGCCACCGCCACCGTCCTGTCCTTCACCAACGTGATGTTCACCACGCTGCTCGCCGGGCCGGTGCTGGGGGAACGCGTCGATCGCTGGCGCTGGGCCGGAACGATCGCGGGCTTCGTCGGCGTGGCCGTGATGCTGCGGCCGGGCACGACCGTATCGACGCTGGGCGTCGCACTCGCCATCGCCTCCGCCGTCACCTGGTGCGGCATCACGCTGTCCTCGCGCGTGCTGGCGCAGGTGGACCGCAACACGACGATCATGGCCTGGGTCGGGCTGGTGACGACGGCGGGGTCCCTGCCCTTCGCCGTCATGGCCTGGGTGCCGCTCGGGCTGGTGGACCTGCTCATCCTGCTCTCGGTCGCGGCCTTCGCGCCGGGCATCATCTGGCTGATCACCAGCGCCTACCGCCATGGCGAGGCCTCGGCCATCGCGCCCTTCCAGTACCTGCGCCTGATCGTCGTCGCCGGCCTGGGCTGGGCGATCTTTTCCGAGGTGCCGGATGGCTGGACCTGGCTGGGTGCCGCGGTGATCCTGGCCGGGGCGCTGGTGATCACGGTCGCGGAGGCGCGGCGCCGCTGAAGCCCGATTCGGCGATGGCCGCGTCCAGCACCGCCATGTCGAAGCCGAAGTCCCGATAGCCGTCGCGCAGCCGCTGCACGTATTCCGCCGCCGGCGGGCCGGGGCGATGACGGATTTCCTTGTAGGTCACGGCAACCGAGCCGTCGGGCAGGGTGATGCGGGAGCGGACATAGGTGAAGGGCCCCTCGTAGCGGTCCAGCGCCTCCATGTCCCCCGCCGTGACGCGCCAGAGGCCGACGGGACAGGCGGCACCCGGCACGCGCTCGATCAGCGCGAATTTCCGCAGCACGAGCCGCCAGCCCTGCAGCACGGCCTGTCCCGCCACCTCGGCCTTCGGGCAGCGGCGGCGCATCTGGTCGTGCCACAGGTTGCTGCCATAGGCTGCGTAGGGTTCGGGAAGGAAATCGGGCATGCAGGCGCCTCCGCCGGTCGATCGGATCGAGATAGCCACGCTGGTGGACAACGTCACGGACAGCCTCTCCTCCACGCCGTCCTTCGTCACGCGCGAATGGGTCCGGCTGCAGAGGATGGGGATGAAGCGGACCTCCGGCGGGTCGCTCTGCTGCGCCAACCATGGCCTCTCGCTCGTCATCACCGTCACCGCGGGCGGCGAGTCCCGCACCATCCTGTTCGATGGCGGGCCGGCGGACTACGCGGTGGAGCGCAACGGCATGCGGCTCGGCGTCGATTTCGGGGCGATCGAGGCGATCGTCCTCTCCCACGGCCATTGGGACCATGCGGGCGGCATCCCCAAGGCGATCGAGCTGATCCGCCGCGCCAATGGCGGCCGCGCGGTGCCGCTGCACCTGCATCCCGGCATGTTCCGCGAGCGCGGGTCGCGCCAGCCCGATGGCGGCGTGCTGCCGATGGACCGCGTGCCCGCGCCGGATGAGTGGGAAGCGATGGGCGCGCAGCCGCAGGTCTCCCGCGAGCCCGCCGTCATCGCCGGCCATGTGCTGGTCAGCGGCGAGATCCCGCGCGTGACGGACTACGAGGTCGGCCTGCCCGGCCAGGTCGCGCGCGAGAGCGACGCCGCCCCCTGGCAGCCCGACGAATGGCTGTCGGACGAGCGCTTCGTCGCCGTCCACCTGCGCGGCAAGGGGCTGATCGTCTTCTCCGCCTGTTCGCATTGCGGCATCGTCAACGTGCTGCACGAGGCGCGGCGCCTGATGCCGGACCTCCCCATCCTCGCGGCGATGGGCGGCTTCCATCTGTCGGGCACGAATGAACGGATCATCCCGCAGACCGTCGCCGACCTCGGCGGCTTCGGCATGGGGTTCATGTTCCCCTCCCACTGCACGGGCTGGCGGGCGCTGAACGCGCTGGAACGGGCGCATGGGGAAGGCGTCGTCGTGCCCGGCGCGGTGGGCAAGACCTTCGTGCTGGAGGCGTGATCCTCCTTCTCCAGGCCGCGCCGCTGCTGGTGCTGCTCGGGCTGCTGCTGTCCGGGCGCGCGGGGCCGCTGCCATCCGTGCTCGCGGCGCTGGCGGTGTCGCTGCCGGCGGCCTTCGCCTCTCTCCCGGGGGATGCCGGCTTCGCGGCCTTCCTGGCGGCGGAGGTCCCGCGGGCGCTGTTCCTCGCCGCGCAGCCGGCCGGCGTGGTGCTGGGCGGGCTGCTCTTCCACGCGGCGGTCGAACGGCGCGGCGACGCGCTGCGCCAGGCGGCGACGCCGCGCGCCATCTTCACCGCGACGCTGCTGATCGGCGTCTTCATGGAAAGCGTGACGGGCTTCGCGGTCGGCGCCGTGTTCGCGCTGGCCGCGCTGCGCGGCATGGGGATTTCGGGCGCGCCGGCGGCGGCGCTGGCGCTGCTCTCGCTCTGCCTCATTCCCTGGGGTGGGCTGGGGCCGGGCACGTCGCTGGGCGCGGCGCTGCTCGGCGTGCCGGCGCAGGATGTGGCGGCGCTGACGGCGCTGCCCAATGCGGCCTGGGTGATGCTGCTGGGCCCGGTCTGCTGGCGGCTCTCGGCGGCGGCGGGCGTTCCGGTGCCGGCGGCGGAACGGCTCGCGCAACTCGCCATGCTGGCGGCCATGGCGGCGATCCTGGTGCTTGGCCACCGCGTGCTGCCCTTCGAGGTGCTGGGCATCCTCGCCTCGGGATTGCCGTTGCTGCTGGCCCTGTGGCTTGCGGACCCGCCGCGCGACGCGGCGGCGTGGCGGCGCGCGGCGGGCTTGCTGTGGCCCTATGTGGCGCTGACGGTGGCACTGCTCGCCGCGCGCGCGGTGCCGGACCCGCCGGCGCTGCGGCCCTATGAGACGCTGCCGGCCTTCCCCGTGACGCATGTCGCGGTCGTGCTGCTGCTTGTCTCGGCCGCGCTGCTGCTCGCGCGCCCCGACGGCGGGGCGCGC
>NZ_JACADQ010000299.1 GCF_016106015.1 Neoroseomonas rubea
CGAGCGAGGCCGCACATGGCGCCATCGCCGTGGCCGCTTCCGCCGCGGGGGGCACCTGCACGCTGTTCCGCGCGCCGGAGGCGCTGCGCCTGTCCGTCGCGGTGCTGCCGGACGAACCCGGCCCGCTCGCCGCCATCGGGCGGCGCGTGAAGGCGGCGCTCGATCCGGCGGGCATCCTCAACCCCGGCCGCATGCGGGCGGGGGCATGAGGCGCCTGCTCGCCGCGCTGGTCCTCGCCTGGCCGGCGTTGGCGGCGGCCCAGGGCTCGCCCGACGTCATCGACATCACCGCCGTCGCGGTCGAAGGGACGAGCGCCGCCGAATGCACGGACCGCGCGACGCGCCTCGCCGCGCAGTCGCGCGCGCTCTCGCTTGCCACCGCGCCGCCGATCGACCTCGTGCCGGGGATGCGCACCTTCTACGACCACGTGATGCGGCTCGACGCGAATGGGGAGCTGAACTCCACCGCGCAGCTGAGCAGCGTCTATGTCGCCGGCCACGAGGCGGGCGGCGTCGAGCGCCGGCGCGTCGTGACCCCCTTCGTGCGGGTCGAGGTCTCGCGGCCCTGGGGGACGCCCGCCGATGCGCCGTCGCGCATCTCCATCGCCTGGCTGTGGCTCAGCCGCATGGCGGAATCGACCGAGCGCCCGGGCGGGCCGATCGTGCAATCCCCGCTGCTGCACCGCTTCGACGTCGCAGGCGAGGTCGAGACGCGCTACGGCGCTTGGGGCCAGGCCGTCGCACCCTGCCGCGCGGGGCGCGACGGGCGCTGGGCCGGCGCGGTGATGGTCTGGACCTACCTGCCGCCCTGAGCCGGCGCGGCGGCACTCGCTTCCTGGATGGCGAAGCGGGCCCGGCCCTCGGATTCCAGCGTGGCGCGGCGGGCCTCGATCTGGCGCTGCACCGCGTCGCGGTCGGACCGGCTGTAGCGGTAGCGGCGGCAGCCCGAATTCCAGTCCGTCACCGCGGCGTTGAAGGCCTGCACCTGGCCCTGCTTGGCCGCGCGCATGTCTGGGCGCGCGGCCTCGATGCGCACGTCGTTGAACATGCACCAGCGCAGCTCCGCGCGGCTGAGCGTGCGGGTGCCGTCATGCGCGGCGGGCTGGGTCTCGGTGAAATCCTCGCTGCAGCCGACCAGGGCGAGGCCGAGGCAGGCAGCGGCCAGCAGGCGGAACGTCATGGTGTGGCTCCCCGTCATGCGGAGGGTGGCAGGCATGGCGATCCTGCCCGCCGCGGGGCCGGGCCGCACTGATCCAGTTCACAATCCGGCCGGGGATTGTGCCGCGCGGCCCGCCCGGCCACCCTCCGGCAAAACCGCGACTCGAAGGAAACCGCCATGGCCGCGCGCAAGCACCGCATCGCCGTCATCCCGGGCGACGGGATCGGGAAGGAGACGACGCCCGAGGGGCTGCGCGTGCTGGATGCCGCGGCGCGCCGCTTCGGCTTCGAGCTCGACCTGACGCATTACGACTGGTCCTGCGAGACCTATGCGCAGACCGGCAAGATGATGCCCGATGACGGCATGGACCGGCTGCGCGACAGCGACTCGATCTTCCTCGGCGCCGTCGGCTGGCCGGGCGTGCCGGACCATGTCTCGCTGTGGGGCCTGCTGATCCCGATCCGCCGGCAGTTCGACCAGTATGTGAACCTGCGGCCGTGCAAGCTGCTGCCGGGGTCGAAGTCGCCGCTCGCCAACCGGGGCCCCGAGGACATCGACTTCTATGTCGTGCGGGAGAACACCGAGGGCGAGTATTCCTCGATCGGCGGCCGGATGTTCCCCGGCACCGACCGCGAATTCGTCTCCCAGCAGACGGTGATGACGCGCATCGGCTGCGACCGCGTCATCAAATACGCCTTCGAGCTCGCCATGACGCGCAAGCGCAAGAAGGTGACGAGCGCCACCAAGTCGAACGGCATCACCTTCACCATGCCCTATTGGGACGAGCGCTTCGCCGAGATGGCCAAGGCCTATCCTCAGGTGACGACGGACCAGTTCCACATCGACATCCTCTGCGCCCATTTCGTGCAGCATCCGGACTGGTTCGACGTGGTCGTCGGTTCCAACCTGTTCGGGGACATCCTGTCGGATCTCGGCCCGGCGGTGGCGGGGTCCATCGGCATCGCCGCGTCCGCCAACATCAACCCGGAAAAGACCTTCCCGTCGATGTTCGAGCCGGTGCACGGCAGCGCGCCCGACATCGCCGGCAAGTGGATCGCCAACCCGATCGGGCAGATCTGGTCGGGGGCGATGATGCTGGAGCATCTGGGGGAGAAGGAAGCCGCCGATTGCATCGTCGCGACCATCGAGAAGCTGCTCGCCGAGGGCGGCCCACGGACGCGGGACATGGGCGGGCAGGCCGGGACGGTCGATGTCGGCAAGGCCATCGCGGAGGCGGTCGCGCGCGGCTGAACCGCCTGTCACTTGAGCGACGGTTGAATCGTCGCTACCCTAGGCGGGCGTTGCGAGTGATTCGCAACTAGCCTGTCGGAGGTGATCGGCATGGGCCGGGATTTCAGCCACATCGCGCGCCGCTGCGAGCGAGCCGTGGTCACGGCCTATCGCGAATTGCGCGAGCAGGGCGCGGGTGATTTCAGCGCCTTCGGCGCCTGCACCGCGCTCTATCGCATCCACCATCCGGAAGCCTCGGTGAACGAGGCGCGGCGCCTGGTGGCCGAATGGATCGACCACCACATCGTCCGGGCGGATGCCGGGCCGACCGACGGCTGCGGCTGCGACTGAACCGGCGCCGTCTCAGCCCGCCGGCTTCGCCCAGCCGATCGCCGCGCGCGCCAGCGCGTCGATCGTGTCCGCGACCGGGAAGGGCAAGGCGGGCCCGGCCGAGATGCCGAGCGGAACCTCCGTGCAGCCGAGCACCACGGCGCGCGCGCCGCGGGCGATGAGCCGCCGCGCCGCATCGGCGAGCGGGGCGTAGGCTTCGGCGACGCGGTTGGCCTTCACCTCCTCGATCGCCGGCATCACGACGCGGTCCATCTCCTCCGCGTCCGGCGCGATCACCTCGTAGCCGCGCCCTTCCAGCCGTTCCTGGTAGAGCCGCATGGCGAGCGTGCCCTTGGTCGCGAGCAGGCCGATCCGGCCGTCATGCACGCCAAGCCTGCGCAGCTCGTCCGCCGCGGCCTCGACGATGTGCAGGATGGGCAGGCGCGTTGCGTCCTGCATCGCCTCGAACCAGCCATGGGCGGTGTTGCAGGGAATGGCGACGGCGCCGCAGCCGGCAGCTTCCAGCCCGCGCAGGCCGCGCAGCAGCCAGGGCAGCGGGTCCTCGCCGCCGCCGAGCCGCGCGGCGGTGCGGTCCGGCACGCGCGGGTCGGACCACAGGATCGCCGGGATGTGCTCCTGGTCCCGCGTCGCGGGTGTGAGCAGCGTCAGCCGCTGCATGAAGGTCGCACCGGCGAGCGGCCCCATGCCGCCCAGCACGCCGAGCATCCGCGCCTCGCTCATCCCATCACCCCGTCCCAGGTCAGCTTCACGCCCGTGACCAGCAGCAGCCCGTAGAGCAGCCGGTAGAACAGCGCATCCGACACGTGCTTCTGCATCCAGATGCCAAGATACACGCCCGCCGGCGCGAGCGGCAGCAGCACGAGGCTGGTCGCGAGGTTGCCGACCGAAAGATTGCCCAGGAACCAGTAGGGCACGAGCTTCACGTAGTTCACCACGCCGAAGAAGACGACCGTCGTCGCCGCCATCACCTGCCGGTCGAGCCGTCGCGGATAGAGGTAGATCGCCAGCGGCGGCGATCCCGCATGGGCGATCGTGCTGGTGAAGCCCGACCCCGCCGCGCAGATCACTGCCTTCAGCGGGTTGTGCGGGGCGGGCGGCGGCGTTTCCCGATGCCGCGCGAGCCAGAGCGTGCGCGCGAGGAAGAGCAGCGTCGTGATGCCGACCAGCCCCTTGATCGCGCGGTCGGAGAAGGTGCTGAAGGCGAGCGCGCCCACGAGGATGCCCGCCAGCGCGCCGGGCACCAGCACGCGCATCTCCCGCTTGTCCCACTTGCCCCACCAGGCGCGCAGCCCGGAGACATCCATCGCGCACAACAGCGGCAACGCGATGCCGGCCGCGACCGGTGCCGGCACGGTCAGCGCCATCAGCGGCACGAGAAGGTTCCCCGCGCCGGAGGCGAAGCCGCCCTTGCTGATGCCCGTGATGAGCACCGCCGGAATGGCGAGGATGTAGAACCAGGGATCGAGGATGAAGGGCAAGGCGGGGTGACGCGTCGGTGAGGCTTGTGTATGCCACGCCCCCTTCGTGGCGCCCATCCCGGACCGTATTGCCGATGGAACATCTGAACGAGACGACCTGGCTGATCGCACTCGCCGCGGCCATGGCGGCGACGGGGCTCGTCTCCGGCACGCTGGCGGGGCTGCTCGGCGTCGGCGGCGGCATCGTCATCGTGCCGCTGCTGTTCAACGTGTTCCCCTTCTTCGGCATTCCCGAGAGCATCCAGATGAAGGTCGCGGTCGCGACCTCGCTCGCGACCATCATCCCCACCTCGATCCAGTCGGCGCGCAAGCACCATGCGAAGGGGGCGATGGACGTGGCGCTGCTGCGCTCCATCTGGCCGGCGATGCTGGCGGGCGTGCTGCTCGGCACCTTCCTCGCCGTGCATGTGCGCGGCGAGGGGCTGACGGCGGTCTTCGCCATGGTCGCGCTGCTGGTCGCGCTGAACATGGGCTTCACCGCGGTCGACTTCAAAGTCGCGGACAGCGTGCCGGACGGGCCGCCGCGCCAGGCGCTCGGCATCGGCATCGGGTCCGTCAGCGCCATGATGGGGATCGGCGGCGGGACGCTCGGCGTGCCCTTGCTGTCGATGTTCGGCTATCCGATCCGCCAGGCGGTGGCGACGGCCTCGGCCTTCGGGCTCATTATCTCGATCCCGGCGACGATCGGCTTCGTCTGGGGCGGCTGGAACGATCCGCTGACGCCGCCCTTTTCCCTGGGCTACGTGAACCTGCTGGGCGTGGCGCTGATCGCGCCGGCCTCGATCCTCGCCACGCCCTGGGGCGTGCACCTGGCGCACACCATCCCGCCGCTGTGGCTGAAGCGCGCCTTTGCGGTGTTCCTCTTCGCGACCAGCCTCCGGATGTTCTGGTCGCTGGTCACCTGAGCGTCGCGAACCACCGCCAGAGTTCCGCGGTCGCGTCGGGGCCGCGCCCGGCGCGCGCACCGCCCGGCCAGACATGGCCGCCGCCCGGGATCGTCACCATCACGGCCTCCGCCCCGCCGCAGGCGAAGCGTTCCGCTGGCGCGCCGCCCATGGGGGCGAGCGCATGCGGCGTCGCGCGGCAGCCCGGCCCGCTGG
>NZ_JACADQ010000003.1 GCF_016106015.1 Neoroseomonas rubea
GCCGCGTCCGCCAGCCGCGCCGCCGATCACCGCGCCGGTGCCGGCGCCGATCAGCCCGCCGCCGACGGCGCGCTGCGTCGGGTCGTAGGGGTTGGTGCAGCCGGCCGCGAGAAGCGCCGCCAGCATCGCGAGAAGTCCCTTGCGGGCCATGGTCCGTTCCCGTCCGAGAATGGGCGCCGCACGACTCGTGCCGCGTCTGATGTCACCATCGCGCGCCAGCGTGGCGGGGCTGTGGCACGTCGATGCGATAGGGGAACGCGTGGCGCCGCGCGCCTCGTCCCTCACCAGCCACGCGGCCTGCCATAGGTGGGCGGCGGCGGCGCGCTCGGCGGGCGGCCGACATAGGAGCCTTCGGGCAGCGGTCGTTCGAAATATCCGTTGCGCGGGGAGACGTAGGGTGCCGTGTCCTGCGGCGGACCTGGACGACGCCAGGCGGGCGGCGCGCGATCCCAATGGGGCGGTGCGCCCCAATAGGCCTGGGGCGGTATGTAGGTCGGCCCGGACTGGTACGTCAGGCTGCCCTGCGGCGCTGCCGGCGGCGGCAGGGGGCGCGCTGCCTGTGGCGCGGGCGCCCGGCGCTGCTCCGGCTCGGGGCTCGGCGCGCCGTAGAGCACCTGCGGCAGCGGCGCGCCGTACTGCACGCTCGGCAGGCGCTGGTCCTGCGCCGTGGCAGCGCAGGGCAGGGCGAGGATCAGGGCGGCTACGATGCGGCGCGGCGCGGTCATGGCCCGCTCATCCTAGCTGCTTTCGTGGCGCCTGTGGGGCGTTGCGTTCAGACCGGACGGTCGCCCTTCTCGACCTTCAGCGTGCGGTTGTCGACGCCGGGCAGCATCCGCGCCGGATCGCGCGTGACGATCACGTCGAGGATGGTGGGGGAGGAGGTGTTCTCGAGCCCCTCCCGGATCGCGCCCGCCAGCTTCGCCGGGTCCTCCACGCGGATGCCGTGGCAGCCAAAGGCGCGGGCGGCCGCGGCGTAGTCCGTCTCGGCGAGTTCGGAGGACTGGTAGTTCCCCGGCCCGTAGACGGCATGCTGCAGGGCCTTCACATAGCCCGAGGCCGCATTGTTGAACACGCAGAGCACGTAGTTGGCGCCCGCGCGGCGCGCCGTCTCGATCTCCCCGATCGTCATGTTGAAGCCGCCATCGCCGGTCAGGCCCACGACGCGCCGCTTCGGCCCCGCCGCCATCTGCGCGCCCATCGCCCCCGGCGCGCCATAGCCGATGGAGGCGAAGCCGCGGTCGGCGATGAAGTGGCGGCCTTCCTTCTTGGTGTCGAACAGCAGCCCGCCCCAATGCCCGGCGAAGCCGCCGTCGGCGACGAGGATGTCCTCATCGCCCATTGCCAGGTTCAGCTCATTGATCAGGCGGCCGACATTGATCGGCGTCTCGTTCGATTCGAGCCTGTCCGCCGCACCGGCGCGCCAGGCGGCCATGCGCGGGGCGATCGCCGCGGCGAAGTCCGCGCGGTCTTCGGGCAGCGGGCCCGGCGGCAGCGTGGCGAGCAGGTCCTCGAGCGCAAGGCGCGCATCTGCCGCCATCGCAACATCGGCGCGGGTGGTCCGGCCGATCTCCTCCGGCACGATCTCGATGTGGATCAGCGGCACGCCGGCCGGCATCAGGGAGAAACGCTTCGTCGCGATCTCGCCCAGCTTGCAGCCGACGACGATCAGCAGGTCGGCCTCCGCGATGAAGTCGTTGGCGATGCGCGAATAGCGCCCGAACACGCCGAGGGAGAGCGGATGCGTGCAGGCAATCGCCCCCTTGCCGGACATCGTGTGGGCGACGGGCATGGCGTGCGCCTCGGCCAGCGCACGCAGCGCGGCATGCGCGCCGGAGACATGGATGCCACCGCCCACCAGCAGCAGCGGCCGCTTCGCCTTGGCCAGCAGCGCCGCAGCGCGGCCGAGTTCGCGGCCATCGGGGCGCGTGCGCCGCGCCTGGGCCATCAGCGTACCGGGGTCTGCCCAGATCTCGTCCGCACCGAACTCGTGCTCGCCATGGGCGACATCCTCCGGCACGTCGAGCACCACCGGGCCGGGGCGGCCGGATGTGGCAACGGCGAAGGCGCGGCGGACGAATTCCGGGATGCGCTTCGTGCTCTCGACGCGAAGCAATTCCTTGCAGGCGGGGCGGAGGATTTCGACCTGCCGCGCTTCCTGCGTCATGTTCTTCCAGGCGTGGTCGCGGTTGGCGTCGCCGGTGATGGCCACCAGCGGAATACCCGCATTCAGCGATTCCACGAGTCCCGTGACGAGGTTCGTCGCCCCCGGCCCGAGCGTCGCATCCACCACGCCCGGCCGGTTCGTCACCCGCGCCCAGGCATCGGCGGCAAAGGTGCCGCAGCGCTCGTCGTTGATCAGGTAGTGCTTCAGGCCCAGCGCGCGCACGGCCTCATAGAAGGGCAGCAGCTGGAAGCCGCCCATGCCGAACATCGGGCCGACCTGGTGGGCCTGCAGCATACGCGCCAGCGCCTCGCCGCCGGTGATCTTCAGGGTGGTGTTGGAACTGGTCACGCGCGTCGGTCCTTTTCGATCGCCTCGGCGAGGAGGGTGATGGCGTCTCGCACCGTGCCGCCTGGCGCGAGGCCCAGCGCGGCCGCACGGACGTTCACGGCGCTGACGATGCCGCTCTCGACGGCGGAGCGACCATCGCCGATCCGCGCTGTCCAGACAGAGTAGGTGGCGGCGGCGATGCCACGCGCGTCAAGGGCGGGCAGGCGCGTGAAGCCCGCGCCGTCGATCCCGCCATCGGCATCGTTGTAGAGCGCGGCGAAGACATTCGCGCGCGCCGCGGTTTCGGGTCGCCCGCCGAGCAGGGCGCCATGGCTGCCGGTGACGACGATGGTGCCGTCATCGTCCGGGCCCATCAGGGAGTTTGAATCGATCGCACTCGCCCGCGCGCGGCCGGGGAGTTCGACGGGGAAGCGGCTTTCCGCGCTCTCCGGCGGCTCGGCAGGCGAGAGGGGCGCGGCGGCGAGACGCCGGGCAGCCTCGCGGCACCACATGCCCGGCTCGATGCCGAGCGCGGCGGCGGCGCGGTTCACATGGCTGACGATGCCGCGGCCAAGCAGGTCGAAGCCGTCCCCGATGCGCGCGCTGCGATGGGAACAGCAGGCGGCCGGGACGCGAAGGGGGTCGAGCCAGTGAAGCCCGGCGATGCCGGCGCGATCGAGGCCGAGGCCCGCATCGTTCAGCAACACGCCCGCGACGCGGGCCTTCGCGGCGAGGTAGGCCGCGTAGATGCCGCCATGCGACCCGCCGACGATGACGCGCCCTTGCGCCTCCGGCCCCAGCCGGGTGACGCTGTCCACCACGATGAGCCGGTCCAGCATGGCGTTCCTCTCCGAAACCGGGAGTAGAGCGCGACGGTGGGGCTGGCAACAGGGGGAGGGGATCCGCATGTCGGGCACGTCGAATGAGACGGCGCGGCGCATGGCGATGCTGCGCGACATGGCGCGCATCCGTGCCTTCGAGCGCGAGGCCGTTGCCGCGATGCGGGAAGGCAAGGCGCCCGGCGTGGTGCATCCTTCCATCGGGCAGGAAGCGGTCGCTGTCGGCGTGTGCGCGAACCTGCGGCGTGCCGACCGCATCACCAGCACGCATCGCGGACATGGGCACGCGATTGCGAAGGGGGCCGATGCGCGGGCGATGATGCTCGAATTGCATGGCCGTGCGGGCGGGTCCTGCGGCGGCAAGGGCGGATCAATGCACATCGCCGATTTCGCAGTGGGGATGCTCGGCGCGAACGGCGTGGTCGGCGCGGGCATACCGATCGCCTGCGGCGCCGCGCAGGCCATCCGGCTGACCAAGGAGGACGCGATCGTCGCCTGCTTCTTCGGCGACGGCGCGGTGAACCGCGGTCCCTTCCTGGAAGGGATGAACTGGGCCGCGCTCTATCGCCTGCCCGTGCTGTTCGTGTGCGAAGACAACGGCTTCGCCGCCTTCACCCGCAACAGCGCGGTGACCGCCGGTGGCGGCCCGGCCGTGCGCGCCGAGGCCTGCGGCGTGCCAGCCACCGGGGTGGATGGGGAGGATGCGCTGGCGGTCGATGCCGTCGCGGCGGAGCTTGTTGCGCGCGTCCGTGCCGGCGCCGGTCCGCAATTCCTGCATGCGAAATGCTACCGATGGGAGGGGCATACGGGCACTGACGCTGCGGCCTATCGCCCGGCGGAGGAAGCGGCCGCGGCACGGCAGCGCGACTGCATCCGCCGCCTTGCCGCGCTGCTCGTGGCCGCTGGCGTATCCGAGGGCGAGATCGCCGCGCTGGAGGCCGGGGCGGCGGCCGAGATGGCCGGCCACCGCGCCGCCGCCATGGCTGCCCCCTGGCCCGATCCAGGCGCCGCCTTCACCGATGTCCAGGATGCAGGGGCGCCGGCATGACCCGGATGAGCTTCGCCGAGGCGACGCGCCGCGCGCTCGCCGACGAGATGCGGCGCGATCCGCTCGTCTGGGCGCTGGGCGAGGACCTGGTCCAGGGGGGCATCTTCGGCCAGTACAAGGGTCTCGCCGAGGAGTTCGGGGCGGATCGCATCGTCTCCACGCCCATCAGCGAAAGCACGATCATGGGGGCGGGGCTCGGCGCGGCGTTATGCGGCACGCGGCCCATCGTGGAGATGCGCATCGCCGACTTCACGCTCTGCGCCATGGACGAGTTGGTGAGCCAGATCGCCAAGGTCCGCTACATGTTCGGCGGGCAGGGGCGCGCGGCGCTGGTGGTCCGCATGCCGCAGGGCATGTGGCGCAATTCCGCCGCGCAGCACAGCCAGTGCCTGGAGGCCTGGCTGACGCACATCCCGGGCCTTGTCGTCGCGGCCCCCGGCACGCCGGCGGATGCGGCGGGGCTGCTCAAGGCCGCGATCCGCAGCGACGACCCGGTCGTGCTGATGGAACCCAAGAACCTCTGGACCTCGGAGGGCGAGGTGCCGGAGAAGGTCGCGCCCATCCCCTTCGGCGTGGCGCGCCACGCGGCGGCGGGCGATGCGGCGACGGTCGTCACCTGGTCCGCGACGGTGCCGGTGGCCGAACAGGGCGCGCTGGAGAGCGGCCTCGCCTGCGACGTGTTCGACCTGCGCAGCCTCTGGCCCTGGGACGAGGCGGCGGTGATCGCCTCGGCCCGACGCACGCGGCGCCTGCTCGTCGTGCATGAGGCGGTGACGGTTTCCGGCTTCGGCGCGGAGGTGGTCGCGCGGGTGGTCGAGGCGCTGGGGCCGGGCGGTCTCGCCGCGGTGGAGCGCCTCGGCGCGCCGCGCGCGCCGGTGCCCTTCAGTCCGCCGCTCGAGGACAGCCTGCGCATCACGCCGGCGCGCGTTGCGGATGCCATCCGCCGCCTGGCGGCGCGGTAGAAGGATCTTTCCGGGCGGCGCGCCGGGCGGAGAATCCCCCGCTCGTTGCACCGCCGGCGGGGAGAGCGAAACCTTCTGCTTGCGGTCGGCTCGCTCGCGTGGTGGCGTCCGCGCCTATCCAGGCAGGGAGCAACCGCCATGAGCATCCAGATCGGCCAGGCCGCACCCGATTTCGAAGCCGATACCACCCAGGGTCGCATCCGCTTTCATGAATGGATCGGCGATGGCTGGGCGATCCTGTTCAGCCATCCGAAGGACTTCACCCCGGTCTGCACGACGGAGCTCGGCACCATGGCCGGGCTGAAGCCGGAATTCGACAAGCGGAACTGCAAGATCATCGGCCTGTCGGTCGATCCGGTGGAAAGCCACCATCGCTGGGAAGGCGACATCGCCGAGGTGACGGGCCACGCCGTGACCTATCCGATGATCGGCGACCCGACGCTGGAGGTCTCGAAGCTCTACGGCATGCTGCCGGCCGATGCCGGCGCGAGTTCGGAAGGGCGCACGGCGGCGGCGAACCAGACGGTGCGCGTCGTCGTCTTCATTGGGCCGGTCAAGCAGGTGAAGGCCTACCTCGCCTACCCGATGACGGCGGGGCGCAACTTCGACGAGATCCTGCGACTGCTCGACAGCCTGCAACTGACGGCGAAGCACAAGGTGGCCACGCCCGCCAACTGGACGCGCGGGCAGGACGTGATCATCGCCGGATCGGTTTCCAACGAGGATGCCAAGGTGCTGTTCCCGAAAGGCTGGAAGGAACCCAAGCCCTATATCCGGATCGTGCCGCAGCCCCGTGGCTGATGCCGGTCCGCCAAAGGATTGACCATCGGCGGAACGGAATCCGCTATCCCTCACGCGCGGCCCCCCCGCCAACCCCGCGCGCCATAGGCGGGCGCGGAAGGCCTGACCTTCGGCGCGCGGGAATGAGGCGCGCCGGGTCAGACCAGGCCCATCGCTTGCGGCAGCCATAGCGCTAGATCCGGCACCGCCATCACGCAGGCAGCCGCGGCGGTCATGGCCAGCACCATCCAGATCACCCAGGGGATGGTGCTTTCCATTGGCACGCCGGCAATGCGGCAGGAGACCATCAGATTCACCGCCATCGGCGGGGTGAACTGGCCGATCGCGATCATCATGGTCAGCACGACGCCGAACCATGTCAGGTCCCACTGGAAGGCCGCCGCAATCGGCAGCAGCACCGGCAGCATGATCAGGAAGATCGATATGCCGTCGAGGAACATGCCGACGATGATCAGGAAGATCGTGAGCATCACGAGTGTACCGCCCGCACCGAAGCCAAGGCCCACCACCCATTCCGCGATCGGGCGCACGATGCCGAGCGTGCTGGTCGACCAGGCGAAGACCGTCGCGAGCGCCACGACGATGAGGATGACCGCCGATATCTCCCCGGCTTCCACCAGCATCTCGTAGACGTCGCGGAACGTCAGGGACCGATAGACGACGAAGCCGACGAAGAGGCCGTAGAACACAGCGACGACCGCGGCTTCTGTCGGCGTGAAGATGCCGATGCGCATGCCACCGAGGATCACGACGGGCGCCATCAGTCCCCAGATCGCGTCGCGGAAGGTCTGCCAGACGGCCAGAGCCTCCCGTTTCCGCGCCTTCCCGCCGAAATCCTTGACGATCGAGATCGTGACGACCGCACCGATGATGAAGAGGCCCGCGAGCAGCCCTGGGATCATGCCCGCCGCGAAGATCGCGGGGACGGACACGCCTGGCACCAGCACGGCATAGACGATGAAGGCGATTGACGGAGGGATCAGGATGTCCGTCGCGGCCGCCGCACCGACGGTGCTGGCGATGAAGGGGCGGGGATAGCCGTCCTCGACCATCGACTTCGTCATCACCTGCCCGACAGCCGCCGAATTGGCCGGGCCCGAGCCGGTGATGCCGCCCAGCACCATGGCGACGATCACGGCCACCGAGGCGAGCGCGCCGCGCCCCGCGCCGACCAGCGCCTGGGCAAAGCGCACGAGCCGCAGCGCGACGCCCGTGCGCTCGAACACGCAGCCCACCAGCACGAACATCGGTATGGCGATCAGCGGATACTTCGCGATGCCGGCATAGACATTGGTCGGCATCGCCATGATCGCCTGGTTGGCGAGCCATATGGCGAAGGCGCCGGCGAGGCCGAGGCAAATGCCAACCGGCACGCCGGCCATGAGCAGCACGCCGAAGGCGATGAAGAGCGTGGCAGCGATCATCCCGCCTCTCCGCGCGCAAGCCGGACCAGCCGCCCTGCCGCCCGGCCGATGACAAGCAGCGAGAGCAGCGGCAGCCAGCCAGTGTACCACCAGTTCGGATTGCCGAGGCCGTTGGAGAGCACCTCGAACCGATACTCGTCATAGGCCAGCTTCGCGCCGAACCAGGCGAGCAGGCCGAAGCAGGCGATGGCGAGCGCGAGCGCCAGCATCTCCGCCCGTCGCTGCCATGTGGTGGGCAGCAGCCCCGTAAAGTACTCGACCCGGATGTGCCGGCCGCCGGCGGTGGCGAGCGCCGCGCCGATCAGCGTCACGATCACCATGAGCACAACCGAGTATTCCTCGGTGACGGCGAGCGAGACGTTGGTCAGGTAGCGCGCCGCGACATTGGCTGCGGTGATCAGCGCCATCGCGCCCATGGCGAGCGCGAGAAGCACCCGCTCGAAGGAAAGCGGGAGGCGCGTGCGCGGGTCCGGCTGGGTCGCAGCCGGGTCGAGTTCGGCGCTCACCTGGTTCTCAGGCCGTGGCGCTGGTGATGGCGGCCTGCGCCTTCTGCACGAGCGGCATGCCGACCGTCTGCGCCCACTTGTCGAACACCGGGCGCGTCGCAGTCGCGAAGGCGGTCTTCTCCGCCGCAGTCAGCTCGGCCACCGAGACGCCGCGGCGGATGCATTCCTCGATCGCCGAGCGGTCGCCGCCGATGCCGATCCCCTTGCGGCTTTCGGCGATCTGCTTCTGCGCAGCTTCCCGCGCACAGGCGATGATCAGGTCGCGGTCCGCCGGCGCGAAGCTCTCCATCACCGACTTGGCGACGACGAAGGCGCCCGCATCGGCGACGTAGTTCCAGATCGTCAGATGCTTCTGCGCCAGCGTGTCCATACGGAAGGCAAGGAAGAGGTTGACCGGGTTCTCCTGCCCGTCCACCGCGCCGGTCGTGAGCGCGGGCTGCAGGTCGGCGAATGACATCTGCAGCGGGTTGGCGCCGAGGGCGGTGAAGATCTCGCTGAAGATGGCGCCAGCGGCGAAGCGGATCTTCATGCCGCGCAGATCCTCGGGGCGGCGGACCTCGCGCTTGGAGTTGGAGAGTTCGCGGAAGCCGTTCTCACCCCAGGCGACCGGCACCACTTCCCGCGCGGCGAGGGCACGGAACAGATCCTGGCCGACCTCCCCGTTGATGATGGCGTCGAAGCCGCGATGGTCGCGCAGCAGGAAGGGCAGTGAGAAGAGGTTCATCTCGCGGATCTGCGGCGAGATGTTGATCGTGCTGAACACCGCCATGTCGATCACGCCCTGGCGCATGGCGACGAGCTCACGCGTCTGGTCGCCACCGACGAGCTGGCTGCCGGGATAGACCTTCATGTTGATTCGTCCGCCCGAGCGCTGGGTGACCAGGTCAGCCCAGTCGAAGGCGCCGCCGGAGAGCGGGATGGGCCGGTTGCCCACGACCGAAACCTTGTATTCCGGGCGGTACTGCTGCTGCGCGCGGACGCGCAGCGGGATGGCGAGGCTCGTGCCCGCGGCCGCGAGCAGGAGCGTGCGGCGCGAGCCGCGGAGGTGGGTTTCGGTCATCTGGCGTCTCTCCCTGACGGATCGTTCATCTGCGCGCCCTGGGTGGCGCTTCCCGGCAGGATTGCCCGGGCACGGGCCGCGCCGCAAGCGCCGGCACGCTTGCGGGGTGGCGCGGGGCGCGGCAGACCACGGGGCGGAGGAAGCGCCGATGATCCCGACCTCGAACCTCGCGAGCCTGCTGTTGCAGACGGCCTGGCGGCTGCCGGAGCGTCCCGCGCTGGTCTGGCGCGACCGGACGTGGCGCTGGGCCGAGGTCGCGGCGCGCGTCACCGCGGCCGCGGCGGCGCTCCGGGCGAGGGGGATCGGCGCGGGCGACCGCGTCCTCGTCCATGCCCGCAACGGCAACGCCATCTTCGAATCCTGCTGGGCCTGCTGGCTGATCGGCGCGGTCTGGGTGCCGACGAACTTTCGCCTGAGCCCGCCGGAGGTTGCCTTCCTGGCGGCCAATGCCGGCTGCCGGGCGCATCTGTTCGACACCGGCTTCCCGGAGCATCGCGCGGCGGCGCGCGCGGAGAATGCGGCCTGCCTGCTGGAGGTTGCGGTGGGGGAGGGGGTGGGCCTGTCGTGGGAGGATCTGGTTGCGGAGGGATCAGCCGCGCGGGTGACGGAGACGGCGGCGGTGGATCGCGATCATCCGGCCTGGCTCTTCTACACCTCGGGCACCACGGGGCGGCCCAAGGGCGGCACGCTGACGCATGGGCAATTGGCCTTCGTCGTGGTGAACCACATCGCGGACCTGATGCCGGGGCTGAGCGAGCGCGACGCGTCGCTCGTGGTCGCGCCGCTGTCGCATGGCGCGGGCATCCACGCCATGGCGCAGGTGGCGCGCGGTTCGGTCTCGGTGCTGCTGCCAGGGGAGCGACTTGACGTGCCGGAGGCCTGGCGCCTCGTCGAGAAGCATCGGGTCAGCAACATGTTCACGGTGCCGACGATCCTGAACGCGCTGTGCCGTGACGCCAGCGTCGATGCCCACGACCATTCGAGCCTGCAGCACGTGATCTATGCCGGCGCGCCGATGTACCGGGAGGACCAGAAGCACGCGCTGCGCAAGCTCGGCCCCTGCCTGGTGCAGTATTTCGGCCTGGGAGAAGTGACCGGGAACATCACGGTCCTGCCGCCCGAATGGCACAGCCTGGAGGATGACCCGGCCTTCCCGATTGGGTCCTGCGGCTATCCGCGCACCGGGATCGAGGTCGCGATCCTCGACGCGCAGAACCGCCGGCTCGCGGCCGGCGAGACGGGTGAGATCTGCGTCCGCGGCCCCGCCGTGATGGCCGGTTATTTCGAGAACCCGACGGCGAACGAGAAGGCCTTCGCGGGAGGCTGGTTCCACACGGGCGACCTCGGTCATCTCGATGCGCGCGGTTTCCTCTACATCACGGGCCGGCAGTCGGACATGTACATCTCCGGCGGGTCGAACGTGTATCCGCGGGAGGTGGAGGAGGTGCTGCTGACGCATCCTTCCATCGCCGAGGCCTGCGTCGTCGGCGTGCCGCATGACAAGTGGGGCGAGGCCGGGGTTGCGGTGCTGGTGGCCGCGGAAGGCGCCGCGATCGACCCGGTTGCAGTCATGGCGCATCTCGATGGCCGGCTAGGTCGCTACAAGTGGCCGACGAGTATCGTGGTGTGGGATGCGCTGCCGCGCTCAGGCTACGGAAAGGTGCCCAAGAACGAGGTGAAGCGGCTCTTGCTCGAACGCGGCGACATCTGAACCGCGCGTCTGCGAGGGCGGAGTGGCAAGGAAGGGATGGGGGTTCGGGGGAGGTTCCCCTCCCCCGACCTTCTGTTGGTCAGCCGCGCCCTTCGAACGGCATCTTCGTCGCCTTGATGGTGAGCGTGAAGATGTTCGATTCCAGCGGCAGGTTCGCCATGTGCAGGATGGCCTGCCCCACATGGTTCACGTCCATGGTCGGCTCGACGGCGACCGTCCCGTCAGCCTGCTTCACGCCCTGCGACATGCGGCGCGTCATCGGCGTCGCGGCGTTGCCGATATCGATCTGCCCCGCGCAGATGTCGTACTTCCGGCCATCCAGCATCAGCGACTTGGTCAACCCAGTGATGGCGTGCTTCGTCGCCGTATAAGGCGCGCTGTCCGGTCGCGGCGTGTGCGCGCTGATCGAGCCGTTGTTGATGATGCGCCCGCCCTGGGGCGACTGGTCCTTCATAATGCGGAAGGCGGCCTGGGCACACAGGAACGAGCCGGTGAGGTTCACCGCGACGACGCGCGACCAGTCGGCGTAGGTCAGGTCCTCGAAGGGCATGCCCGGGACGTTCTGGCCGGCGTTGTTGAAGAGCAGGTCGAGCCGGCCGAATTCCTTCTTCACCGCGCCGAACAGCGCATCGACCGCCGCCGGGTCCGCGACATCGGCGGGGATGGCGCGGGCGCGCGGGGCGGCGTCGCCGGCGAGGGCGATCGTCTCCTCCAGCGCCTCCTTGCGCCGGCCGGTCAGCACGACCGTCCAGCCGCCGCCGAGCAGGGCGAGGGCGGCGGCGCGGCCGACGCCGGTGCCGGCGCCCGTGACAACGGCGATCTTGGTTGGTGCACTCATGGTCGTTTCCCCGATGGCGTACGTTGGATCTGCGGCAATGTGCGCGGGCCCGCTTTGGCTGGCAACGCCGGTTGCCGGGCCCTGCGGCTGCTGACATCCTCGGTCCGAGGAGACGGCAGGAGGGTCGCATGGCAGGCTGGCCGCAGGGCAGCGCATGGGAGAGCTTCGTTGCCCGCTGGCAGGCGGCCTGCGCCGAGGATGCGGTGCTCGCGGAATGGCGCCAGGGCGTCGCGGTACGCTTCGCGATCGTCAGCGGGGATGCACGCGCGGCGTTCGGGTTCGGTGGTGTGACCGGGCCGGAGACCTTCGCGCTGGAGGCGACGCCGGAGATCTGGGCGAAGCACCTAGAACCGATCCCGCCGCGGCACCATCACGCGATCTTCGCCATGCGCCATCGCGTGCCTGGCTTCCGCGTGACCGGTGATGAGATCGAGTTCCTGCGCCACTGCCATGTCGCACGCCGCGTGCTCGAGGTCGGGCGTTGGCTGGTGCTGCGCGGGAACGGGCCGGTGCCGGCCTTCCCGCGACCGTCGCTGCCCACCGCGACCCGTGCCGATCCCGTGGGGCGCTACCTCGACGTACTGGCCGATGGGCGCGATTGGCGGCTCTATGCCGAGCAGGCGGGGCAGGGCAGGGACCTGCTGGTGCTGCACACCGCGGGAGCGGACAACCGCCAGGCGCACGGCCTGATGGCCGATCCCCGCATCACGAAGGACTGGCGCATCACCGCCTTCGATATGCCCTGGCATGGCAAGAGCCCGCCGCCTGCCGAGATGCCCGGCGCCTGGCGCCTGACGACGGATCGTTATGTCGAGATCATCATGGGCGTGGTGAAGGCGGCGGGGCTAAAGCGCCCCGTGTTGCTCGGCGCTTCCATGTCGGGGGAGATCTGCCTCGAGGTGGCGCTGCGCCATCCGGAGGCCTTTTCCGCCATTATCGCCTGCGAGGCCTGCGAGCATGTGGCCGGTCGGCGCAGCCCCTGGGCGGACGATCCGCGGATCAACCAGGCGATCTTCGTGCCCGAATGGATCCATGGGTTGATGGCGCCGCAGAGCCCCGCGGAATGCGCGGCAGCCATCTGGTGGCACTATTCGCAGGGCGGCTACGCCACCTTCGACCGCGACATCGGCTTCTATTCGGGAGAATGGGACGCGCGCGAGAGGGTGCATCGGATCGACACCGCCCGCTGCCCTCTCTTCATGCTCACTGGCGAGTACGACTACTCCTGCACGGCGGAGATGAGCGAGGCGACCGCGTTAAAGATCAAGGGCGCGCGCTTTACGCGGATGAACGGGATCGGCCACTTCCCGTTCACCGAGAATCCCCCGCTCTTCGCCGAATACCTGCTGCCGATCCTGGCGGAGGTTCAGTAGACGGCGCGCCCGCCGGAGATGTCGAAGACGCCACCGGTCGAGAAAGAGCACTCCTCGCTCGCCAGCCAGCAGGCCATGGCCGCGATCTCCTCCACCTTCACGAAGCGGTCCATCGGGATCTTGGATCGCATCCAGGCGATCTGATCCGGCGTCATCTGGCGGAACAGGTCGGTCTCGGCGGCGGCCGGTGTGATGCAGTTGGCCAGGACGCCGGTCTTCGCCAGTTCCTTGCCGAGCGACTTGGTGAAGCCGATCAGCCCCGCCTTGGAGGCGCTGTAGTGCGAGGCATTCGGATTGCCTTCCTTGCCCGCGATCGAGGCGATGTTGACCACCCGCCCATAACCCGCCGCGATCATGCCTGGCACGATGGCGCGGGTGACGAGATAAGGCGCGACTAGGTTCACCTCGACCACGCGTTTCCATTCTGCGACGGGCAGTTCCCAGGACGGCGCGTTGCCCCCGGTGATGCCGGCGTTGTTGACCAGGATGTCGACCCGGCCATGGGCGGCGAGCGTCGCGGCATGGGCGGCGCCGATCGCCGCCTCGTCGGTCAGGTCGAGCACATGGGCGCTGGCGCGGCCGAGCGATGCCGCGACGGCTTCGGCGGCCGTGCGGTCCATGTCCCAGACCGCGACGGTCGCGCCCGAATCGATGGCGCGTCGCGCGATCGCGAGCCCGATGCCGCGCGCCGCGCCGGTCACGACCGCCACGCGTCCTGCAAGGTCCAGCCTGTTCATGGGCGTCTCTCCTTTGATGCCACAGTCTCGCGCGGGCGTCCTGCGGCGAAAAGAGGCGGTAACCGTGCGGTTCCCAAGCCGGCGTTTCCGCCTCTATAGTCGGCCCACAGCCGGCACCAAGCCGGCGCATCTGAGGGAGAATGCGATCCATGAACCGTAGGCAATTGCTCGGTGGCGCGGCCGCCGGCGCAGCCCTGCTTGCCAGCCCGCATGTCGCGCGCGCGCAGCAGGCCATCACGCTCAACGGCGCCGTCCAGTTCAATGACGATCATGTCTTCACCCGCGCGCTGGTGCGGTTCGAGGAACTGGTGAAGCAGTACTACACCGCAGGCCCGGTGAATTTCGTGCTCCACAAGAACTCCAGCCTCGGGCTCGAGAAGCAGTATTTCGAGTACATGTCCGCCGGCCGCGGCGCGGTCGATTACGGCATCGTCTCGCCCGCCCACATGTCCACCTTCAGCCGCGCCGCGCCCTTCGTCGACGCGCCCTTCCTGTTCCGCGACCTGGCGCATTGGAACCAGGTGCTGGACCAGGACCTGTTCGGCCCGGTCGCGCAGGAGGTGGAGCGCCGCGCCCGCGTCGCGCTGATCGGCTATGCCGGCGGCGGCGTGCGCAACATCTTCGCCAACAAGCGTGTGACGAACATGGCGGAACTCCGTGGCCTCAAGGTCCGCGTGCAGGGCGCGCCGATCTGGTCGCGCACCTTCCAGGCGGCGGGAATGTCGCCCTCGGTCATCGCCTACAACGAGGTCTACAACGGCATCCAGAACAACGTCATCGAGGCCGGCGAGAACGAGGCCGCGGGCGTGGAGGCGATGCGCTTCTACGAGGTGGCGCCGAACCTGATCATGACCCAGCACGCGATCACGATCCGGCCCATCTGCTTCGCGACCCAGACGCTCGCGCGCCTGCCCGCTCCGCTGCAGGAGGCGGTCCGTCGCGCGGGCCGCGAGGCCGGCGTCTTCGGCCGCCAGGCCGAGAGCACCGAGGACGGGCAGAAGATCGAGGCGCTGGAGCGTGCCGGACGCCTGCGGCGCGTCGAGTTCACCGAGCGCGCCGCGCTCAAGCGCGCGGTCGACCCGGTCATGATCGCCTATGCGCGCGAGGTGGACGCGGAAGGCATCTACACGCGCATCAACGCGATCTCGTCCTGATCGCGCGCGGCCGGGGGAGGTGCGTCCCCCGGCCGATGTCCTGCCTCGCCCGGAGCGAAACATGACCCCGACCGGCCTGCGCGGCGCGGTCCGACGGGCAGCCGACCTCTATGGCCGGCTGCTGTCCGGACTGCTCGCGATCTCCGTCCTTATCCTCGTCCTGCCGGTGACACTGCAGGTCGTCTCCCGGCAGACGAGCCTTCTGCCGCACTACATCTGGACGGAGGAGATGGCGCGCTTCCTGCTCGTCTACACCGTCATGATCGGGGCGATCGTCGGGCAGAGGGAGGGGATTCACTTCATCGTGGATCTGTGGCCGCGACTGACGGGCCGATTCCGGGCCTTCATGGACATCGTCTCCGGCCTGTTCGTGCTGACCTTCGGCGCCGTCTTCCTATGGTTCGGGATCGAGTTCGTGGATTTCGCCTGGTTCCGGATCAGCGAACTCGCGGAACTGCCGCTCTGGCTGATCCACCTGCCATGGCCCATCCTCGGGTTCTCCTGGCTGCTCTTCGCGGGCGAGAAGTTCGTCGATGACGTGCGCGTGCTCCTGCACGGGGATGGCGCCTGATGGGCGGGAACGCACTCGCGGCCTCCGAGGCCGCCTGGATCCTGTTCGGCGTCTTCTTCATCCTGCTGGCGCTGCGCGTTCCGGTCGCCGTCGCGCTCGGCCTCGCCTGCCTGCCCGTGCTGGTGCTGGAATCGCGCCTGGGGCCGATGGTCCTGATGCAGGAGACCTTCAACGCCTACAACTCCTTCATCCTGCTCGCCGTGCCTTTCTTCCTGCTGACCGCGAACCTGATGAATGTGGGCGGGATCACCGATCGGCTGATGCGGTTGTCACGATCGCTGGTCGGCCATTTTCCCGGCGGCCTGGCGCAGATCAACGTGGTGCTGTCCTTCTTCTTCGCAGGGATTTCCGGTTCATCCACCGCTGACGCCGCCTCCCAGTCGAAGATCTTCATCGAGGCGCAGCGGAAGGAGGGCTACGACGACAGCTTCTCGGTCGCCATCACCGCCGTCTCGGCGGTGCTCGCGGTGATCATCCCGCCCTCGATCCTGATGATCGTCTGGGGCGGGGTGCTGACCGTATCGATCGGTGCGCTGTTCCTGGCCGGCATCGTGCCCGGCATCCTGATTGGCGCCGTGCAGATGGCGACCGTGCATGCCTACGCGAAGGCGCGCGGCTATCCGACCTATCCGCGCGCGGCCTGGGGAGAACTGCTCGCGGCCCTTGCCGTCTCGGTCCCGGCCCTGATGACGCCGCTGATCATCATTGGTGGCAAGGTCTTTGGCTGGTTCACCGCGACCGAGAGCGCCTGCATCGCGGTGCTCTACGCGGGCGCGCTCTCGCTGCTCGTCTATCGGGAGATGGGGCTGAAGGAACTCTGGGGCGCGCTTGGGGAGACGGGGCGCCTCGCTGCCGTCGCGCTGTTCTGCGTCGGCACCGCCTCGTGCTTCGGTTGGCTGCTCGCCTACTATAAGATCCCGGAGGCGATCCTGTCGGGTGTCTCCGCCTGGGGCATGGGGCGCATCGCGACCGGGTTCTTCATCGCCGCGGTGTTCCTCGTCGTCGGCTGCTTCCTCGATGCGATTCCCTCGATCATCATTGTCGGCGCCATCCTGCAGCCGCTGGCCGCCGGCGCCGGGATCGACCCGGTGCATTTCGCGATGATCGGCATCGTCAGCCTGGCCTTCGGTCTCGTCACGCCACCCTATGGTCTGTGCCTGATGATCGCCTGCCATGTGGCGGGCATGCGTATGATGGACGCGCTGCGCGATACGCTCATCATGCTGCTGCCGATGTTTGCGGTGCTGATGCTGATCATCGTCTGGCCCGACGTCGTGCTGTTCCTGCCGCGCCTCGTTTCGCCTGAATTCCTGGACTGAGGATGTGCTCCGGCCTCGCTTGACCTCGGCGAGGCCGCTTGCCAGTTTCGATGCAAGAACGTAACGGGATTACTGTCCCGTTCACGATCCCGCGTTTACGCATCGGAATTCGCCCATGCCCGCCCCGCGCCCCCCGCGCATCTTCATCGACGGCTACAACCTCGCGCTCGAGCAGGGCACGGGCGTCGCCACCTATGCGCGCAACCTGTCCTTCGGGCTTCGGGACATCGGTGCCGAGGTCGGCGTCCTGTACGGCACCAAGACCTCGACCATCAGCGCAAGCCCGCTGATCCGGGAGATCGGCTTCTTCGACCCCCGCGTCGGGCGCCCGTCCCGAGTCGCGGAGGCGGCGGACTTTACCCGTCGCGCCTTCAGCACGCCCTTCGGTGAGATCGCGACCCAGGTACCCATCACCGGGCGCGTGGTGCGCGACGCGTTCCGTTCCCGCCTGCCGCACTTCGACCATGTGTGGAACGTGCAGAACCTGTTCGAGGCGCAGCGGGTCCACTTCAAGCTCTACCGGCGGCGGATGAATGTCTTCTTCCGCCAGCCGCCGCAGCTGATGCACTGGACCTATCCGCTCGCGATCCGCGCGCGCCGATCGCGCAACATCTACACCATGCACGACCTGGTGCCGCTGCGCCTGCCCTACACAACCCTCGACAACAAGCGGCTCTACTACAGGCTGGTGATGCAGCTCGGCCGCAAGGCGGACCACATCATCACCGTCAGCGAGGCATCCCGCCGCGACATCGTTTCCCTTCTCGGCGTACCGGAAGAGAAGGTGACGAACACCTACCAGGCGGTCGAGATCCCGAAGCGATACGCCGAAAAGCCCGTCAGCGACGTGGTGACCGAGATCGAAGGCACCTTCGGCCTGGCCCACAAGCGCTACTTCCTCTTCTTCGGCGCGATCGAGCCCAAGAAGAACGTCGGCCGGCTGATCGAAGCCTATCTCGCCTCCGGCGTGCAGGATCCGCTCGTCATCCTCGGAAAAAAGGCCTGGAAGTCGGAGGAAGAGCTGCGCCTGCTCGCGGACAACGATCACGTCCGCTACCTGCTTTCGCGCGAGGGCCGGATCGAGACGCGCTACCGCGTCCAGCACATCGACTACGCGCCCTTCCCGCTGCTGGTGAGCCTGATCCGCGGCGCGAAGGCGGTGCTGTTCCCGTCCTTGTACGAAGGCTTCGGGCTTCCGGCGCTGGAAGCGATGCTGCTGGGCACGCCGGTGATGACGTCCGACACCTCCTCCATGCCGGAGGTGGTGGGCGATGCCGCGATCAAGATCGATCCGTACGACACCCGGGCGATGGTTGAGGCGATCCGCGCCCTCGACGCGGACGCCGACCTGCGCGGGCGGCTGGCAGAAGCCGGACCCGCGCAGGCTGCCCTGTTCTCTCCCGAACGCTACCGGGCCCGGCTGCGCGACGCCTATGCGCGGCTCGGTGCCAGGTTCGAGACATGAGGGCGGGGCGATGACCGGCGCGATGGACAGCGACCTCGCTCGTGCGGACCAGTATCGCGACCAGCGCCTGTGGGATGCGGCGATCACGGCCTATCGCGCGCATCTCGATGCATGGCCGCAGGATTGGCGCGCACGGATCCAGCTCGGCCACTGCCTGAAGGAGGCCGGCGACCCGGCGGCAGCACTGGTTGCCTATCGGGCCGCCGCGGCGGTCGCGCCGAACAGTCCGGACGTCCATCTGCAGATGGGCCATGCCCTGAAGCTCTTGGGGGAGGCCTCGCAGGCCTGGCGCGCCTATATGCGCGCGCTCGAGCTCGACCCCGACAACCACGAAGCAGCGCGGGAGGCAGGCGTCCTCGCGCGTCACGCGACACCGGTTGCGGCCTCGGCGCGCGCGCCGGGCCAGCCGCTGCAGGTCGTCTTCGACAGCTCCGACCTCGTCGCCTACGTCAACATGGACCGCACGCCGACGGGCATCCAGCGCGTGCAACTGAGCCTGACCGCCCGTGCGCTGCTCGACCCGATCGAGGGCGTCGCCCCGTCCGTCGTCGCCTTCGACGAGGCGAGCGGGGCCTGGCGGGAGATCGGGCGCGACGTGTTCCTGCGGCTGTGGCGGCTGTCGCGCACCGGCGGGGAGGCGAGCGCGCCGGCCTGGCGCGCCGTGGTGGAGGAGGTGCGCGCGGCGTTGCGCGAGGGGCAGGACTTCGCCTTCGCGCCGGGCGCGAGCCTCGTCAACCTCGGCACATCGTGGTGGATCAAGGACTATTTCCTGCGCGTGCGGGACCTCGTCCGCCAGGTCGGCGTGCGCTACGTGCCGCTGGTCTATGACTGCATCCCACTCGTCGCGCCGGAGCACTGCCAGCGCGCGCTGGTTGAGGAATTCGCGCAGTGGTTCTCCGGCATGGTCGCGCTGGCCGACCACGCCTTCGCCATCTCCGAATGGTCGGCCGCTGACGCGCGGCGGATCGCCGCGGAGATCGCGCCGGAGCGACCGCTGCCAATCACTGTCGTGCCGCTCGATGCTGATCTCCGGCAGGATATCGGCGCGGCGGCGGCTCCGGACTGGCCTGCGCGCGCCGACCTGCCGGACCCAGGCGAGCCCTTCATTCTCTGCGTCGGCACGATCGAAAGCCGCAAGAACCACCTGATGCTGTTCCAGGCCTGGCTTGCGCTGATCCGTCGCCATGGCGTCGCGCGGATGCCGCGCCTCGTCTGCGTCGGCAAGGCCGGCTGGCTGGCGGAGGCGGCGACGACGCTGCTTGCCAATTCACCCGATCTGCAGGAGCGCGTGTCGATCGCGCACGGCGTGCCCGACGTCGCGCTCGCCGCGCTCTATGCGAAGGCGATGTTCACCGTCACCAACAGCTTCTACGAGGGCTGGGGGCTGCCGGTGACAGAAAGCCTCTCCTTCGGTCGCATCCCGCTCGTCGCACGCAACACCTCCCTGACCGAGGCCGGTGGCGAGGCGGCGGTCTATTTCGAGCCCCAGAACGTGCCGGACCTCGTCTCGGCGCTCGAAGGCCTGATCTTCGACGCGCCGGCGCGCGCGGCCCGCGAACGTCTGATCGCCGAGACGGTTCGCCTGCGGAGTTGGGGCGACATCGCCGACCAGGTGATGCGGGAGGTCGCGGCGCGGGCGAGGGCAGGGGCCGCGCCGACGAAACCCTTCCCGGTCGAGCCCGGCCGTACCTACCGCCTGGGGCTGGTGGGCGGCGGCAGGGCCGGTCGTGCCAAGGCCATGGCCGACCAGCTGCGCGACGGGCCGGCCTGGCATCCGCTCGAGCCCTGGGGGTGCTGGACGCGGCCCGGCGTCGCGCGTCTGCGCCTTCCGCTGCCTGCGGGCACCGAGGGTCCCCTGCGGCTGTACATCGGCTGCGCCACACCCGCCCCCGATGCGATCATCCGGCTTCGCGCGCATCCAGAAGGGAAGGCGCCGCCACGCTTCGCGGCGCTTGCGGTCACTGGCTCGACGCCAGCCGCATGCGTCCTGGAACTGGACAGCACCGGTCACGACATCCTCGTCGAGATCGACAGCGGCGAAGGCATCTTCCTGCCAGACCGTCCCATCGAGGCGGTTGGGGCACCCGAAGGCGACGACTCCGCCGAGGAGGCGCCACCACCGCCGGGCCGCATGGTGGGCCTCGGTGTCACCGGCGTGATGGTCTGCCGGGCCGACGATGCCGCGGCGCGGCTCGACTTCCTCGAAAGCCAGGCCTTCCGCATCCTCCGCCCGGAATGATCCGCCAGCCGCCTTGCGCGGCCGCGGCGCAGGGGCCAGTAAGGCGGTTGGGGGAAAGCAACCCCCGAAGCAGGGAGCGGTATCGATGAGCGGGATGATGATCGGCCGGCGCGGCCTCATGCTGGCTTCGGCTGCCGGGCTTGCGGCGCCGCGCGTCGCGGGGGCCCAGGCCCCGGCCGTGAAGCTTGGCATCCTCCAGCCGGTCACCGGCGCGCTGTCGCAGGATGGCGAATACGGCCGGCTCGGCGCCGAGCTCGCGATCAACGAGATCAATGCCTCGGGCGGCCTCCGCGCACTCGGCGGCGCGCGGATCGAGATGGTGTTCGGCGATGCGCGCTCGAACCCGGAAGGCGGCGTGGCCGAGGTCGAGAAGATGCAGGCCGAAGGCGTCGTCGCCGTGGTCGGCGGCTTCGCGAGCCCGATCTGCCTCGCCGCCTCCCAGGCGGCCTCTCGCTACGACCTGCCCTATGTCGTCGATGTCGGCGTGTCGGACCAGATCGTCAGCCGCGGCCTGACCAACACCTTCCGCTTCGGCCCTGGCTTTGGCGTGGTGACGCAGACCGCGCTCGACAACCTGGTCGCGCTGAACGACGCCGCCGGCAAGCCGGCCCGCACCGTGGTGATCGTGCATGAGGACGGGCTGTTCGGCTCGGGCATGGCGCGGCTGCTGAACGCGGAGCTGCCCAAGCGCGGCTTCGAGGTGCTCGAGACGATCGCGCACCCGACGCCGGCGCGGGACATGAACAACGTGGCGCTGCGCATTCGCGCGCTTCGGCCGGACCTCGTGATCCCTTCGTCCTATTATGCGGAATTCGTGCTGCTGTCGCGCACGATGCAGCAGCAACGCATTCGGCCGAAGGGCATCTACTGCGTGCTGAACGGCGCCGCTTCCAACTTCCGCTTCGTGCGGGAATTCCCGGATGCGGCGAACCTGGTGATGGACTGCAACCACTGGGCCGATCCGCGCAAGCCGAAGACCGCTGAGCTCCGCCGCGCGGTCGAGGCGCAGAACCGCTTCTGGCTCTACAACACGCCGCTCAATTACTCGGCGGTGATGCTGGTCGCCGATGCGCTGGAACGCGCGGGGCGCCCGGACCGGGCCGCGCTGGTCCAGGCGCTGGCCGCGACCGATGGGCGCTTCGAGCGGCACATCATGCCCTATGGCGCGACGCGCTTCGTCAACGGCCAGAACCAGGCCGGGCAGCCGGTGAACACGCAGGTCCAGGGTGGGGACATCAAGGTGATCTTCCCTCGCGACTTTGCCGACGCGCAGCCGGTCTTCCCCGTCACCGGCTGATCCGTGGGCTTCCCGCCGGAGATCATCCTGGAGGCCGTTCTCAACGGCCTCCTGACCGGGGCCGTCTATGGGCTCGTCGCGCTCGGCCTCACGCTCGTCTACGGCGTGCTGCACATCATCAATTTCGCTCATGGCGCGCTGCTGACGGCGGCGATGTACGCGGCCTATGTCGCGCGCACCGCCCTTGGGATTGATCCGTATGTCGCCGCGCTGCCGCTCGCCGGGCTGTTCTTCGTGCTGGGCTACGGCGTGCAGCGCCTGGTCATCGGACCGGCGAGCCAGGGGAAGGACGAGAATATCCTGCTGGTGACGCTCGGCCTGTCGATCATCGTCGAGAACCTGATGCTTGCGATCTTCCGGTCCGATACGCGCAGCATCGACGTGCCCTACGCGATGGAGGTGGTGGAGTTCGGCCCCGCGCTGCTGTCCTGGCCGCGCCTGGTCGGCTTCGGCGCGACGCTCGCCGTGGGCGTGGCGCTGTTCCTGCTGATGACGCGGACCGCGACGGGCAAGGCGATCCGGGCGGTCGCCAAGGAGCGAACGGGCGCGGCGCTGGTTGGGATCGACGTGGCCCACATCTATGCCGTCACCTTCGGCATCGGAACGGCGTGCCTGGCCATCGCTGCGGCGCTGCTGCTGCCGTCCTTCTACGTCTCGCCCCGCGTCGGCAATGCCTTCGTGCTGGTGGCCTTCACCATCGTCGTGCTTGGGGGCATGGGCAGCGTGGTGGGCGCCCTGGTGGGCGGGCTCGTGATCGGCGTCGTGGAGAGCCTTTCCGGCCTCTATCTCGGGGACAGCCTCGGGCAGATCGGCATCTTCCTGATCTTCATCCTCGTGCTGCTGGTCCGCCCGACGGGATTGTTCGGGGCGCGCGCATGACGGCGCGGGACCTGCTACCGATCCTGGCCTTCGCCGCCGTCGTGGCGCTTGCGCCGCTGCTGGTCAGCAGCAACGTCGTGCTGAACTTCCTCGTCTTCACCATGATCATCGCGCTGGCCGCGCAGGGGTGGAACCTGCTCGGCGGCTATGGCGGGCAGTATTCCTTCGGACATGCGGCCTTCTTCGGCACCGGCGCCTACCTGACCGCGATCCTTCAGGTCCGCTACGGCATGAACGCCTATCCGGCCTTCGCGGCGGGCATCGGGCTCGCGGCGCTGGTCGGGCTCGCGATCGGCTTCCTCGCTTTCCGCTCGGGGCTGCGCGGGTCCTACTTCGCGCTCGTCACGCTTGCCTTCGCCGAAGTGTTCCGCGTGCTCGCCAATGCCTCCGAGGTGACGGGCGGCGCGGCGGGCATCCTGATCCGGCTGCGCGCCGACCCGGCGAACTTCCAGTTTGCTGAGCGCGGGACCTTCCTTTGGGTCGCGCTCGCTCTCGTCACTCTCGCCCTGGTCGCGACCCTGATGCTGGAACGTTCGCGCCTCGGCGCCCAACTGGTCGCGGTGCGGGAGAACGAGGCGGCGGCGCAGGCGCTCGGCGTCGACGTGCTGTCCGTGAAGCTGCGCACCATCGCGCTGTCCGCCGGCATGACGGGCGCGGCAGGAGGCCTCTACGCGCAGTACTTCCTCTACCTCGACGCCAACATTGCCTACGGCACCTGGATCTCGGTCGAGGCGCTGCTGGCGCCCATCGTCGGCGGCGCGGGCACGGTCTTCGGCCCCGTGCTGGGCGCTGTGATCCTGCACGGGCTGGCGGAGGCGACGAAGTCCATCGCCGGCAGCATCCCGGGGATCGACCTGGTTGTCTTCGGCATCGTGCTGATCCTCGTGGTCCGCTACCCGCCGCGCGACCTGCCGGGGCTGCTGCGGCGCCGGAGGCGGCCATGACCGGCACCGGTCCCGACCCCGCCTTCCTCGCGGTGCGCGGCGTAACGAAGCGCTTCGGCGGCCTGGTCGCGGTCAACGACGCGACGCTTGACGTGGCGGAAGGCTCGATCACCGGCCTGATCGGCCCGAACGGCGCGGGCAAGACGACGCTCTTCGCCGTCGTCGCGGGCTTCGAGAAGCCGACCGCCGGGCTGGTGCTGCTGGAAGGGGAGGACATCACCGGCCGCCGCCCGCACGAACTCGCCCGCATGGGCCTCGCGCGCACCTTCCAGATCGTGCAGCCCTTCGCCGGGCTGACGGTGCGGGAGAACATCGCGGTCGGCGCCTTCCTGCGGGAGGCGAAGCGCCCGGCCGCGCTGGCGGTGGCGGAGGAGGTCGCGATGCGTGTCGGCCTCGCCGACCAGCTCGACAAGCCGGCCGCGGCGCTGACCGTCGCCGGCCGAAAGCGGCTCGAGGTCGCGCGTGCGTTGGCGACGCGGCCGAAGCTGCTGCTGCTGGACGAGGTGCTCGCCGGCCTGAACCCTTCGGAGGTGCGCGACATCGTCCCCGTCGTGCGGGCCATCCGTGATTCGGGCGTGACGGTGCTGATGATCGAGCATGTGATGCAGGCGGTGATGAACCTCTGCGACCGCGTCCATGTCCTGGCGCAGGGGCGGATCATCGCCTCGGGCACGCCGGCGGAGGTCGTCGCGGCACCGGAGGTGGTGGAAGCCTATCTGGGCCATGGGGCGGCGGCGCGGCTGAAGGGCGGTGCCCATGCTTGAGATTCGTGGGCTCGAGGCCGGCTATGGCTTGACGACGGTGCTGCGCGGCGTCGATCTCTCGGTACCCGCCGGTCGCATCGTCGCCGTGCTCGGGGCGAATGGCGCGGGCAAGACGACGCTCAACATGGCGATCAGCGGCCTGGTGAAGCCGCGTGCGGGCAGCATCACCTTCGACGGTCGGCGCATCGACGGTCTGCCACCGCCCGCCATCGCCGAGGCCGGCCTGGTGCATGTGCCCGAGGGCCGCAAGATCTTCCCGAACCTGACGGTGCGGGAGAACCTCGACCTTGGCGCCTATCGCCGCGCGCGCGGCAACCGGGCGCGCAACATGGACCGTGTCTTTGCCACCTTCCCTCGCCTGAAGGAACGCGCGCGGCAGTTCGCCGGCACGCTTTCGGGCGGGGAACAGCAGATGCTCGCGATCGGGCGGGGGCTAATGGCCGAGCCGCGACTGCTGATCCTCGACGAACCCTCGCTCGGCCTGTCGCCGCTGTTGGTCGAGGAGATGTTTGCCCTGATCCGCCGCCTGCATGACGAGGGCCTCGCCATCATGCTGGTCGAGCAGAACGTCGCGCAGAGTCTCGACCTCGCCGACGAGGCGCATGTGCTGGAAAACGGCGCCTTCGTCCTCGGCGGCGCGGCGGCGGATGTCCGCGCCGACCCGCATCTGCAGCGCGCCTATCTCGGATTGTAGCGATGCCCATCGACCCCGTGACGCTGGCGGTGCTGAAGGGCCGCCTGGAGCAGATCGCCGACGAGATGGACGCGACGCTTTATCGCAGCGCCTTCAACCCGATCATCGCCGAGGCGCGCGACGCCTGCCACGGCCTCTATCATGCCGAGACCGGCGATACGCTCGTGCAGGGCACGAAGGGGTTGCCGATCTTCGTCGGCGCGATGGCCTTCGCGGTCCGGGCCGTGATCGCGAAGGTGAAGGCGGAAGGCGGCCTCGCGTCGGGCGACACCTTCCTGTTCAACGACCCGTATGAGGGTGGCACGCATCTGAACGATTTCCGCCTCGTGCGGCCGGTCTTCCGCGACGGGCGCGTCTTCTGCTGGCTCGCGAGCGTCGGGCATTGGCTCGACATCGGCGGCAACGTGCCGGGGAACTACAATCCGCGCGCGACGGAAAGCCACCAGGAAGGCGTGCGCTTCCCGCCGGTGAAGCTGATCCGTGCCGGCACGATGCAACAGGACATCCTCGACATCCTGGCCGCCAATTCGCGCGTGCCGCAGTCGAACTGGGGCGACCTGAACGGGCAGCTGAACGCGCTCGACCTCGGGGAGCGGCGCCTCGCGGACCTGCTGGCAGAGCACGGCGACGAGGCCCTTTCCGAGGCCTTTGGCCTGCTGATGGATCGCGCCGAGGCGCTGATGGGTGCAGAGATCACGGCCCTGCCGGACGGCCACTACAGCTTCGAGGATTTCCTCGACAACGACGGCGTGGTGGATGAGCCGCTGCGCATTGCGCTCGACATGCGCATCGAGGGCGGGCGGCTCGTGCTGGATTTCTCGCGCTCCTCGCCGCCCTGCGCCGGGCCAATCAACATCTCCGTCGCGACCACCGTCGCAGCTTGCTACGTCGCGCTGAAGCATGCCTTCCCAGATGTGCCCGCCAATGCCGGCGTGCTGCGTCCTGTCGAGGTGATCGCACCGCCTTCGACGCTGCTCGGCGCGACTGCGCCGCGCCCTGTCGCGGGGTACACCGAGACGATCCTGCGGCTGATCGGCGTAATCTTCGGCGCGCTCGGCCAGGCGAGGCCCGACCGCGCGACGGCCGCACCCTTCGGCACGATCAACGCGCTTTCGCTCTCCGGCCAACGGGCGGACGGGACGCGCTGGGTGATGTTCTCCTTCTTCGGCGGCGGCCTTGGCGGTAACCCGGAGAGCGATGGGCTGCATCACGCGAACAACCCGATCTCGACTGCCACCATCCCGCCGATTGAGATCCTGGAAGCCGCGAACCCCGTGATGTTCACGCAATGGGCATTGCGGCCCGACAGCGGCGGGCCAGGCCTGAATCGCGGCGGCGTCGGCGCTGTCTATGAGATCGAGGCGCTGGCCCCGGGTCAGACGGAGATCGCGCTGCTCGGCGAACGCGGCCGCTTCGCACCCTTCGGCGTGACGGGTGGTGGCGCCGGTGCGACCAACGCCTTCTGGTGGGAGACGCCGGAAGGCCGCGCGACGCCGCCCATGGCGAGCAAGGTGGTTGGCGTCGCGATCGGGCAGGGGCAGCGCCTGCGCCTGGAGAGCCCCGGCGGCGGCGGCTGGGGCGACCCGATGCAGCGGCCGGTCGAGATCGTCGCCCGTGACATCCGGCTCGGCCATGTCAGTGTCGAAGCCGCGGTCCGCGACTACGGTGTCTCCGTGGCGCCGGATGGGAACGTGTCCCGATGACCGGGCTCATCGTCGGCGTCGATGTCGGTGGCACCTTCACCGACCTGTTTCTGTATGACCCTTCGGCCGGCGCCTTCCGCACGGCGAAGGTCTCTTCGAACCGCGGCGACGAGGCTTCCGGCTTCCTCGCCGGCCTGCGTGCGCTCGGTGGCGCGGCGGGGATGGAGGCGATCGTCCACGGGACCACAGTCGGTACGAATGCGCTGCTGGAACGCAAAGGCGCGCGGCTCGGCGTCATCACCACCGCGGGGTTTCGCGATGTGCTGGAGATGCGCCGCCGCGATCGCCGGCACACCTGGGGCCTCTGGGGCGATTTCACGCCCATCGCCGAGCGTGACCTGCGGCTGGAGGTGCCGGAGCGCACGCTCGCCGACGGTACGATCCGCACGCATGTCGATCTCGAGGCGGTGCGTGATGCCGCGCGGCGCCTGCTCGCCGCGGGCGCCGAGGCCTGCGCGATCGCCTTCATCAACGCCTATGCGAATTCGGCGAACGAGCAGGCGGCTGCGGCTGCCGTGCGTGCGATCTGGCCCAACCCGCATGTCTCCGTCTCCTCCGAGATCCTGCCCGAGATCCGCGAGTTTGAGCGCGCATCGACGGCTGCGTTGAACGCCTATCTCCAACCCGTCGTCGCGGGTTATCTCGGCCGGCTCGAAGGCGCGCTCGCGCAGGAGAGGTTTACGGGACGCTTTCACATCGTGCAGTCGAACGGCGGCATCATGTCGACCGCGACGGCGCGGCGGATGCCGGTGCGCACGGCGCTGTCCGGCCCCGCGGCGGGCGTCATCGCGGCCGCAGCGATTGCGCATGCGGCGGGCTTCGAGAACGCCATCACCTGCGACCTCGGCGGGACGTCTTTTGATGTGTCCGTCGTTGCCGGCGGGCGGATGGAACTGGCGGCGCAGGCCACGATCGACTTCGGCCTTGTCATCCGCTCTCCGATGATCGAGATCACCACCATCGGCGCTGGCGGTGGGTCGATCGCGCATGTCGATCGTGGCGGGCTGCTCCAGGTCGGGCCGGAAAGCGCCGGCAGCCGGCCGGGCCCGGTCTGCTACGGGCAGGGCAATGACCGGCCGACGCTGACAGATGCGAACCTCGTGCTCGGCCGCATCAATCCGGATCGCCCTATCGGCGGTACGCTCGCGCGCCTGGATGTGGATGCGGCGCGCGACGCGATCGCACGCCATGTCGGCGATCCGCTCGGCCTCGATGCCTTCGCGGCGGCGGAGGCGATCCTGCGCGTCGCGAACGCGAAGATGGCGGGCGCAATCCGGCTGGTCTCGATCGAGCGCGGGCACGATCCCGGACGCTTTGCCGCGCTGCCCTTCGGCGGTGGCGGCGCGCTGCATGTCAGCGCGCTGATCCGGCAGGTAGGGCTGAAGGCGGCTCTCGTCCCACGGTATCCGGGCGTGACCTCGGCGTTGGGCTGCATCATCGCCGATGTGCGCCACGACCAGGTACGGACGCTGAACCTCGCGCTCGACACGCTCGACGCGGCGGCGCTCGACGCGCGCATGGTGGCGGAGGCGGAGGCCGCGCGGGCTATCGTCGCCGAGGCGGGCCTGCCGCTCGAGCGGATCGACACCGTCTTCGAACTCGACATGCACTACGCGGGGCAGACGCATACCGTCGCGGTCCCTCTGCCGGTCAACCTCGGCGAAGGCACGACCGGCGTGACGGCTCAGGCTGTTCGCGCTGCCTTCGAGGCTGCCTATGGCCGCGCTTTCACGAGACTCCTGCCGGGGCTGCCGGTGCGCATCGTCACGCTGCGCACGGCGGCGATTGGGCGGCGACCGCATTTCGACCTGGCCATGCTCGCACCGGGGCAGGAGGCCTCCGTCGCGACGGCGGCGCAGGGCAGCCGCCCGGTCCGCTTCGACGGAGCGTGGCACGACACACCGGTCTTCGCACGCCTTGCGCTGCCCGTCGGCGCCGTGGTGGCAGGCCCCGCGGTGCTGGAGCAGCCGGATGCGACCATCGTCGTCGATCCCGGCCTCGCCGCGCGTGTCGATCGCTTCGGCAACCTGATCATCGAGAGGGCCTGACATGGCGGGCGCGCCCATATCCATCGCCGAGACGGCGCTGCTGCTCTGCGATCTGCAGAACGACTTCATCCATCCGCGCGGCGCCTATGGGCGGGCGGGCCAGTCCGCACCGGCCATCGCGGCGTTGCCGGCGCGGCTTGCCCCGCTTGTTGCTGCAATCCGTGCCAAGGGTGGCTGGATCGCCTCGACGCACTTCACCCTGGTGCCCGGGCGCGACGGCGAACCATTCATCTCCGAGCATCTGAGGCGCATGCGCCCCTTCCTCGGTAAAGGCGACTTCGCGCCCGGATCCTGGGGGCAAGCGCTGGTCGAGGAGCTGGCGCCATCGGAACTGCCGGTCGAGAAGCTCGGCTACGATGCCTTCTGGAACAGCCGTCTTGAATGGGTGCTGCGCCGGGCGGGCGTTCGGAAGCTGCTCGTTGCCGGCATCGTGACGAATGGCGGTGTGGCCTCGACCGTGCGCGGCGCGCATGTGCGGGAATTCGACGTGAAGCTGCTCGAGGATGGCTGCGCCGCCTTCTCCGAGGAGATACACCGCGCCGCCGTCGAGGGGCTGCGCCCGGTCGCGGAGGTCACGACCGTCGCGGAAGCACTCGCCGCGCTCGGCTGACCCCTGGACAAGCCGCGCGCGCCCGGCATCTATCCGGCGCGACGTACCGGGGATTCAGGACATGGACAAGTTCGGCATCGGCCAGCCCGTGCGGCGGAAGGAGGATGTCCGCCTCCTCACCGGCCGGGGCACCTACACGGACGATATTGACCGTCCTGGCCAGGCGCATGCGGCGATCCTGCGGTCCCCGCATGCGCATGCGCGCATCGTCTCGATCGATGTGCGGGAGGCCATGGCCGCGCCCGGCGTCCTCGCGGTGCTCACCGGCGCCGATGCGGATGCCGACGGCCTCGGCCTGCTACCCGTGCAGGTGGATGTGCCGGGCAAGGAAAGGCCGCTCTTCTGCCCGCCGCGGCGCATCCTCCAGACCGACCGCGTGCGCTTCGTGGGGGACCCCGTCGCGCTCGTCGTCGCCGACACGCGGGAGCAGGCGATGGATGCCTGCGAACTAATCGCGATCGACTACGATATCCTGCCCAGCGTCACCGAGACGGGCAGGGCGCTCGACCCGGATTCGCCCGTCATCTGGGAGCAGAATGGCAGCAACCTCTGCGTCCATTGGGACAGCGGGCGGTCCGAGATGGCGGACGCCGCCTTCGCGAAGGCGGATCGCGTCGTTGCGATGGACCTGGTGCAGAACAGGCTCGTCGGCAATCCGATGGAACCGCGCGTCGCCCTCGGCGAATGGGACGGGGAACGCTGGACGCTGACCTCCCCGACCCAGGGGGTGATCCGGGTGCGGGAGGGCCTCGCGAAGATCGTCTTCAAGGTGCCGCTCGAGAAGGTCCGGGTCGTCTCGCCGGATGTCGGTGGTGGCTTTGGCCTACGCGGGAAGCTGTTCCCGGAAACCGCGATGGTGCTCTGGGCGGCCAAGCGCCTGGGGCGACCGGTGAAGTGGCGCGCGGGGCGGACGGAGACCTTCTTGTCCGATCCGCACGGGCGCGACCATGTGACGCGTGCGGAGATGGCCTTCGACGCGAACGCCAAGGCGCTCGGCGTGCGCATCCGCACGACGGCGGCGATGGGCGCCTACCTGCTCGATTTCGGGCCGCGTATCCCGACCCTCGCTGGTGGGCGCATCAACGGCACCGTCTACGACATCCAGGCGCTGAATGTTCAGGTGAAGTGCGTCTTCACCAACACCGTCTCGACTGACGCCTATCGCGGCGCCGGGCGGCCGGAGACGGCGTATGTGCTCGAACGCCTGCTCGACCAGGGCGCGGCCGCCTTCGGCATCGGGCGCGACGACATCCGGCGGCGCAACTATGTCCGCCCCGACCAGATTCCCTATGCGAATGCCGCCGGCAACGTGATCGATTCCGGCCGGTTCGAGGAGACGCAGGAGATGGCGCTGAAGCTCGCCGACTGGGCGGGCTTCCCAGCGCGTCGGGCGAACGCGGCGCAGCGTGGAAAGAAGCGTGGCATCGGCCTCGGCTACTTCATCGAAGCCTCCGGCGGCCAGCCCTTCGAATGGGCGCGCGTTGCGCTCACGCCCGAAGGTCGCGCGAAGCTGACGGTGGGAACCTTCAGCCATGGCCAGGGGCACGAGACCGCCTACGCCCAGGTGCTGAGCGAGAAGCTCGGCATACCCTATGACAGCATCGACCTGGTGCAGGGCGACAGCGACGTGGTGCAGAAGGGCGCGGGCACGGGTGGTTCGCGATCTTCCCAGATGGGTGGTGTTGCCATCACGCGCACCGCGGCGCTTGTTCTCACGAAGGCTAAGCGCATCGCGGCACACCTGCTGGAAGCTGGCGTGGCGGATATCGAGTTCGCGGAAGGGCGCTTCAACGTGGCCGGCACCGACCTCACCGTCGATTGGCCCACCGTGATCGCCGCGGCGCATGATCCGGCGCGGTTGCCGCCTGGGGAGACGCCGGGCCTGGACGAGAACCTGACCTACACGCGCGACACGGAATGCAACTTCCCCAATGGCTGCCATGTGGCGGAGGTCGAGATCGACCCCGATACGGGGGAGGTCGTGCTCGTAAACTACGCCGCTGTCGACGATGTTGGCGTGGTGATCAACCCGATGCTCGTGCACGGGCAGTGCCATGGCGGGATCATGTCCGGCATCGGCCAGGCCATGCTGGAACATGCGCGCTACGATTCCGAGAGCGGCCAATTCCTGACCGCCACCTTCCAGGACTACTGCATGCCGCGGGCAGGCGATGCGCCATCCTTCCGCCTCGGCCTCAACATCGTGCCATGCCCGTCGAACGACCTTGGCGTGAAGGGCGCTGGGGAGGGCGGGGCCTGCGGCGCGCCGCCGGCGATCGTCTCGGCCGTGTGCGATGCGCTGGGCGTCGCGCATGTCGACATGCCGCTGACGCCCGAAAGCGTTTGGCGGGCGCTGTCGCGCTAGTCCACCCGCGCGCCGGATACGCGCACCACCTCCGCCCAGCGCGTGATCTCGCGCTGGACGAAGGCGGTGTAGTCCGCGCGCGAGAGCGGCGGCGACTGGGCACCGATCTCCGCCCGCCGCTGCGCCACGTCCGGCGCGGCCAGGGCCGCGAGTGCCTCGGCATGCAGCCTGTCGGCGATCGGCGCGGGCAGGCCGGCCGGGCCCGAGAGACCGAACCAGGTCGAGGCGACGAGGTCCGGGAAGCCCTGCTCGACAATGGTCGGGACATCGGGCCAGCCCGGGATCCGGCCTTCACTCATCACGGCCAGGATGCGCACGCGGCTGTTGCGCCCGGCTTCCTGCAGCGTCGTGATCATCGCCTCGATCTGGTTCGCGACAACATCGTTGAACGCCGGGCCGCTGCCGCGATAGGGCACGTGGGTGAGTTCGATGCCGGCCAGACGCTTGAACAATTCCAGCGTCACGTGGCTCGAGGAGCCGTTGCCCGGGGACGCGACGCGAATGCCGCCTGGATCGCGCCGCGCCCAGGCGACGAACTCCGCAACGTACGCGACCGGCCGATCCGCGTTGACAATCAGGACGTTCGGTATGGCGGCCAGCAGCGCGATATGCGTGAAGTCCCGCATCGCATCATAGGGGATGGTCCGGTAGACGGACGGCCCGACGCCCTGGCTCGCGATGTTCGACACGAGGAGGGTGTGTCCGTCGGGCGCGCTTTTCGCGACCACGTCGCTGCCCACAGTCCCGCCGGCACCGGCGCGGTTCTCCACCACGACCGTCTGCCCCAGCGCAGTCCCCATGCGGTGCGCGACGAGCCGCGCGACGACATCCGTCGCGCCGCCCGGCGGGAAGGGCACGACCAGACGCACCGGCCTCGCTGGCGCCCATGGCGCCGGCTGGGCCTGCGCGATAGCGGGCGCGGCGACGAGGCTTGCAAGGATCGCGCGGCGCTGCATGACGGCTTCCTTCAGGCGATGGCGGCTGCGGCACGCAGGCCGCTGATCATGGAACTGCGGAGAAGGTGCTCACGCGCGCGGACCGGATCGCCTGCGATGGCCTGCATATCGGCGAGCAGTTGCGCCCGGCGGGCGGGATCGCGTTCCCTCATCCTTGCGCGGTTGCGATCGGCCTGGGCGATGATCTCGCGCTCCGCGACCGGCCTCCGGCGGCGGGTGTAGCGATCGAGATGCGTCAGGTCTGTCTCTCCGCGCCAGACGGAGGCGATATGCGTGGCGAGCTCGAAGGCGTCATGGATGCCCCCGTTCATGCCCATGCCGCCGGACGGTGAATTCAGATGCGCCGCGTCGCCGCAGAGCAGCATCCGTCCGCGGCGATAATCCCCCACAATCCGCTGGTGGATTCGATAGGGGCGGAGGTCGAGCACCTCATAGGGCGTGCCCTTGGGATGGATCGCGTGCAGCTTGCGTTCGATGGCGTCCGGCGTCAGCGCGGCCTCCACATCCTCGCCCTGAGCGGTGTGCAGGCTGGCGCGCCAGCGCCCGGGCACGTGCAGCAGGGAAAAGGTTCCCGAGAAGGCGGGGTGGTCCGTCCAGATGTAGTTGACGTTCGACAGGCCATCGAACACGTCCTGGAAGTCGAAGGGCGTCGTCGCGAGGATGGTCGTCTCGGGGTAGGTGTCGCCGCCGAACGGCATCTGCATCGCCTTGCGCACGACGCTGCGCGCGCCGTCGCAGCCAATGACGAAGGCGGCGCGGAACGGTTCGAAACCCTGGCCCGACAAGGTCACGCCGTCCGCGTCCTGCGTCAGCGCATCGACCGCGCAGCCGAAGCGTGGCGCGGCGTCCCGATGCTCCGCATGCAGCTTCGCCAGGATGAGGCGCGACAGCTTCCACTGTTCCGCCTGCAGCCTGTAGGGATGGGCGGTATCGGCCGCGATGACGGAGAGGTCGAAGACCGCGCGCGCGCCATCCTCATGCCGCCGGATCTGCCAGGTCGGCGTGACGAGCCCCTGCGCGATCAGCGGCGTGGCCAGGTCGAGCCCGTCCAGCATGTCGAGCGTCGGCGGGTGGAAGGTGGAGGCGCGGAGTTCCTCGCTGATGTCCTCTCCCGCCTCGAGCAGCGCGACAGGCAGTCCCGCGCGCGCGAGCAGAAGCGACAGGACGAGCCCGACGGGCCCGGCGCCCACGATGGCGATCGGATCGCGCTGGCCTGCCATGTCGCCTCCTTCCGTGACGCCCGGAAAGTGAGGCATCGTGGCACGGTCGTCCAGGGTCCGGGGAGAGGCGCGCATGTCGGTCGAATACGCAGCGGACGGACTGCTCGGCGTGCTGACGCCACAAGCGAACACGACGGTCGAGCCGGAGTTCGCCATCCTGCTTCCGCCGCGGACGGCGATGCTGAACGCCCGGCTGACCAGCCCGAAGCCGACGATCGCCGCACGCCTGGTGGACTATGTGGATGGGCTGGATTTCGCCGTTACCCAATTCGCCAATGCCCCGGTCGGCGCGATCGCCTTCGCCTGCACCGGTGCCTCCTACCTGGTGGGACGGGATGCGGAGGATGCGGCGGTCGCGCGGCTCGAAGCACGGCTCGCCATCCCCTTCGTGACGGCGGCGCGGGCGGTCTGTGATGCCTTCGCGGCCCTTGGCGCGCGGCGCATCGGCCTTGTCTCGCCATATCCGGCAGAACTGACGGAAGCCTCCGCCGCCTATTGGGCGTCGCGCGGATTCACGGTTGGGCGGATCGTGGCGGCGGCACCTCCTGGCGATGCCTTCCACCCGATCTACGCCATGTCCGCGGGCAGCGCGGGGGAGGCGCTGGCCGGCATGCGCGGCGCGGGCGTGGATGCGATCGTCATGCTTGGCACCGGCATGCCGACGCTGAAGCCGATCCTCGACTGCCCGGCGGTCGATGGCGCGCCGGTCATTTCCTGCATGACGGCGCTCGCATGGCGCAGCCTGGTCGCGCTGCGCGGCGCGGCGCCCGATGGCGCGGGCCTCCGCCGCTGGATCGGCGGAGAGGGCTGGCGCGTGCGCTACGCGCAGCGAATGGGCGGCTAGGGAGACTTCGCCGGCGTCACGCCAATCATCGAATCGCGTGTGATAAGGGTGGCGAGTTGCTCCTCTGACCAGTCCTCCGTCCCGGCAGGGCGAGCCGGGATGACCATGTAGCGCAGCTCCGCATTGCTGTCGTGGACGCGCAGTTCCACATCGTCGGGTAGGTGCGTGCCGAATTCCGCAAGCACGCCGCGCGGGTCGCGCACTGCGCGTGCCCGGTAGGCTCGTGACTTGTACCAGGCCGGCGGCCGGCCGAGCACGCTGCGCGGATAGCAGGAACAGAGCGTGCAGACGACGAGGTTGTGCAGTCGATCGGTGTTGAACAGCGCCGTCAGCACCGTCTCCCCGCCCGAGAAGCCGAGTTCCCCCACGGTCCTTCCTGCATCTGCGGCGAGCCGCGCGGCAAAGCCTGGATCGGTCCAGGCGCGCGCGACGACGCGCGCACCGTTGTGCGGTCCGCGGCTGTCCATGCGCTCGATCTCGGTCCGGATCTCCTCGGCCGTCACGATGCCCTTGGCGAGAAGGAGGTTACGCACGGCAAGTCCACGCAGGCGGAGCGGCGGAAGCTCCTCGAGCGTTGCGTCGTCATCCTGCTGGTAGGGGTGATCGTCGTGGTCATGCTCGTGGTCATGATCGTGATGCTGATGTGCGGCTGGGGCGCCCTCCACACGGTGCAGGCCGGCCGCGCGCAGGCGTGCCTCCTCCGCCTGCATCTCGGCCTCCGGGATCACGCCCTTTGTGTCGAGCAGTGAGGAGAAGGCGAGGATCCAGCGCTGGTAGTAGGGCATGGCCCAGTAGTCCGGCGCATCGAGCCCTTCCTGTACGCGGCGGCTCTCGTCGGTGGTAAAGAAGTGCCGCTTCCGGTCGGCGAGCAGGATGCGGATCGCGTCCGCCTCCTTCTCCCAATGCGCAGGCTCGTGCTCCTCGCGCGTGATGGGGCCGGCGTAGCGGCCGCCGGCGTCATGCGGCGGATGGTCGGGCGGGGCGATCTCGGTCATGCGGCGCATCCTGCCAGGGACGGTGCGGACGGCAAGCCGCATCTCGACAGCCCGTCCGCTCGCCCGCATCCTCCCACGCCGTCACCGGGAGACGCCACGCCATGCCAGCCATCGCCCGCCGTTCCATGCTTGCCCTCGCCGCAGCGCCGCTTGCCATGCCAGCCGTCGCGCAAGGCGCCTGGCCGCAGCGCGACCTTCGCCTCATTTGCCCCTTCCCGCCCGGCGGTACGACGGACGTGGTCGCGCGGCTGGTCGCGACCGCCATGCGGGAACCGCTCGGCCGTGCCGTGGTCGTGGAGAACCAGCCGGGCGCGGGCAGCACGCTCGCTGCCGGCCGTTTCGCAAGGGAAGCGGACGACCATGCGCTGTTCCTGAGCCAGATCGCGTCGCATGCCATCGGCCCGGCCCTCTACCGGAACCTGGCCTACGATCCGGAGACCGATTTCCGCGCTGTGACGCTGCTCGTGACCGTGCCGAACGTGCTGGTGGCCAATCCGCGCAAGGTGCCCTCCGGCGACATCCGTGACTTCCTTCGGGAAGCGCGGCGCCAGCCGGGCGAGCGCAACTTCGCCTCGGCCGGCAACGGCACCTCCACCCACCTGACGGGCGAGCTGATCGGCCAGCTCGCGGGCGCGCGGCTGACGCATGTGCCGTACCGCGGCGCGGGCCCTGCCATGACCGCCGTGGTGGGCGGGGAAGTCGACACGCTGATCGACAACCTCCCGACCGCGCTGCCGCAGATCCGCGCGGGGACGGTGCGTGCGCTGGCGGTGACCGCCCGCACGCGCGTGCCCGACCTGCCGGACGTGCCGGCGCTGTCGGAACTCGGCGCCGAATTCGGACTGGAAGGCTTCGAGGCCGAGGCCTGGTTCGGGCTGCACGCGCATCGCAGTGCGCCCGACGCCGTCGTCGAGCGGATGTCCGCGGCCGTGCTTGCCGCGCTTGCGGATGCCGGGGTGCGGCAGCAGCTTGCAAGCCGCGGGACGACGCCGCGCGGCGGCCCCCCCGCCGACTACGCGCGGCTGGTCGCATCCGAGCGCGCGCGCTGGCTGCGCGTGGTCCGCGACGGCAACGTGCAAGCCGACTGAGGCGGGTTTGACCGGAACGGGCCGCCGCCCGATGCTGGTGGCCCGGAGGAGACACCGACATGACGACCTACCCCTTCACCGCCGCGGATCTCGAGGCGCTGCGCCAGTGGGACACGCCCACCATCTGCAACGCGCTTGAGCTCGTCGCTCCGCAGCGCCGCGGGCACGGCTTCACCGTGCGCCCGATGACGGCGGTCGATCCGAAGTTGCCGCCGATCTGCGGCCTCGCGCGCACCGGTACACAGCGCGCCGCCTTCCCCTCGGGTCGCAGCAAGGATGCGGATCGCGCCATGCGGGTCGCCTGGTACGAGTATGTGGCGGATGCCGCGCTGCCGACCGTGGTCTGCCTGCAGGACCTGGACGACACGCCGGGCGTGGGCGCCTTCTGGGGCGAGGTGAACAGTGCCGTGCACCAGGGACTTGGCGCGCAGGGCGTGGTGACGAACGGGTCGGTGCGCGACCTCGACATGTTCGCGCCGGGCTTCCAGGGCATCGCCGGCGTGGTCAATCCGTCGCATGCCTACGTCCATATCGTCGCGCTGAACTGCGACGTGACGATCCACGGCATGCAGGTGAAGCATGACAACGTCATCCATGCCGACCGGCACGGCGCCGTTGTGATTCCGCACGACGTCGTCACCAAGCTGCCGGCGGCGATCGAGCTCGGCGCGCGGCGCGAGAAGGTGATCCTCGACATGGTCAAGGCGCCCGGCTTCGACGTGCACAAGCTCAAGGAAGCGCTCTCGAAGGCCGACGACATCCACTGAGGATGGTGCGCGCGCCGCTCTGTCATGTGCTGCCCGGATGGGTCGACCATTACGGGCACATGAACCTCGCCTACTACCTCGTGGCCTTCGACCTGGCGACGGACGCAGTGTGGCCGTCGCTCGGTCTCGGCAAGGGCTTCCAGGAGAGAGGGCTCGGCACCTTCGCGGCCGAGTCCTGGCAGGCCTACACGCGGGAGGTGACGCAGGGCGCGCCGCTCGCCTTCGAGAGCGAGGTCCTCGCCTTCGACGCCAAGCGCCTGCTCTGCCGCCATACCATGTTCCACGCGACGGAAGGCTGGCAGGCGGCGGAGAACGAGGTTCTCTATCTCTGCGTCGACCTCTCGGCACGGCGCGTCGGCGCCTGGCCGGAGGATGTGGTGGCGCGCTTCGCCGCGCGTGCGAGCGGCGCCACGCCGAAGCGCCTTGCGCTCAGGCGCTAGGGCAACATCCGATCAGCCGGAAACGGCTGATCGGATTCCTTGTTCTGGAAACCATTGAACCCACAGCACGAAATCCGATCACGCTGATTCGGTGCGATCGGATAGTGCTTTAGACGGGCGGCAGTACGCCCGCCGCGCGATAGCCCTCGATCTGCGTCGCGAACATCGCCCAGCTGTCGACGAAGCCCGTGAAGCCCGCCGCGCGCGCGGCGGTCATGGAGGACAGCACGTCGTAGTCCATGCCCAGGAAGAAATCAGCAAACGGCCAGCTCGCCACGTCCGACAGCGGCAGGCGCAGCCGGGCGCGCGCCCGGATCGCCTCCCAGACCGGTTCCTTGTCCGCCATCCAGTGGGGCATGGACATCGGGCGCGGACGGCCACAGGGCAGACCGAAGCGGTCGGCCAGGAACGGCCAGAGGTCGCACCAGCGGAAAGCATCGCCATTGGTGATGTTGAAGGCGCGGTTTGCCGCGCGCGGGTCTCGCACCATCCAAAGCACGCCGTTGGCGAGCAGCGTCGCCTCCGTCACCTCGTGCAGCGCCGTCCAGGCGCCGGCACGCCCCGGGAAGTCGAAGGGCACGCCCAGTTCGCGGCAGATTGCGGCATAGGCGCCGAGCGTCGAGACCATGTTTCGCGCGCGCCCGGGGGCGACATCGAGCACGAAGTTCGGCCGGCTTGCGCTCCAAGACCAGGCGCGCCCACGCTGGCGCGCGACCACCAGATCCTGCTGGTCATAGTAGAAATTGGGCGGAAGGTGCCGCGGATCATCCTCGCGTGCCGGCGTGCGGAAGGGGCCGATGTGCAGTCCATACCACTTGCCCCCGTGGATCAGATGGATATGCGCGAAGCGCGGCAGCGAGCCCTCGGCGGCGTCGAGCAGGTTGCGCAGCATGCGGGTGTTCGCCGGCACGTCCTCGACGCCGCTCTCACCATGCGGTGCCCGGGATGCGTAGACGATGCGGGTGATCTCCGGATGTTCTGCGAGTGCGTGGCGAAGTCCATCGGCGTCGCACAGGTCGGCTTCGATCCAGGCACCGGCGCCGGCCGGGCGGTGGCGCGAGAGGCCGATTACGGCGAGGTCTGGCACGGCCCGCGCGCGCTCCATCACGCGCGTCGCGGCAGCGCCGCTGGCGCCGACGACGAGAAGGGTGTCCATGGCGCTCAGCTCTCCCTGACCGGCCGCGCGAAGATGCGCGCCGGCGCGCCATCTGCCCCCGCGAGCGACAGGGCACCGAAGACGAAGTCCGCACGCTGTCCCGCCAGCGGTCGCGGTCCACGAAGATGCTCGCAGATCAGCACGCCGTCCTTCAGCAGCACCTGGTGCACGGGCCAGTCGAACCCCTGGGCTGGCCGGCGATGGACGGGAAGGTCCGGCGTTGCGAAGTCGAAGGCGACCAGCTTCACCCGCTGAGCAACGATCCAGGATGCGGCTTCGAGGCTGAGACAGGGGTGGTGATCATAGGCATCGGTGCCCACGAAATCCGACCAGCCGGTATCGAAGGCCAGCACGTCGCCCGGCCGCAACGCGGGTCGCGCGGCTTTCAGGTGATGGGGCTCGATCAGGGAATCGGGCGGCAGGTCCAGGCGCCAGACCACGCCTGCGCCGCTCAGACGTTCGGGCGGAATCGCCTCGAAGGTCGGGCCGTCATTGAAGAAATGAAAGGGCGCGTCGAGATGCGTGCCGGTGTGCACTACCATCCCGAATTCGGTGACGTTGAGCGGATCCGCCGGCAGGCACATGAGGCGACGGATCGTCGGCGGCGGGAACATCGGCACGCGCGGCGTGGCTTGGGAGACCGAGTGTGACAGGTCGATCCAGGGGCCCGCGGGGATGGCCGGCGACGGCGCGGGCAGGTCGATCCAGCCGCGCCAACCCGTTCCGCGCGGTGGTGCCGTGTCGCACATGGGGCGTTCCTCCGTTGCGCGGATGCTCGCAGCGTGGGGGTCGCTCCGTCAACCGGAGCGCCTTGCGCCGTGCGGTTGGCGCGGCCACGCTGCACGGCAAGCAATGACTGGAGGGACGCCATGACCACCCGCGCGCTTGCGGAATTCGTCGCCGCGCTGAAGCCGGATGCGATGCCGCCCGAGGTGACGGCGCAGGCGGCGCGTGTCGTGCTCGACGCCGTGGGTTGCGCCGTCGCGGCCTGGACGGAGGATGCTGAGAAGGCGCGCGTGGCACGGGAGATCGCCGCGCTCTATCCGGCGAACCCCGGCGCCGGCGTGATCGGTGCACCGGGTCTTTCGGCGCAGCCGGCCTTCGCCGCGCTCGCCAACGGCATCCTTGTGAATGCTGCGGACAATGACGACACGCACAAGCGCGCGCTGCTGCATGTAGGCTCCGTCGTCGTGCCGGCCGCGCTCGCGATGGCGCAGACGCGCGGCCTGACGGGGCCTGCCATGCTTGCCGCGCTGGTCGCGGGCTATGAGGTCGCGGTGCGCGTCGGCATGGCGGTGATGCCGACGCATTACCGCTTCTGGCATTCCACGGCGACCAACGGCACCTTCGGTGGGGCGGCGACGGCGGCGCATGCGATGGGCCTCGATGCTGATGGGGTGCAGCGTGCGCTCGGGCTTGCGGGAACGCAGGCGGCGGGGCTCAACACCTTCTTCGAATCCGGCGACATGACCAAGAGCCTCCATCCCGGCAAGGCGGCACTGAACGGCGTGCTCTCGGCGCAACTCGCAGCCCTCGGCATGACCTCGCCGCCCGGCATCCTGGAACATCCGAAGGGCTATCTCGCGGCCTTCTCGCTCGACCCCAAGGAGGCGGCTCTGACCGATGGGCTTGGGACGCGATGGGAGATCCTGCAGAACGGCTTCAAGTTCTTTCCCTCGATCCTCGCGAGCCATTCGCCCATCCAGGCGACGCTCGCGATCGTTGCGAAGCACCGGCCGGATCCGGCACGCATCGCGCGCATCACGAACGAGACCTACGAGACGGTACGCACGCACTTCTCGAACAAGGAGGTCGCCTCGGTGATGGCGGCCCGGGTCTCAGTGCCCTACTGCATCGCCGCGGCCGCGGTGGACGGGCGGCTGACCCAGGCGCAGTTCGCGCCGGCGCGCATCGCCGACCCGCTCATGCGCCGCGTGCTGGAGCGCACCGAGGTGATCGCGGATCCCGAGCTGAACCGGCTCTATCCCGCGAATTTCCCCGCACGCGTCACCATCACCATGGAGGACGGCCAGTCCTTCCAGGAAACGGTGATGCTGCCCAAGGGCGATCCCGGCGCACCGCTCTCGGATGCGGAACTGGAGGACAAGTTCCGCGGCAATGTGGAACCGGTCTTCGGCGCCGAGCGCGCGACACGGCTGCGCGACGCCATCCTGCGCCTTGCGGAAGGCGGGACGGTCGCGGAAGTCGCGACGCTGGTCTAGCCGAGCCGGTCGCGAATGCGGGCGATGCCGGCCTCGGCGCATTGGTCGTCGATGTTGCCGCCCGGCGCGCCACCAACGCCGATCGCGCCCACCACCTCGTCGCCCACGCGGATCGGCAGGCCGCCTCCCACGACAAGGAAGCCTTCGATGTCCGGCAGCCGCGCCGCGCCGGGATTGGTCCGCACCGTTTCCAGGATCTGGCTGGTGCCGGCGCGCATGCTGGCGGAGGTGTAGGCCTTGGCGCGCGCCGAGGCGACGGTGTGCGGGCCGGCGCCATCGGCGCGAAGCAGGGCCCGGACGATACCCGAACGGTCGACGACGGCGGCGGTGACGCGATGGCCGCGCCCGGCGCAGGCCTCGACCGCCGCCGCGACGGCTTCGTGCGCAAGCGCGGCGCTGAGCGTCCGTTCGGTCACCAGTCCTTGCGCCAAGGCGGGTGGCGCCGCGAGGGCGAGGCTGGCGAGCAGGAGCAGGCGGCGCATGGCGTGATCTTTCGGCGAAACGGCGTCACCTGTGTCGCATGGCGCGTGCCCGGCGGGGAAGGGGGCTCAGGCGCGATGCCGGATCACACCGCCGACGACGGTCGCCCGCACCTGCGTCTGGCGGATCGCGGCCGGATCGCTGGCGAGGATGTCGGTGTCCAGCACGGCGAGGTCCGCGAGCTTGCCGACCTCGAGGCTGCCCTTCTCGAGTTCCTCCCGTTGCGCCCAGGCACCCAGGGTTGTGTAGGCGGCGAGCGCCTCGCGTGGCGACACGGCCTCATGCGGGTCGAGCTCCGCGCCGCTCGCTGTCCGCCGCGTGACCATCGCGCCAAGCGCGGTGAAGGGATTGACCCGGCAGACGGCGAAATCCGAATGGCCCGGCGCCGGGATGCCGGCATCGATCAGGCTGCGATGCGGCCACATGTGGCGCATCGCGGCTTGGCCACGATTGGCGACATAGGCTTCCCCGAGTTCGTCCATGAAGCCGGTGGCCGAGGAATCGACGAACCCGCCGCGCTTCAGCCGTGCGAGGATGGGCGGCGTGACGTAGCAGCAATGCTCGACCCGCATGCGGTGATCCTCGGCCGGATGCGCGGCAAGCGCCGCTTCCATCACGTCGAGTGCGAAGTCGATGCCGCGATCACCCACGCCCTCGATCATGACCTGCAGCCCGGCCTTGTGCGCGGCGGTCGCACGCACCGTCAGGTCGTCCTTGTCATAGAGCAGCATGCCGGTGTTCGGCACCGGTTCGCCGGGCACCGGCGTGCCGACATAGGGCTCCCAATAGGCCGCGGTGCGGCCAGAGGTCGAGCAGTCCGGGCACCATTCGACGCCGATCAGGCGTAGCCACTCGTCCCCGAAGCCGGAGCGGATGCCGGCGCCGATCAGATGCGGGATCAACGGCTCGTCGCGGCCGCTCGCGATGATGCCCATGCGCATCCGCCAGCGCCCTTCGCGCCGCATCGCCTGGTAGGCACGGATGGCCTTGGATGGCGTGAGGGAATTGGCGACCGAGGTGATGCCCCAGCGCAGGCATTCGTCCTGCACCTGCTCCATCCCCTCGGCGATGTCGGCCTCGCTGTCCGCGCCGTGGACGGCGTTGAGGAAGATGTGCGCGGCCGTCTCCCGCACCAGGCCGGTGAATGCGCCTGTGGCGGGGTCCCGGTCGAAGGCGCCGAAGGGCGGGTCCGCGGCGTCGGCGGGTACCCCACAGGCGGCGAAGGCGGCGCGGTTGGCGAGGCCGAGATGCCCGTCGGTGCGGAGGATGAAGACAGGATGCCCCGCGCTCGCCGCGTCCAACTCGTCCAGCGTCGGGTATCCGCCGGATGCACGCTCGTTCAGCCGGTAGAAGGCACCCCAGCGGCCCGGCGGCAGCGCGGCGCAAACGCGGGCGATGGTGTCGAGCAACTCCGCCCGCGTCCTCACACGGTCGGGCGAGACGAGAGTCCAGGTCCGCAGCCGGACGGCGTAGGCATCCGGATGCGCGTGGCTGTCGACAATGCCGGGGATGACCCGGCGGCCTTCCGCGTCCAGCACCGTGGTGCCGGGGCCGACATGGCCGCGCATCGCGGCGCTGCTTCCGATGGCGACGATGCGACCGCCATGGGCGGCAAGCGCCTCGGCCTCGGTTCCCGCCGCATCCATCGTCGCGATGCGGCCGTTGAGCAGGACGAAGTCGACGTTCATGCGGCCACCCTGTCGATATGGTCGCGCAGCCGGTACCAGCCGCCGACGATGGGAAGGAACCAGTTCGGATTGCCGTTGTAGAGCGGCGGTGCCGGAAAGCTGAGGCCGTCCAGCGCGAAGGGCTCGTTCTCCGCGCCCGCTATCTTCAGCGCGGCGCGATGGCCGAGCCAGGTCGCCATGGCGACGCCAGATCCCTGGCAGCCCGCGGCATAGTGGATGCCGTCCTGCACGCCGATATGCGGCAGGAAGTCGAAGGTGAAGGCGACGTTGCCGGTCCAGGCATGGGTGATCCGCGCTTCCTTCAACTCGGGAAAGACCGCCGTCATGAAACCGTGCAGCACGGGTGCCGCAGTGTCGGGCGCGGCGGGGCCGAAGCTCGCCCGCCCGCCCCACAGAATGCGGTTGCCGTAGGGGGAGGGGCGGAAATAGTTCAGCACGCGCTTGGTGTCGCTGATCATCCGCCGACCAGGGAACAGGCGGTCGATCGTCTCGGCCGGCAGTTCCTCGGTGGCGATGATGTAGGAGCCGACCGGGATCATGCGCCGCGCGAGCCATGGCAGGGCTGCGTTGCCATGCGCGTCGCGGGAGTACCCGTTGGTCGCGACCAGCACGGCATCCGCGCGCATCTGGCCGCGGTCGGTGGTCAGGCGGAAGCCCGCGCCGTCCTGCCGGATGCCGCCGACGCGCACGCCGTCCACCAGGCGGGCGCCGGCACGATCGGCGGCGTCCGCAAGGCCTCGCGCATATTTGCCGGGATGCAGGCTGCCAGACGCGTCGGCCAGCATGCCGCCATGATAATGGTCGCTGCCGAGCGCCTCTCGCTGCCGATCGCGCGGCAGCATGCGGGTCGGCAGGCCGGTGACCTCCGCTATGAAGTCGGCCTTCGCGGAAAGTGCGTCGTAGTGCTTGCGGGTCCAGGCCGGCACGAAGCGGCCGCAGCGGACGTAGTCGCAGTCGATCGCCTCCCGCGCGATCGTCTCCTCGATGAAGGGGAAGGAGGCCGCGGCGGCGGCGGCGATAGCGCGGGCCTTGTCCGCCCCATGCGCCTTCTCGAGCGCGCCGGAGGCGACCTTCAGCCCGCCCGAGACCATGCCGCCATTGCGGGAGGAAGCCCCCCAGCCGATCCGCTCCGCGTCCAGCACGGCGACGTCGTGGCCGAGGCGCCGGAGCGTCAGCGCGGCGGATAGTCCCGCATAGCCGCCGCCCACGACGGCGACGCCGGCATGGTCGGGCAGCACGCTGTCGCGCCGCGGCGGCTCGGCGGCGTCCCACCACCAGGGCGTCGTCTTGAAGCCGGAAGCGAAGATCCCTGTCGCGAGGGTCATTGCCGGATCATCCTGCCCATGGTCAGATTTCGCCGGGAGAGTTCACGCCGGCGCATCGGCCATCGCAAGTGGGGATGCCACGGCGGGGCATGGCGACGTGTCCGCCAGGCATCGGCCGGCGCCCCCAGGCGCCCGGGCAGGATGAGGAGAGACGGTGATGCAGACCTTCCAGCAGGATTGCGTGGACCTTGCGGTGCGGAAGTACAGGCGCGGGGAGATCGGACGACGCGGGCTGCTCGCGGCGCTCTCTGCACTCGGCGTTGCGCCATTGGCCGGCGGGGACGCAGTTGCGCAGGCCGCGCGCCAACTCGTGATGGTCAACTGGGGCGGCATTGCCAACCAGGGCTTCGGCCGCTTCTACGGCGAGCCCTTCATGGCCGCGAATTCCGGCTGGACGGTGGTGCAGGACAGCACAGGGCCGTCTGCCGGCCGTATCCGGTCGATGGTGGAAAGCGGGCGCGTCACCTGGGATCTATGCGATTCCTCGGCGTCCTCCTCCAACCTGCTCGGCCGGCAAAACCTGCTGACGCGGGTCGACTATTCGATCGTGAAGCGGGAGGACACGCTGCCGGTGGGCTTCGCGCTGGAATACGGCGCCGCGCCCTATTCCTTCAGCAGCGTGCTCGCCTACGACAGTTCGAAGTTCCCGCAGGGCGGGCCTACCTCCTGGGCAGACTTCTGGGACCTGCGGCGCTTCCCCGGCACAAGGCTGATGCGGCGCGATGCCCTGGCCACGCTCGACGCGGCGCAGATGGCGCTCGGGAAGGATCCGGCCAACCTCTATCCGCTCGACATCCGCGCCTGCCTGCGGAAGGTCGCGGAACTGCGCCGCAACGCGGTCTACTGGAACAGCGGCAGCGAGAGCGAGCAGTTCCTCCGGACCGGGGAGGCGGTGATGGGCCAGATCTGGCACACCCGCGCCACGGTGCTGGAACGCGAGACGAACGGACGCATCAAGTTCATTTGGCCGCAGGCGCTGCTGCAGGCGGGCATCTTCGTCATGCCGCGCGGCAATCCCGGGGGCGAGATGGCGCAGCGACTGCTCGCCTCCATGCTTGCCAATCCCGAGCCGCAGGTCGGGCTGCTGCAACTGCTCGGCAACGGGCCGACCAACCCGCGCGCGGCCGCCATGGTGCCGCAGGAGTTGCGCCGGAACAATCCGACCGATCCTGAGAATGCCCGCGTGCAGGTGGTCCTTGACGGCAACTGGTGGGGCCAGAACTACCAGCAGGCCAACGCGGACTTCATCGACACCATCACGGGCTGATCCGCCCCCGTGATCCTGGTGGTGAAGTCGGGGGGCGAGGCCGCCCTCCCCGAATGGCGGGCGCATTTCGCCGAGTTCGCGCCCGGGCTCGACCTGCGTTGGTGGGACGACGCGACGCTCGATCCCGCCACGGTGGACTTCGCGCTGGTATGGGACCCGGAGCCGGGGCGGCTCGCGCGTCTGCCGCGGCTGCGCGCCATCTTCGGATCTGGCGCCGGCGTCGACCTGATCGCGGCCGATCCCGGCCTGCCGCGCCATGTGCCGCTGGTCCGCTGCGTGCCGCCCGAGGCGACACAGCGCATGGGTGAATTCGTGTGCTGGGCCGTGCTCTCCCTGAGCCGCGACGCCCGCCGCATGGCGATCGCCCAGGCGCGCTCGACCTGGGATTACTTCGAGGCACCCTTCGCCGCGTCGGAAAGGACGGTCGGCATCATGGGCCTCGGCGCCATGGGACAGCGCGCCGCGGCGATGCTCCGCGGTCTCGGGGTCCCTGTCATCGGCTGGTCGCGCACGCCGAAGGCGCTGCCGGACATCGAGACCTTCGCCGGCGCGGAAGGCCGCGACGCCTTCCTTGCGCGGAGCGAGGTGCTGGTCTGCCTGCTGCCCGCGACGCCGGAGACCAAGGGGATCATCGCCGCGCCCTTGCTGGAGCGCCTGCCGCGCGGTGCTGGTCTGGTGCAGGTCGGGCGCGGCGCGCAGCAGGTGCTGCCGGACATCCTCGCGGCGCTGGACGACGGCCAATTGTCGGGTGCGGTGCTCGACGTGTTCGAGCCCGAGCCGCTGCCGCCCGACAGCCCCGCCTGGACGCATCCGAAGGCCATCGTCACGCCCCATGTCGGCAGCCTGCCGAGCCGGCGGGAACGGGCGCGGTATGTCGCCGACTGCATCGCGCGCGTGATTCGCGGCGAGGCACTGCCCAACGTCTATGATCCCGCGCGAGGCTATTGATGCCCCTGCCGCCCCCGCCCATCCGCCCCGACCCGAACCGCATTCCGACCGAGCGGGAGGTGCGGGAGGATCTCGCCGCCGCCTATCGCCTGATCGCGCTGTTCGGCATGACGGACCTTGTCTTCACGCATCTTTCGGCACGCCTGCCGGGGGAGGGGCACCGTTTCCTCGTGAACCCCTACGGCATGCTGTTCGAGGAGATCACGGCGAGCAGCCTCGTCATCGTCGATGCGGATGGCGAGCCGCTGCAGGAAACATCCTGGCCCGTGAACCCCGCCGGCTTCGTCATCCATTCTGCCGTCCATCGAGGGCGGGAGGATGCGATGTGCGTGATGCATACACACACGCTGGCCGGCATGGCGGTGGCGGCGCAGACCGGCGGACTCCTCCCGCTGAACCAGATGAGCATCGAGTTCGACGGCCGCGTCGCGATCCACGACTACGAGGGCATCGCAGCGGACGACAATCTATCCGAACGCGAAAGGCTGGTGCGCGACCTGGGCGACAGGCCCTGCATGATCCTGCGCCAACACGGTACGCTGACGGTGGGCCGCACGGTCGCGGAGGCGTTCTACTGGATGTACTACCTGGAGCAGGCCTGCCGGATCCAACTGGCCGCGCAGTCTTCCGGCGTGCCCTTGTCGATGCCCCCGGCGCCCGTGGTGCGGCGCGCGCGCGACCAGTTCGGGGAAGGGCCTACCAAGGGATGGCTGCCCTGGCAGGCGCTGCGGCGCAAACTCGATCGCGAGCAGCCGGATTACCGCGCATGAGCGACCTTGGTGGCCATGCGCTGGCGCTCAGCGGCCTGACCAAGCGCTACGGCGACTTCACGGCGGTGGACCGGGTGTCGCTCGACGTCGCGCGTGGGGAATTCCTGACCCTGCTCGGCCCGTCCGGGTCCGGCAAGACGACGATCCTGATGGCGGTGGCGGGCTTTGTCGCCCCGAGCGAGGGCGCGATCCTGCTCGATGGGCGCGACATCACGCCCCTGCCGCCGGAACGACGCGATTTCGGGATGGTGTTCCAGGGCTATGCCCTGTTCCCGCACATGACGGTGGCGGAGAACGTCGCCTTCCCGCTGCGCGTGCGCGGCCTGTCCCGCGCCGACCGGGATGCGAAGGTGCGCGCGGCGCTCGACCTTGTGCAACTCGGCTTCTTTGCTGACCGCCTGCCCAAGCAGTTGTCCGGCGGGCAGCAACAGCGCGTGGCGCTGGCGCGCGCGCTGGTGTTCGAGCCGAACCTGCTGCTGCTGGACGAGCCGTTATCCGCGCTCGACAAGAAGCTGCGCGCCGAGTTGCAGGAGGAGTTGAAGGCGCTGCACCGCCGCGTCGGCCGCACCTTCATTAACGTGACGCATGACCAGGAGGAGGCGCTGTCGCTCTCCGACCGCATCGCCATCCTCAATCACGGGAAACTCGTGCAGGCCGGCGCGCCGACCGACCTGTACGAACGCCCGCGAACGCGCTTCGTCGCCGACTTCCTCGGCAAGTCGAATTTCCTTGAAGGCACGGTCCGCGCCGTCGTGGCGGGCGGCTTCGGGCTTGAGGCCGGTGGAACGCAGATCGTCGTGGCCCTGCCGCCAGGCATCGATGCGCCAAGCGTCGGCGCGCGCAGCGTGGTGTCGCTTCGGCCTGAGAAGGTCGCGCTTCTGCTCGATGGCGACGTGGCCGACAATACCGTCGAGGGGCGCATCGCAGGCTTCGCCTATCTCGGCGCCGGCTTCGCCCTGCGTGTCGATGTCCCCGGCCTGGGCGAGGTGCGCGCGACGCTGCCCGCCTGGAAGGCGCCGATCGCGCCGGCTGAAGGGCTGACGGTCCGCCTCGGCTGGGCGGCCGAGGCCGCGGTGCCGGTCGAGGAGGACGGACGGTGAGCGCCGCTGGCCGTGCAAGCGCAGGCTGGTGGTGGCTGATCCTTCCCGCCTTCCTCCTGCTGGTCGTCTTCTACATCGCGCCGATCGTGCAGGTGCTGGCGATCAGCGTGACGGAGCCGGAGCCCGGCCTAGGCAACTACGAACGGCTGTTCACCTCGGGCGCCGTGCAGCGCGTCATTCTGACGACGCTGCGAATTTGCGTCATCACAACGGCGCTGGCGCTGCTGCTTGGCTATGCCATCGCCTATGCCATCACGCTCGCCACGCCGCAGGCGCAGGGCTGGTGGATCCTCGCCGTGCTCGTGCCGCTCTGGATCTCGGTGCTGGTGCGCGCCTTCGCCTGGGTGACGCTGCTGCGCCGGCAGGGGCTCGTCAACAATACGCTGATGGAAGCGGGGTTGATCACGGAGCCCTTGCCGCTCGTCTGGAACGAATTCGGCATCGTGGTCGGCATGGTGCACTACATGGTGCCCTTCGCCGTGCTGCCGATGCTCGCCAGCATGAAGGAGATCGACCCGCGCCTGCTGGCGGCTGCCCGCGGCCTCGGTGCCTCCCGTGGGGCGGTGTTCCGCCGCGTCTTCCTGCCGCTGTCGCTGCCGGGCGTGATTGCCGCGGGCGTTCTGGTCTTCATCTTCTCGCTCGGATTCTACATCACCCCGGCGATCCTCGGCGGCGGCAAGACGCTGATGGTCGCGGAGTGGATCGGGCTGCAGATCCTGGACCTGATCCGCTGGGGGCTGGGCACCATGATGGCGACGATGCTGGTGGTGGCGATCCTGGTGACGCCGGCGATCTTCTCGCGCATCGTCGACCTGCGGCGCATCTTCGGGACGGGGGCGTAGGATCATGGACGGCGCCTATCGCCCTGGCCCCTTCGGACGCGGCCTCGCCTGGGTCACCGCGCTCTACCTCGTTCTGCCGATCCTGATCGTGGTGCCGGTGGCTCTGACGGACCAGCGCTTCCTGTCCCTGCCGCAGGACGGCATTTCCTTTCGCCATTTCCAGACGGTTCTGGGCTCGGCGGAATGGCTCGGATCGATCTGGCAGTCCTTCACCATCGCGCTCGCCGCAACGGTTCTGTCCGTCGTAGCGGGCACGCTCTGCGCCATCGGCTGCTGGCGGATCTCCCGCCGGGCGACCGACCTGGTGCGCGTGCTGATGCTGCTGCCGCTCATCATCCCCTCCATCGTCTATGCCATCGGCCTCTATCGCTATTTCGGGCCGCTCGGGCTGCTCGACCGCTTCCTGGGCGTTGTGATCGCGCATGGCGTCACCGGCATACCCTACGTGGTCATCACCGTTTCCACGGCGCTTGCGGCCTTCGATCCGCGGCTCGAGCAGGCGGCGCGGGGGATGGGAGCATCGCTGTCGCAGACGCTGCGCTGGGTCATCCTGCCGCGCATCGCGCCCGGCATTTTCTCCGGCGCCATCTTCGCCTTCATCCATTCCTGGGATGAGTTGGTGATGGTGCTGTTCATCGCTTCCCGCGATGTCTTTACCCTGCCGCGCCGGATTTGGGATGGGATCAACGAGAATCTCGACCCGGCCATGGCCGCGGTCGCGGTGCTGCTGATCCTGTTCACGCTGCTGCTGCTGCTTGCCGACCGGGCTCTGCGTCGGCGCACCGAGGGAGGCTGACGCCATGGCCCAGGCGATGAGCGAGTTCGACCACCGCTACAACATGCTGATCGAGCGCTTCCATTCCGAAGCCGAGCCCGCCTTCAACAGCGCTGGCGAGCAGGAATTCGGCTGGGGCCGCCGCTGGGGCTGCAATTCGGACATCGGGCGGCTGCGCGCCGTGCTGATGCACAGGCCCGGGGAGGAGATGAAGGTCCTCGACGGCCTGCCGCTGATCCCCGAGCTCGGCGCCTATGGCGATTCCGCCACCGGGGCCTATTGGCGCGGCGAAGTCATCCCCTCGCTGGCGGAACAGCAGGCGCAGCACGATGCGCTCGCCGCCGCGCTGCGGGAGGAGGGCGTGGAGGTCGTGATGCTCAATCGCGCAGCCCCCGGCCGGCACAAGTCCATCTACACGCGCGATTCCTGCGTCGCCCTCGATGGCGGAGCCGTGGTGACGCGCCTCGGCCCGCGCATCCGCCGCGGGGAGGAACGGCCCGTGACGGAAACCCTCGCCGCCATCGGCATGCCGATCCTGCGGACCATCGCCGGCACCGGGCTGATGGAAGGCGGATCCTTCGCGTATATCCGGCCCGATGTCGCGGTCATCGGCGTTTCCTCCCGAGTCAACGAGGAAGGCGCGCGCCAGATGGAGGAGTTGCTCGCCCTGCAGGGCACGCGGCTGATCCGCGTGCAGATCCCCGGCTACCGGCTCCACATCGACGGCGCCTTCGTCATGCTCGCCCACGATGTCGCGCTGGTGAACCCGGTGATCCTGCCCTTCGTCTTCATGGAGGAACTGAAGCGTCTCGGCATCCGGATGATCCCCCTGAACCACGAGGATCCGTCCTGGGCCATCAATTGCCTGGCCGTGGCGCCAGGCCGCGTGCTGATGAGCGACCAGGTCGGCCCGCGCACGCAGGAGGCGCTTGACAAGGCTGGGATCTCGGTCCGCCTCGTCACCTATGACAAAGTGTATCTCGGCGGCGGCGGCATCCACTGCTCCACCGCGCCGTTGGTGCGGGACCCGATCTAGCCGGGCAGGACCCGCTCGAACGCGATTCCGCGGCAGTCCATCTCGTAGTCCAGGCCCTCGACCGGCGGGCGGCAATCCTGCCAGGTGAGACCATGGCGCGCCGCGCCCCACGCGACGATGTCATCGGTCAGCGCCGGCGGCATCGGGTACACGGTGTAGGCCTGCACCCCCGTCGTCGCGGCCCAGTCGAAGCCGAGCAGCCCCATCCGGCGTTCCATCTCCCCCAGCACCCAGCGCCCCTTGGCCAGCATGCCCGCCGGCGAGGTGTCGTCGAGTGCCACGATGTGGTCGCGGTAGTTGCCCTTGCCCTCGGGGGCTTCACCGCTGCCGGCCACGGCGAAGGACGGCGCCGCGCCAGCATCGGGCACGGTGTAGACGAAGGCGTGGAAGCAGGGCTCGCCGGGCGGGGAGAGGCGTGGGCAGACATTGCTGCGCGCGACGGGGTTGCGGCCGTCCCGGATCACGCCCCATTCGCCGAGCACGCCGGCATAGGCGGCGTTGAAGGTGGCAAAGCCGGCTTCGGTGAAGGGGGCGGGCGATCGCAACTCGCAGGCCGCGAAGGACGTGCGTGGGCGGCCGATGCCATCGAGGAAGGCCGCGATCCGCCGCCAGCCTTCAGCCAGTGGCACCGGTTGCGCAAAGCGGGCGCGTTCCAGGCGGAAGCCTGGTAGCGCCGCGACGCCGCCCGAATACTGCATGACGGCGGGGATGAAGCGGAAGCCCGCCTTGGGGATGTCGATCGTGGCCATGCGGCATGTTCACCCGATGCGTGCTCGGAGGGAAGCCGCCTGGACGAAGCGGCGCGGCGGGCCTTGAATGCGGTGCATGACCTTCTCGCTCCTCGGCCGCTGCGCGCGCACCGGCCAGTTCGGCGCCGCCGTGACGACCTCCTCCATCGCGGTCGGGACGCGCGTGCCTTTCCTCGCGGCCGGCATCGGGGGCGTGCTGACGCAGCACCGGACCGATCCGCGCCTTGGCCCGCGCGGTCTCGACCTGCTGCGATCGGGCTGTTCGGCGGAGGAAGCGGTTGCGGCGCTGGCCGCCTCCACGCCGCATCACCGCTGGCGGCAGCTGGCCGTGATGGACGCGGCGGGCCGCACCGCGCATTTCGACGGGGCGAATGTGAAGCCGGAGCGTGGCGTGGCGCATGGCACGGACGTGGTCGCGCTCGGCAACATCCTCTCGAGCCCCCGCGTGCCGGAGGCGATGGCCGCCGCCTTCCTCGCCGGCCCCGAGCAGCCGCTGGCGGAGCGGCTTCTCCGCGCCCTGGAGGCGGGAGAGGACGCGGGTGGCGAGCATGGCGACGTGACGTCCGCCTGCCTGCTCGTCGTCCATCGCGAATGCTTTCCCTATGTCGATCTCCGCATCGACAAGGATCCCCGTCCGCTGCCCGCACTGCGTCGGTTGTGGGAGGAATACGCGCCGCTCGCCGACGGCTTCGTGCGTCGTGCGGTCGATCCCGACGACGCGCCGATTATCTGAGGCCGCGCGCATGGTGACCGCGCCACTCTTCGATCCCGCCGACTTCCGCATCCCGCCCGGCATCGTCCATGTCTGCGCAGCGGGCGAGACCCCCTTCCTGAAGCGCCACGACGCCGCCTTCGCTGCCTATGCCGAGGACAAGTCGGCAGGCCCCGCGGGCCGGACGCGCCAGGAAGCCGTCATGGAGTCCGCCCGCGGCCGTGCCGCCGCCCTGTTCGGCGTGGCACCGGAGACGATCGGCTTCGTCTCCTCCGTCGCCGAGGGCGTCTCCATGGTGGTGGAGAGCCTCGACTGGCGAGCCGGCGACAATGTCGTGGTGGACCCGGACGAGTATCCTTCCGTCGTCGCGCCCGTCGCGCAGCAGCGATATCCGGAGGTCGCGCTGAAATTCGCGCGGATCGCCGATCCTTCTTCCGTCGTCGCGGCGGTGGACCAGCGTACGCGGATCGTGGCCGTCAGCGCCGTCTCCTTCCTCACCGCGGCTCGCTGCGACCTGGCCTCGCTGCGGGCTGCGGCCGACCGTGTCGGTGCGCTATTGGTCGTCGACTTCACCCAGGGCGCGGGCTGGATGCCCATCGCGGCCGACGTCGCCGATTTCGCCTTCTCCGCCTGCTACAAGTGGGTGCTGGGATGCACGGGCGTCGGCATCGCGTATTGGAATCGGGCGCGGCTGCCCGGCTGGGCGCCGAGCACGGCCGGATGGCATTCCATTGCCTCCATGGCGCGGCCGGACTGGTCCGCGCGGCCGGCACTGCTGTCCGACGCCGGCGTCTTCACGCGCGGCAACCCGGCGCATCTCGGGCTCTATGTTCTGGACGGCGCGCTCGACTATCTGGAGCGCTTCGGCGCGGCGCGGATCGAGCGGCATGTGCAGGCGCTGACCACCGGCATGCTGGCGCGGCTCGCCGAGGCGGGCATCGCCTCGACCACCCCGGCGGACCCGGCGCGCCACGGCGCCAGCGTCTGCGTCGCCAGCCCCCATGCGGGGGCGATCTGCGCGGGGATGGATCGGCGCGGCGTGCTGGCGTGGAACGGGCGGGGGCGTGTCCGCGTCTCCTTCCACGGCTACAACGGCGTGGAGGACATGATCCGCGCCAGCGACGCGCTGATCGCCGAATGGCGCGCCGCGCATATGGGGGAAAACTGACCATGCGCATGAAGGCCGCGATCCTGTTCGAGCAGGGCAAGCCGCGCCCCTACGCCACCACGCGCCCGCTGGTGGTCGAGGAAGTCGAGATCGACCCGCCCGGCCCCGGCGAGATCATGATCGAGGTCGCTGCCGCGGGCCTATGCCACTCGGACCTCTCCACCATCGAGAACCAGCGGCCGCGCCCGCTGCCCATCGTCATCGGGCATGAGGGCGCGGGCATCGTGCGGGAGGTCGGGCAGGGGATCACGGACCTGAATCCGGGCGACCATGTGATCACCGTCTTCGCCTCGTCGTGCGGAAATTGTCGCTACTGCGTGCGCGGGCGGCCGAACATCTGTCCGTCCGGCAACTCCGCGCGCGCCGCGGGCACGCTGGTGACGGGGACGAAGAAGCTGCGCCGGCTGGATGGCACGCCGATCAACCATAATTCGGGGCTGTCGCTCTACGCGCAGTACGCGGTGGTGGCGCGGCGTTCAGCGGTGAAGATCGGCAAGGACATCCCGCTCGACGATGCCGCGATCTTCGGCTGCGCCGTGATGACCGGGGCAGGAGCGGTGCTGAACACCGCCAATCTGCAGGCCGGCGAGGCGGTGGGCGTCATCGGCCTGGGCGGCGTCGGGATGAACGCGCTGTTCGCCGCCGTCGCGGCGGGCGCGGAACGCATCATCGCCATCGACACCAACCCGATGAAGCTGGACCTGGCGAAGCAATGGGGGGCGACCGACACCTTCCTCGCCGGCAACGAGGATTGCGCCGCGCAGGTGCGGGAGGCGACGGATGGCGGCCTCGACACCGTCATCGAGACGGCCGGGACGGTGCCGGCGATGCAACTCGCCATCGCCATCACGGCGCGCGGCGGCAGCACGATCAGCGCCGGGCTGCCCAACATCAACGCGCAGGTCTCCTACCTGCACGCCAGCCTGGTCAGCGAGGAGCGCTCGATCCTGGGGTCCTACATGGGCTCCTGCGTGCCGGAGCGCGACCTGCCGCGGCTGCTCGGCCTCTACCGCCGCGGCAAGCTGCCGGTGGACAAGTTGAAGACCAGCAGCATCACCTTCGACCAGATCAACGAGGGGTTCGACCTTCTGTCGGACGGCGTGGTGCTGCGGCAGATGCTGCGGCCGAACGCCTGATCGCGCGGCAGCACCTGCCCATTCCTTAGGCGGGCGCGGCCGGCTTGCATCGTGCCGCGCGCGTGGCAGGTTGAAGGAATGGGGATGGCCGCCGCAGCACCGAGGCATCAGCGCGCGAAGGGGGGCTGCGCGCTGCGCTTCACCCATGCGCGCGGTGACACGCGCCTCGCGCATCTCGACCAGTCCTCCCCCATGCGGATCCTGTTCCCCACGCCGGAACCGGGAGAGATGCCGCTCGCTGCGCTGGTGAACACGGCGGGCGGGCTGGCGGGCGGGGACGAGGTCACGATCGACGTCATGCTTGATGCGAGCGCGCGCGCGACGCTCTCCACGCCCGCTGCCGAGAAGATCTATCGCAGCCTCGGTCCGGAGACGCGCATCGCCACGCGGCTCGAGGCTGGCCCCGGCGCACTGCTCGAGTGGATTCCGCAGGAGACGATCCTGTTCGAGGGCGCGCGCCTTGCGCGCCGAATCGAGGTGTCGATCGCCGCGGATGCGACGTTGGTGATGGCAGAGATGCTTGTCTTCGGCCGGCGTGCGCGGGAGGAACGCTTCGCGAGTGGCAGCCTCAGCGATTCCTGGCGCGTCTCCCGCGATGGGCGCCTGCTCTGGGCCGACGGGCTCGCGCTCGGGCCGGCGCCGGTCGTGCAGATCGACCGGCCCTTCGGGCTTGGCGGCGCCGAGGCCCTGGCGACGCTCCTGCTCGCCCTGCCAAAGGACAGCCTCGCGGCACGCGACATGCTGCGCGAGGCTGGCATGCCGGCGACGATCCCCCGGCCCGGGCTCGTGCTGCTGCGCTGGCTCGGCGCCGCGACCGCGCTGCGGGAGAGCATCGGTGCGGCGATTCGGCAGGTGCGGCGCGACGTGCTCGGCCTGCCCGCCGTGCTGCCGCGGCTGTGGACGTGCTGAGCGGAGAACGGTCATGATGACACGCGAACGGCGAGGGAGCGGCCCCGGATGAACCTGACCCCGCGCGAGAAGGACAAGCTCCTGGTGGCGATGGCGGCGATCGTCGCGCGCCGCCGGCTGGAGCGTGGCCTGCGTCTGAACTTCCCCGAAGCGGTGGCGCTGATCACCGACTTCGTCGTCGAAGGCGCGCGGGATGGGCGCAGCGTCGCCGAGCTGATGCGCGATGGCGCGGGCGTGCTGACCCGCGCGCAGGTGATGGACGGCATCGCCGAGATGATCCACGAGATCCAGGTCGAGGCCACCTTCCCGGACGGCACCAAGCTCGTGACGGTCCACAACCCGATCCGCGATGCGGTGGCGAAGCCGACCAAGGCAAAGGCCAGTGCTGCGGCGAAGCCCAAGCGGGCTGCGGCGACGAAGCCGAAGCCGACGGCAAAGCTCAAGGCGAAACCGAAGGCCAAGCCGAAGGCCGCCGCGAAGAAGCCAGCGGCCAGCCGGAAGGGAGCACGCCGATGATCCCGGGCGAAATCTTCCCCGCCGCCGGGGACATCGAGTTGAACGCCGGCCGCGCCGCCATCGAGATGGAGGTGGCGAACACCGGGGACCGTCCTGTGCAGGTCGGCAGCCACTACCACTTCGCCGAGGCCAACCCGAAGCTGCGCTTCGACCGTGCTGCAGCGCGCGGCTGTCGGCTCGACATCCCCGCCGGTACGGCGGTGCGCTTCGAGCCGGGGCAATCGCGCAAGGTGCGACTCATTCCCTATGCCGGTGCCCGCGTGGTGCACGGCTTCCGCGGCGAGACGGAAGGAGCCCTCTGATGGCCACGCGCATCTCCCGCGCCGCCTATGCCGGCATGTACGGGCCCACGGTCGGCGACCGGGTGCGACTCGCCGACACGGACATCATCATCGAGGTGGAGCGCGACCTCACCACCTACGGGGAGGAAGTGAAGTTCGGCGGCGGCAAGGTGATCCGCGACGGCATGGGCCAGTCGCAGGTGACGCGCGCGGACGGCGCGATGGACACCGTCATCACCAACGCGCTGATCCTCGATGCGGTCGCCGGCATCCTCAAGGCGGATGTCGGGCTGAAGGACGGGCGAATCGCCGCGATCGGCAAAGCCGGCAACCCGGACACGCAGCCGGGCGTGACCATCGTGATCGGCCCGGGTACCGAGATCATCGCCGGCGAGGGCCGGATCCTGACCGCGGGCGGCATCGATCCGCATATCCACTTCATCTGCCCGCAGCAGATCGAGGAGGCGCTCGCCTCCGGCGTCACTTCCATGTTCGGCGGCGGCACGGGGCCCGCGCACGGCACGCTCGCCACCACCTGCACGCCCGGGCCCTGGCACATGGCGCGGATGCTGGAGGCGGCCGAGGCCTTCCCGATGAATCTCGGCTTCCTTGGCAAGGGGAACGCGGCGCTGCCGGCGGGGCTCGAGGAGCAGATCCGCGCCGGCGCCTGCGGGCTCAAGCTGCATGAGGATTGGGGCACGACGCCGAAGGCGATCGACACCTGCCTGTCGGTCGCGGATGCGATGGACATCCAGGTCGCCATCCACACCGACACACTGAACGAGAGCGGCTTTGTCGAGGAGACGATCAAGGCGATCCGCGGCCGCACCATCCAGGCGTTCCATACGGAAGGCGCGGGTGGCGGCCACGCGCCCGACATCCTGCGGCTGGTGGGAGAGGGCAATGTGCTGCCGAGCAGCACGAATCCAACCATGCCCTACACCGTGAACACGGTGGACGAGCATCTCGACATGCTCATGGTCTGCCATCACCTCGACCCGCGCATCGCGGAGGATGTCGCCTTCGCCGAAAGCCGAATCCGCAAGGAGACCATCGCGGCGGAGGACATCCTGCACGACATCGGCGCGATCAGCATGATGTCGTCCGACAGCCAGGCGATGGGCCGCGTCGGCGAAGTCATCATCCGCACCTGGCAGACCGCGCACAAGATGAAGGCGCAGCGCGGCCGACTGCCGGAGGAACGCGGCGACAACGACAACCAGCGCGCACTGCGCTACATCGCGAAGTACACGATCAATCCCGCGATCAGCCAGGGCGTGGCGGAGCACGTCGGCAGCGTCGAGGTCGGCAAGATGGCCGACCTGGTGCTCTGGAGCCCCGCCTTCTTCGGCGTGAAGCCCGAGATGGTGCTGAAGGGCGGCGCCATCGCCATGTCGCTGATGGGCGACCCAAACGCATCGATCCCCACGCCCCAGCCGGTGCATTACCGCCCCATGTTCGGCGCCTTCGCCGGCGCGCGCCGCGCGACGTCGGTCACCTTCGTCTCCCAGGCCGCGATCGACGCCGACATCGCCGGGCGGATCGGCCTGTCACGGCCGCTCGCCGCCGTACGCAACTGCCGCGGCGGGATCGGCAAGCGCAGCATGCTGCGCAATGGAACGCTGCCGCGCATCGAGGTCGATCCCGAGACGTACGAGGTGCGCGCCGACGGCGTGCTGCTCGTCTGCGAGCCCGCCAAGGTGCTGCCCATGGCGCAGCGCTACTTCCTGTTCTGAGGACCCGCATGGACCAGGAGAGCATTCCCCGCGCCACCGAGGTGCACCGCGCCGGCACCTGGCCGGAGGTGGAGGCGCGCGACGCCGTCCTCGTCGATTTCGACGACCGCTATCGGCGTCGGAAACTCTACACGGGGCAGGGGGGCCTCGCCTTCCTTCTCGACCTGCCGGAGGCGACCGTGCTGCGCGAAGGCGATGGGTTGGCGCTTGCCTCGGGCGGCTTCGTCCGCGTCAAGGCTGCGCCGGAACCGCTGGTCGAGATCCGCGCATCGAGCCACGAGCATTTCGCGCGCCTCGCCTGGCATCTCGGCAACCGGCACCTGCCGACGCAGATCGAGGGCGACCGAATCCTGATCCGCGACGACCATGTGATCGTGCACATGCTGGAAGGGCTCGGCGCGACGCTGCGCCGCGTGGAGGCGCCCTTCGACCCGGAGGGCGGCGCCTATGGCGAGCACAACCACGCTCCTGGCCTCCAGCGCCACCACCATCATCACCATGATCACGACCACGAGCACTGCGATCACGACCACCACCACCATTGAGGCGCTGTACCGCCTGCTCGCCTGGCTTTCCCCGGCCTATCCGGTCGGCGCCTATACCTACAGCCATGGGCTGGAGACGGCGGTGGAGGACGGCGCGGTGCGCGGGCGGGACGACCTTGTCGCCTATGTCTCGGCCGCGCTGACCGACGGCGCGGGGCGGGTCGATGGCGCGCTGCTCGCCGCGGCGCACCGGGCGATGGCGAAGGGCGATGCGCGAGCGCTGGACGCCGCGACCGAGCTCGGCGCCGCATGGCGCGGCACCGCCGAGACGGCGCTGGAGGCCGAGGCGCAGGGCACCGCCTTCCTGTCCGTGACCCTCTCCGCCTGGCCGGAGCCACGGCTCGCCGCCTTCGCCGCGCGCCATCCGCGGCGGATCCCTCATGCCGTCGCCTTCGGCGCCGCCGCGGCGGCGCATGGCGTGCCGCTGCGGGAGGCGACCTTCGGCTTCCTCTCCGCCTTCGCGGCGAACCTGGTCTCGGCCGGGGTCCGCCTGGTGCCGCTCGGCCAGACGGATGGGCAGCTTGCGACTGCTTCGCTGCTCCCCGTGGTCGCGACCGCCGCGGATGCGGCGCTAATGGCTGACCTCGACCGGCTCGGCACCGCCGCCGTGGCGCTCGACATCTTCTCCATCCGACACGAAACCCAGTACACGAGGCTCTTTCGCTCATGACCAAGCCCGCCAACGGCCCCTTCCGCGTCGGCATCGGCGGCCCCGTCGGCTCCGGCAAGACCGCGCTGACGGAGCGGCTCTGCCGGCACCTGCGCGACCGGCACGACATCGCCGTCATCACCAATGACATCTATACGAAGGAGGATGCGGAGTTCCTGACGCGCGCCGGCGCGCTCGACCCCGCCCGCATCGCCGGCGTCGAGACCGGCGGCTGCCCGCACACCGCGATCCGCGAGGATGCCTCGATCAACCTCGCCGCCGTGCACGACATGGTGGAGAAGTTCCCTTCGCTCGAGGTGCTGTTCATCGAGAGTGGCGGCGACAACCTGGCCGCGACCTTCAGCCCGGAACTCGCCGACCTGACCATCTACGTCATCGACGTCAGCGCGGGGGACAAGATTCCGCGCAAGGGCGGGCCGGGCATCACGCGGTCCGACCTGCTGGTAATCAACAAGATCGACCTCGCGCCGCTGGTCGGCGCGGACCTGTCCGTAATGGACCGGGATGCGCGGCGGATGCGCGGCCAGCGCCCCTTCGTCTTCACCAACCTCAAGGAGAACAAGGGCGTCGCCGAGATTGCCGACTTCGTCCTCCGCCAGGGCGGGATCGCTGCATGAGCGCGCCGCGCCACGCCATCGTCCTCGGCATGGGGCTGATGGGCTGCGACATCGCCGCGATATTCCTCGCCGGCGGCTGGCGCGTCACGGCCGTCGAGACGAACGAGGCACGCTGGCCGGAAGCCACGGCCCGCGTGCGGCTTTCCATCACGCAACTCGACGCCGATCCCGCGCTGGTCGCGGGGCTGACGCTGGTCGCGGACATGGCCGCACCCGACTACGCATCGGCCGAGATCGTGGTCGAGGCCGTGCCGGAACGCCTCGCGCTGAAGCAGGAGGTGTTTCGACGGCTCGACACGCTCGTGCCGGCGGTTATCCCGGTCGTCTCCAATGCGTCAGGTTACCGCATCACGGACATAGCGGGCGGGATCGCGACGCGCGCGCGCTGCGCCAACCTGCACTTCTTCCTGCCGGCGCATCTCGTGCCGGGGGTCGAGGTGGTGCAGGGCGAGCACACCGACCCGGCCGTCTGCGATGCCGTCGCGGCGATCATGGGCGGGCTTGGGCGCAAGGTGATCCGCGTCGCGCGTGACGTGCCGGGCTTCCTCGCCAACCGCATTCAGCATGCGCTGATGCGGGAAGCCTTCGCGGTGATCGACCAGGGCCTCGCGACGGCGGAGGATGTCGACAACGCCGTACGGTATTGCTTCGGCTTTCGCTACCTCGCCGCCGGCCCGATCCTGCAGAAGGAACTTGCAGGGCTCGAGACGCAGCTGGAAGCCGGTCGGACCATCTATCCTTCGCTCTGCAACAGCCCGGATCCGAGCCCGACCCTGGCGCGCCTGGTCGCCGAGAACCGGCTCGGTCCCAAGACGGGCAGGGGGTTCCGCGACTGGCCGCCGGAGGTCACGGCGAAGGAGCGCGCGCGCTACGAGAAGGCGCTGCTCGCCACCGTGCGGATGATGCGGGAGATCGAGTGAGCCGTCGCGCTTGACGCACCGGCGTGCGCGCGCCCACCCTCCTCGAAAGTCGCAGGGGGAGGCGTGCATGGCGGATCCGGTCCCGTTCCTTCCGGTGGCGGCGGGCAGCCAACCGTCACTCGACCAGCCTTCCTACGTCAGCACGTGGCACCGGCATCCCGAAGCCGCGCCGCTGCGCATCCCGGTGACGTTGACGGAAGCGTCCGCGCCGCGTTTCGAACCGCGTTGGTACGCGCCGCAGGCTGATCTTTCCGTCACCGAGGGCAAGGCGGCGCTCGGCGAGCGCATCATCGTCGCCGGGCGCGTGATGGACGAGAACGGGCGACCCGTCTCCAACGCCATGGTCGAGGTCTGGCAGGCCAATGCCGCCGGTCGCTACGCGCATGCGCGCGACGCCCACGACGCGCCGCTCGATCCGAGCTTCTCGGGGCGTGGCCGTGTCTTCACCGATGGGGATGGGCGATATTCCTTCGTCTCCATCCGGCCCGGCGCCTATCCCTGGCGCAATCCGGGCCCGGGATGGCGGCCGATGCACATCCATTTCGGCCTGCATGGCCCGGGCTTCGCGCAGCGCCTGATCACCCAGATGTATTTCCCGGGCGATCCGCTGCTTGCCTTCGACGCCATCTTCCAAGGCAGCGGGGATGAGGATGCGAAGCAGCGCCTCGTCGCCGCGCTTGATCCCGCGGTCGGGCGTGATGAGTGGGCGCTCGGTTATCGATTCGATATCGTGCTGCGCGGACGGGCCGGCACGCCCTTCGAGGCCGTCTGACATGAGCCGCGCGACCGCGAGCCAGACAGCCGGCCCCTACTGGCACCTGATCGACTTTCCCGAATGGGCCGACCTGCTGCGGCCTAGCGGGCCGAATGCTGATGCCGCGGGCGAGCGCATCCTGCTGACCGGCACCATCACCGACGGCACCGGCGCTGTCGTGCCCGATGCAATGGTCGAGATCTGGCAGGCTGGTCCGGACGGTCGCTACGACGGTACCTTCCATGGCTTCGGCCGCTGCGCGACGGATGCGGGAGGACGCTTCCGTTTCGTCACGCTCAGGCCCGGCGCGGTCCCCGGACCAGGCAATGCGACGCAGGCCCCGCATGTCGCGGTCACCATCTTCGCGCGCGGCCTGACGCGCGGCGTTTCCACGCGCGCCTATTTCGCCGGCGATGCGCTACTGGCCGAGGATCCGATCCTCGCACTCGTGCCGGAGGCACGCCGCGGCACGCTGCTCGCACAACCGGCGGGTGCAGGCGAATGGCGCCTCGATATCCGGTTGCAGGGCGAAGGCGAGACGGTCTTCTTCGAAGTCTGATCGCGCTGCGCCGCAGCATGAATGCGTGCATTGCCGACCGTGCTTCCTTCGTGCCAGCATCCAGAAGCCGTCGAAGACGGTGGGGAGTGGACGCACAGGAATGACGACGGCGCTGGCGCAGCGACCGATCCCTGATCGCAGATGGGCCGCGGCGGAATGACCGTCCGTGCCTTCTCCCCGTTTCGGAAACATCCCGACGGGAGGAAGCGCGCGTGAAGCCGACGGACATCTCGTCCCCGGACCACTTCCATAAGGTCGTCGACTGCCAATGGGCCTGTCCGGCCCATACGCCCGTGCCGGAATACATCCGGATGATCGCGGCGGGCCGTTACGCCGACGCCTACATGGTCAATTGGCATTCGAATGTCTTTCCGGGGATTCTCGGCCGCACCTGCGACCGACCCTGCGAGCCCGCCTGCCGGCGCGGCCGTGTCGAGGAGGAACCCGTCGCGATCTGCCGCCTGAAGCGGGTCGCGGCGGACAACAAGGGGGATGTCTCCGGCCGCATGCCGGAGATCCCGAGCGAGCGGAACGGCAGGCGGATCGCCTGCATCGGCGCCGGCCCCTCGAGCCTGACCGTCGCGCGCGACCTCGCCCCGCTCGGCTACGAGGTCCATGTCTACGACGCCCACGCCAAGGCCGGCGGCTTCATCCGCCAACAGATTCCGCGCTTCCGCCTGCCGGAGGAAGTTATCGACGAGGAGTGCGGCTACATCCTCGACCGCGGTGGCGTCGTCACCCACCTCAACAGCCGCGTCGACAGCCTCAAGGCGCTGCTCGATGAGGGCTATGACGCGGTCTTTGTCGGATCGGGCGCGCCGCGCGGCCGCGAACTCGACGTGCCGGGCCGGCAGGAAGCCGCAGCCAATATCCATCTCGGCATCGACTGGCTCGCTTCCGTATCCTTCGGGCATGTGAAGTCGGTCGGCCGGCGCGTGATCGTGCTGGGTGGCGGCAACACGGCGATGGATTGCTGCCGCTCCGCCCGCCGCCTGGGCGGGGAGGATGTGAAGGTTGTCGTCCGGTCCGGCTTCGAGGAGATGAAGGCGAGCCCGTGGGAAAAGGAGGACGCGATGCAGGAAGGCATCCCGATCCTCAACTTCCTCGTCCCGAAGCGGGTGCTGCACGAGGATGGCCGCCTGACCGGCATGGTCTTCGAGAAGGTGGCCGCGCAATACGACGAGAAGGGCCGGCGCAACCTGCTGCCGACGGGCGAGCCCGACGTCATCCTCGAGTGCGACGATGTCCTTGTTGCGATCGGGCAGGAGAACGCCTTCCCCTGGATCGAACCCGATGCCGGCGTAGAGTTCGACCGCTGGGGCCTGCCGAAGCTCGACCCCAAGACGCTGCAATCGACCCATCCGAAGGTGTTCTTCGGCGGGGACGCGGCTTTCGGACCGAAGAACATCATCTGGGCCGTCGCGCATGGGCATGAGGCCGCGGTCTCCATCGACCTGCTCTGCCGCGGGGTGGATGTGGCGGACCGTCCGCCGCCCGATACGCGGCTCGCGAGCCAGAAGATGGGTATCCACGAATGGGCCTATGACAACGCCGTCTCCCCTGACCTGCGCTACAAGGTGCCGCACATCCCACCGGAGAAGGCACTGCGCGACATCACGGTCGAGGTTGAACTCGGCTTCGACCGGGAGATGGCCTATCTTGAGGCCGAGCGCTGCCTGAACTGCGACGTGCAGACGGTGTTTTCGGCGAAGCTGTGCATCGAATGCGATGCCTGCGTCGATATCTGCCCCACGGACTGCATCACCTTCACCGACAATGGGGAGGAGGATGAACTGCGCACGCGCCTGAAGGCGCCGGCCGTCAACCTCTACCAGGACCTGTATGTGCAGGATGGGCTCAAGACTGGTCGCGTCATGGTGAAGGACGAAGATGTCTGCCTGCATTGCGGCATGTGCGCTGAGCGCTGCCCGACAGGCGCCTGGGACATGCAGAAGTTCCTGCTCGAGACCGCGAAGCCGAAGGCGCACGCATGCCACAGCCGATAGTCGCGACGAACGACTTCGTCGTAAAATTCGCGAACGTAAACGGATCGGGCTCCGCATCCGCCAACGGTCTCTTCGCGAAATCCGTCCTGCGCATGGGCGTGCCCATCGCGTCGCGCAACATCTTCCCCTCCAACATCCAGGGCCTTCCCACCTGGTTCGAGGTGCGGATCTGCGAGGCGGGCCATATGGGCCGTCGCGGCGGCGTCGACATGATGGTCGCGATGAACCCGCAGACCTGGGACCGCGACGTGGCCGAGATCGAGCCCGGCGGCTACCTGTTCTACGACTCCACCAGGCCGATGCCGCGATCGCGCTTCCGCGACGACATCACCATCATCGGCGTGCCGCTGACGGAGATCACCAACGCCGCCTATTCCGACCCGCGGCAGCGGCAATTGTTCAAGAACATCGTCTATCTCGGCGCGCTATCCGCGCTGCTCGACATGGATGTGGAGGCGGTGAAAGGCGCGATCGCCGCCCAGTTCAAGGGCAAGGAAAAGCTGATCCCGGCGAACTTCGCCGCGCTTGAGATGGGCCGCGGCTGGGCGAAGGAGAACCTCGCCTGCCCGATCGGGCTGACGCTGAAGCGGGCGGATGCGGTCGGCGACCGCATCTTCGTCGACGGCAACCAGGCTGCGGCACTCGGCGCGGTGTATGGCGGTGCCACCGTCTGCGCCTGGTATCCCATCACGCCCTCCACCTCGCTCGCCGAGGCCTTCGAGAAGTACTGCAACCGCCTGCGCAAGGACCCCGAGACCGGGGCTAAGCGCTTCGCGATCGTGCAGGCGGAGGATGAACTCGCCTCCATCGGCATGGTGGTTGGCGCGGCCTGGAACGGGGCGCGATCCTTCACGGCCACCTCGGGGCCGGGCATCTCGCTGATGCAGGAGTTCCTCGGCCTCGCCTATTTCGCCGAGATTCCGTCCGTGGTGTTCGACGTGCAGCGCGCGGGGCCGTCCACGGGCATGCCGACGCGCACGCAGCAATCCGACCTGCTGTCGGCCGCCTATGCCAGCCACGGCGACACGAAGCACATTCTGCTGCTGCCCGAGGATCCGGCGGAATGCTTCGCCTTCGGCGCGGATGCCTTCGACCTCGCGGACCGGCTGCAGACGCCCGTCTTCGTCATGCTCGACCTCGACATCGGCATGAATGACTGGCTCTGCGAGCCCTTCGCCTGGGATCCGAACAGGAAGATGGACCGCGGCAAGGTGCTGGATGCCGCCGGCCTGGATGCCGCGGCGTCCTTCGGCCGCTACCTCGATGTGGATGGGGACGGCATTCCCTATCGGACCTGGCCGGGCACGCATCCCGAGAAGGGCGCCTTCTTCACGCGCGGCACCTCCCGCGACCGCTATGCGCGCTACACCGAGGAAGGCGCGCCCTATGTCGACAACATGCAGCGCCTGCTCCGCAAGTTCGACACGGCGAAGTCGATCGTCCCGCATCCCGTCGCCATTCCGGCGAAGGAGAAGGCGAGGGACGGGGTGATCTTCTTCGGCTCCTCCTCTGCCGCGATGCGGGAGGCGCTCGTGGCGCTCGAGGCCCAGGGCATCCATCTCGACGCGCTGCGGATCCGGGCCTTCCCCTTCCACCAGGACGTCGCCGCCTTCGTCGCGGCGCATGAGCGCGTCTTCGTCGTCGAGCAGAATCGCGACGCGCAGCTGCGCACGCTGCTGGTCAATGAGGAGGAGATCGACCCGGCGAAGCTGATCCCCGTGCTGCACTACGACGGCACGCCGATCACCGCCCGCTTCATCCAGGCCGCCATCGCCGAACGCGCATCGGCGGCCAACATCCTGCCCTTCCGCAAGGCCACGCCATGAGCTACCTGCCGAAGCCGAAACTCCACCATCCGAAGCTACCGACGAACGCGATTGGCCTCACGCGGCGCGACTACGAAGGAGCGATCAGCACGCTCTGCGCCGGCTGCGGTCATGATTCGATCAGCGCGGCGATCATCCAGGCGTGCTTCAATCTCTCCCTTCCGCCGCATCGCATCGCGAAGATGTCGGGCATCGGCTGTTCGTCCAAGACGCCAACCTACTTCCTCGGCGCGGCGCACGGCTTCAATTCCGTGCATGGGCGCATGCCGTCGGTGCTCACCGGTGCCTACCTGGCGAACCGGGATCTCATCTATCTCGGCGTGTCGGGGGACGGAGACTCGGCCTCGATCGGCTTCGGACAGTTCGCGCACAGCATCCGCCGCGGCGTGAACATGACCTATATCGTCGAGAACAACGGCGTGTACGGGCTGACCAAGGGGCAGTTCTCGGCGACCTCGGATCTCGGCTCCGTCGCCAAGAAGGGGACGGTGAACACCGACCAGCCGATCGACCTGGCCGCCATTGCCGTGCAATTGGGCGCGACCTTCGTGGCGCGCTCCTTTTCGGGTGACAAGGAGCAGCTCGTCCCGCTGATCGAGGCCGCGCTGCTGCATGAGGGCGCGGCGTTCCTCGACGTGTTGAGCCCCTGCGTCGCCTTCAACAACCACGCCGGCAGCACGAAGTCGTACGACTATGTCCGTGAGCACAATGACGCGCTGAACAAGCTCGACGTCATGCTGAAACGGGACGAGATCACCGTCTCCTACGCGCCCGGCGAGGTCACCGAGGTCACGCAGCATGACGGCTCGCTGCTGCGCCTGCGCAAGCTGCATGCGGGCCACGACCCGACCAATCGTGCCTCCGCCATGCACCACATCCTGGAACGCAAGGCGGCGGGCGAGATCGTGACGGGCCTCATCTATGTCGAGCCCAATCCCTCTGCGCTGCACGAGCATCTCGGTACGGTCCCCACGCCGCTGAATGCGCTTGGCGACGCGGTTCTCTGCCCTGGGATCGAGGCGCTTGAGAGGATAAACGCCAGCCTGCGTTAGCTCCATGCTCGGGCACCTTCCTCTCTTTCGCGACAGGCGCGATGCGGGGGAGAGACTGGTGCCGCTGCTGCGCGCGCTCGACCTCGATCGGCCGCTGGTGTTTGCGTTGCTGCGCGGCGGCGCCGCCGTCGCGGCACCCATCGCGGCGGCACTCGGCGCGTCACTCGTGCCCCTGCTGGTGCGCAAGCTTGGCGTCCCCTGGCACCCGGAACTCGCGTTCGGCGCGCTGGCCGACGGAGCCGCGGAGCCGGTGCTCAACCGTGATATCGTCGCCTCCTGCGGGCTCATGGCGACGGACATCGCGCGGATCCAGGCGACGGAGACGGCGGAACTCGAGCGCCGTAGCCGCCTCTACCTGGCCGGTCGCACCCGTCCCGATCCGCGAGGGCGACCGGCGATCCTCGTCGATGACGGGCTGGCGACCGGCGCCAGCGCCCGTGCCGGCTTGCGCGCGCTACGCGCCGCGGGGGCCGCGCCGCTCATCCTCGCCGTGCCCGTCGCGCCGCAGGAGGCGATCGATGCGCTCGCGTCCGAGGCGGACCGGATCGTCGTCGCCGAGGTCGCGGACATCCCCTTCGGCATCGGCGCTTGCTACGCGGACTTCCACCAATTGCCCGACGGGGAAGTCATCGCGCTGCTCAAAGGAACTTGCTGACCACGTCCGTCGAGGACCGCGTGCCGATATCGTCGAAATGCGCCGCAAGGAACGCGTCGGCCCGCGCCACGCCAAGCGCGCGCAGGTGGCGCAGGAAGCCGATGCTGCCATTCATCTTCGAACTTGCGTTGAAGGCGGCGAGTTCTTCCTCCGCATCCACGCTGTGGATCAGGCAGCGCATGTACTTTCCTGCCGGCAGGTCGCCCCTGTCGATCAGGTCCGTTACGAAGCGGATCATGCGCATCTCGCGCATCAGGGATGAATTGAAGGCCAGCGTATTCATCCGGTCGACGATGGCGCGGATGTCGCGCGGCACCTCGGGGATGTTGATGGGATTCAACTGCACGATCACGATGTCTGGCGACCCGCCCATGTAGATCAGGGGGAAGATCGGCGGATTGCCGCAATAGCCGCCATCCCAGTAGTGCTGCCCCTCAACCTCCACCGCATGGTGCAGCAACGGCACGCAGGCCGATGCCATGACGGCCGCCGCGGTCATCTCCTTCCGCTCGAAGACGCGCAGCCGGCCTGTCAGTACGTTCGTGGCGCAGACGAACAGCGCCGGGCCCGCCGCCTCACGCAGCCGATCGAAATCGACCATCGCCTCGATATGCTCGTGCAGCGGGTTGCCGTTCAGCGGGTTCAACTCATAGGGCGAGAACTGCCGCATCAGCACGTCCGCCATGCGCCAGGCCGGCGAGAAGTCCATATTCCCGGCGCTGAACATCATGTCGAAGGGCGTCGGCTGGATGGGTGACATCGTGAACATCCCGCCCACGCCGTCCCAGAAGGCATCGAGCCGGCGGCGCGCTTCGTCGGGCCCGCCCGCGATCAGCCCGTCCACCACGACGGCGGCGTTCATGGCCCCCGCGCTGGTGCCGACCACGGCCTCCACCTCCAGACGGTCGTCGGAAAGAAGCCGGTCGAGCACGCCCCAGGTGAAGGCGCCGTGCGACCCGCCGCCTTGCAATGCGAGTTTGATCGGCTTGCGGTTGCCTTTAGCCATCGGGGCCTACTTGCTCTCAAGCCGCGTCACGGGCGACCAGCCGGCTGGCGGTCCACCCGGATGCCGCGCAAGGCGCTCCGCATACGCGGCAAGCAGCGGATCCCGCACCGGATCGCCCGCCTCGCGGAAGGCCTCCGACGCGCGCGCGAACTGCCCCGCGCGAAACGCCCGGATCGCGTCGCCCCAGGCGGGCAGGCGCGCGACCAGCCTGGGGTCCGCGAGCAGCGGCCTGTCCCGGTCCTCCGCCGCGACGGCGAGCCCGACCAACTCGTGCACCTCCAGCGGATCCTGCGTGCCTTTCGCCAGCACCAGGTCCACGGGACGGAAGACGAAGGCGCTGCCGGCGCCGATGCGCGTCTGCTCCGAGACCAGGATCTGCGTGCCGTACATCTTGTTCATGCCTTCGAGGCGGGAGGCGATGTTCACCATGGATCCGATCGCCGTATAGGCCATGCGGTCGGACGATCCGACATTGCCCACCACCGCATCCCCGCTGTGCACCCCGAAGCGCGTGTGCAGGCGTGGCCAGCCGCGCGCGGCGAATTCTTCCTCAAGCCGCAGAGTCAGCTGCCTGGCATGCAGCACCGCGTGGCAGGCATGCATCGCGTGCGCCAGGTCGCGCTTCGGCGCGTTCCAGATCGCCATCACCGCGTCGCCGATGTATTTGTCGATGGTCGCGTGGTGCTGCAGCAGGTCGTCGGTGAGCGCCTGGAAATAGGTCGAGGTGATGCGCATCAGCTCCTCCGGGTCCATGCGCTCGGCGATGCTCGTGAAACCCTGCACGTCGCTGAACATCACGGTCAGTCGGCGCCGTTCGCCGCCGAGTTCCGCCTCCGCGCCCTCGGCCATCAGCTTGCGTACGAGGTCGCGCGGGACATAGACGCTGAAGAGGCGCAGCGCTGACTTCATTCCCTCCATCGCCGCGCCCAGCGCCTGCACCTCCGCCACTGCGACGCCGCTTGCCGGCGAGGGGTCGAGGTCAAGCCGGCGCACGCGGTCGGCTTCCTGCTCGAGCGCGGCGAGGGACCGCGCGAGCCGCCGCGCGGTTAGCAGTGCGCCGGCGGCGCCGACGGCCACGCCTGCGGCGGCGAGCAGCAGTGCGGCCATCGGCGCGCCGCAGGCGTGG
>NZ_JACADQ010000030.1 GCF_016106015.1 Neoroseomonas rubea
CCCCGTTCCCCCTCCCTTCTTTGTCTTCTGGCGTCGGCCGCGGCTGTCAGCCCCCAACGGGCAGAAAAAGGAGGGGGCTCGGGGGAGTTCACTCCCCCCACCTTCCTTCACGCCGCCCCCCTGACAATCTGCACCGGATCGAGCCGCGCCGCCCGCCTTGCAGGAATCACCGCCGCAATCGCCGCGGACGCCACCGCGAAGAACGACGCCACCGCGAAGATCCGCCAATCCTGCGCCAGCAGGAACCGGTCGTTGCCCGCCGGTGTTTCGGTGCGGAAGCGCACCTGCCCCAGCCCCTCGATCATCAACTGCCCGATCAGGCAGCCCAGCAGCGCGCCGAGCAGCCCCGCGATGACCCCCTGCACCAGGAACAGCACCTGCACGTCGCGTTCGGTGAAGCCGAGTGACTTCAGGATGGCGATGTCGCGTGTCTTCTCGAACACCACGGTCGAGATAATGTTGTAGATGCCGAAGGCCGCGACCAGCAGGATCGCGCCGGTGACGCTGTACATGATGGCGTTCTGGATGACGAAGACCGTGAGGATGTTGCGGTTCTGCTCCTCCCAGCTCTCGGTGCGGTCGCCGAAGCGGTCCTCGATCTCGCGCGCGAGTGGCTCGGCGCGCGTGACGTCGGCCAGCCGCAGCAGGATCTGGTTCACGACGTTCGGCCGGTCCTGCAGCGTCTGGTTGACCTTGAGCAGCGTGTAGCCTGCCGACTGGTCGAGGCTGACGAGGCCGGTGTGGAAGATGCCGACGATCTTCATCTGCAACGCGACGCCGCGCGGGGAGACGGCGATGACCGAATCCCCCATCTGCACCCCGAGGCGGACCGCGAGCGCATCCCCGATGATCAGCCCGTTGGCGGCCGAGCGCAGATCCTCGAGCCGCCCATGCAGCATGTCCTTCTCAAGGTTGGCGACGCGGCGGTAGCGTGCGGGTTCGATCCCCGTGACGTTGATCGAGACGTCGCGCGAGCCGTAGCGCAGCAGCACCGGCCCGCTGAGGATGGGCGCGACCGCCGCGCCCGGTATGGCTTCCAGCACCGCGATCTTGTCGCCCGCGGCGCGGATGCCGCGCGGCCGGTCGCGCGGCTTGACGCCGTTGATCTCGACCGCGCCATCGGCAACCGCGATCTGGGCCGCCTGCGGCAGCGGGCGGCGCGTCTCGTCCTTGATGACGATGTGCGGCTGTACGTCGATGACCTGCTGGATGAAGTAGGTCTGGAAGCCGCGCATCAGCGACGCGATGGCGATGAAGAACGCGACGCCGAGGGCGACGCCGAGCACGCTTACCAGCGTCTGCCGCCGGCGGCGGGAGAGCATGCCGCGCGCAAGGTCGAGGATGAGCCTCATGGCCTGAGCCGCACCTGCTGCCCGTCGGCCAGGCCCGCGGGCGGGTTCAGCACGACCGCTTCCCCGCGCGCGAGGCCGCGCAGTACCTCGACCGCGCGTGGACCCTGCACGCCGACCTCGATCGCGCGGCGTTCCACCGTTTCCTGCCGCACGACGAAGACGCCGCCGTCGCGCAGCGCGGCTGGCGGCACGAGCACGGCCGCGTCGGTTTCCCGCAGCACGATGTTCGCCTCGACCGTCATGCCGATCAGCAGCGGCGTGTCGTCCGGCAAGGCAAGGCGCACGCGATAGGATTTGCGCGTCGAATCGCCCTTGGGCGTGATCTGCGCGACGGTCGCCGTCAGCACCTGGCCGGGGAAGGCATCGGCGCGGAGCAGCACGCGCTGGCCCTCGCGTACCTGGGCAATGTCTTCCTCGTCCACTTCGGATGTCACGCGCAGCGGGCGCGGTTCCCCGATCCAGAACAGCGCGGCGGGGGTGTCCACCACCTCCCCCACCTCGGCATCGCGGCGGAGCACCAGGCCGTCCGACGGCGCGCGCACCACATAGTCGTCGAGGCGGCGCTGCGCGGCCTCGGCCACCGCGCGGACGGCGCGGGCTTCGGACTCGGCGCGGTCGAGGGCGGCCCGGGAGGCGATGTCGCGGGAGACGAGGGTGCGGACGCGGGCAAGTTCCTCCTGCGCGAAGCGGGCGCGGGCGTCCGTTTCCTCGGCGCGGTGCTGGGCTTCGCGGCTGTCGAGGCGGGCCATGGGCTGGCCTTCGGCGACGCGCTGGCCTTCCTCGACCAGCACCTCGGTGATGCGGGCGCGGATGGCGGGTCCGACCTTGGCCCAGTGGACGGGCTCGACGCTGCCGGTGGCGTAGACGGCGCGGATCGCCGGTCCGGTGGTGGCCATGGCGATGGCCACGGCGGGTGGCATGGACCACCAGGTCCAGCCCCCGGCGGCGGCGATGGCGAGGAAGGCGAGCAGGATCAGTCGACGGCGCATATCACGGCATGGAGTAGCACGGGGGCCGGGGCCGCGCGCGGTGGCGAAACACATGGTTGCATGGCGGGCGCGCGGGGGGTAGAGAGCGCCGCCCGTGCCGCGCGATCGTGCGGTGTGTCGGGGCCGGCATAGCTCAGTGGTAGAGCAACTGATTCGTAATCAGTAGGTCCGCGGTTCAAATCCGCGTGCCGGCACCAGCACTTAGCCGAGTTTTCCGCAATCCGAAGAATGGCTGCGGACCCCCGGCGGACCCGCTAGGCATGTGCGTATCGTAGGCAGTGCTGGGTCGGGTCGTTGCCGTTGCTTGCTGCTATGCAGGGCTCTCGCTGGGTGGCCTTAGTAGCCTAGTGCGAGGCCTTGCTGCCCAGGCACCCGAGGCAGGGAGGGTCGCAGCATGAGTGAGGCAGCGCAGACCCTCACGGTGGTAATCCCGCTCCAGGTGAAACCGCGGGGCGGGCGGAAGTCGATGGTCACGCCCGGCGTGCTGGCGCTGGAGCGCCGGCGAGACATCACGCTGATCAAGGCGGTGGCGCGGGCCTTCCGGTGGCAGCGGATGATGGAGACCGGGCGCTTTGCCACAATCAGCGAATTAGCCGCGGCGGAGATGATCAACTCGTCTTACGTCTCGCGCTTGCTGCGCCTCACGCTGCTGTCCCCCGAAATCGTCGAGGCGATCCTGGGCGGGCGGCAGTCGGACGGGATGACGCTGCCGGAGCTGATGCAGCCGCTTCCGGTGGAGTGGGAGCATCAACCAGGCAGCCGAAACGGCCTATATCGATCGCGAGAGGATATCTGAGAGGCGCTTGGCGTCAGAAACAATGTTGTCACCGTCTCTGAGCGGAAACGTCGGGTTTCCAGGGCTCCAAAGCTCAACGGACTCAGCATTCTCCTCATAGTAACTCGGGTCAGTGGCCACCCGCACAGCTTCCGTCATTCCCGGCTGCCGGAACTTCCACTCCCGTGATCGCATGGCTTGGGCTTCCATGCCCGGCGGCAAGAGCGCGGGTTCACGCACAACCGATTCGAGATCATCCATCGTCAGCGCCGCCCCACCGTGCGGCAATTCGTCGAGCTCGTTCTCGGTCACTGCGTCCAGATCAAAGCCACCTTCGGCGCGGTCGGCCTCAGCCTCAATATCCCTCACCGCCTCCTGGCGGCCTTCCTCGCTTCCCGATCGGCCGGCGAGAACGCGCTCAGCGATCAGTCGCGGCATACGTGCCAGGATTGGTTGGAGGCCTCCCACGACTTGCTGAAACAGGCCAATACGATGGCGGAGGGCCACGTAAACGTCGGCTTCCACCGTATCCGAGTAGTGGAGGTTGATGATGCGGATATCTGGATACCGCTGCCCGAGCCGGTCTATGCGCCCGATGCGCTGTTCGACACGCATTGGATTCCAAGGCATGTCGAAGTTCACCAGCGCGCCGCAAAACTGAAAGTTCAGGCCCTCGGCGGCAGCGTCAGTGCACAGCAGGACATCTGCAGAGCCCTCTCGAAACCGGCGCTTCACGTCGTCTCGCGAGATCCGGCGCCACGACCCGTCCGCTGCTAGGACTTCACCGCCTCGTCCCGAGAAACACATGATGCGCAGTCCGGGCACCAGGCTGAGTTGTTCTCGTAGAAAATCCATCGTGTCCGTGAACTGGGTGAACACCATCACCTGGCCGTAGCCGCCAGCGCGAAGCTCCGCGATCTCCTCACGGAGGCGCTCGGCCTTTGTGTCAGGCGGTAGGCGACGAATCAGATCGATCAGCCGCTCAATCTCGCTCTTTTCCTCAAGTAGCATCGCATCCCTGGCGAGGGCGGCGGCATCATCCTCGTCCGTGTCTTCGCCATCCTCGTCATCGACGCCCTCTGCGAGTGCCTGCCCAAAGCCATCGCCATTGGGGTGGCGCACAGCTTCCAATTGGCCTTCCAGCGTCGTCTGAAGTGCGCGGAAGCTGCTTGCCAAACGACGACGGTAGATCGTCATCACAAATCCCACGGCGCTTCGCTTCTGAGCCGAGACGCCGCTTGTCATCGCCTTGTTATAGGTGGTCGAAATGTAGTCCTCGACGGCCTCGTAAATCTCGCGCTCCGCGGGCGAGAGATCGATAAAGCGATCCTCAACTTTCCGATCGGCGATCCGCGTCGTGAGCTTGCCGGCCTTATGGTATGCTCGGAGCAGTTCGCGGGTGTGCCGGGAAACCAAGCGGGCGATGGGCGTGTTTTGTCGCATGAGCTTCAGCGCGACTTTCCGGTCCGCGGTCTCCAGCGTTTTCCGTGGAATGCTCGACTCGTCTCGAAGCGCATTAAGCAAGCGCTTGGCCCGGAGACCGCTGCTGATGCCGAGCCGCTGCACAGCATTCGGTCCGACCGCTCCATAACTCGCCTCGACGGCGCGGAACATCGCCGCCATGCGCTCGAATGCATCCTGGCTCGGACTGTCTTGGTTGATGTCGTTGAAGAAGCCGAGGAAGGCACTCTGGTTCCACGCAGGCGGCAGACCCAGTAGGCTGAGCAGATCGAAAACTTCGACCGGGTGGACCTGCATAGGTGTTGCAGTGAGGAGCACCAGGCCGGAGGTTCGCTCCTTCATGCCGCGCATGAGGCGCAGCAGCGCGTTCGGCCCACCCTCCTGAGCGCTACCCGCGCCGCGACGCCGTGCGTGATGCGCTTCGTCAAGGACAACGAGATCCCAGGGCTCAGAAGTCAGGACTTCTGCTGCCCGGTCGGCGCGACGAAGAAGGTGAGACGACGCGATGACGATCGGCTCTTTGTGCCAATCGGATTTGCTGACTGGTCGCTCGTGTCGCCCGCGCATTGCCGGGCTGGGATACCAGTTCAGCTTCTCACCATCGTAAATCGGCCAGTTCAGATTGAACTTCTCGCGGAGTTCGATCTGCCACTGCCGCAGCACCGCCTTCGGTGCGAGGATCAGAATGCGCTTCGCCCTACCCGCAAGCCATGCTTGTCGAAGCAGCATGCCGGCCTGAATCGTCTTGCCGAGACCGACCTCATCAGCGATCAGAAGCTTTGGCGGCCAGTTGTCGTAAAGGCGATGGAAGGCGCGCCTCTGGTGCGGCCAGGGTGTGACTGCACTGGTGGCTTCGCCGACTTCCGTCCCGCCGTTTGGCATGGACGCAGCGGCGTGAATGAAGCTCCAGACCGCACGACGCAGGTCCATTGCGGGGACAGGTGGCTCGGCGGACGGAGGTGCAGTGGGCTTCGGCTCCGCCACCTTGGTCTTCAGCCTGGCTGGAGCATCACCTTCGGGCAGAAAGCGAAGCAGATCAGCACGGACGGCAGCGGGTACGTCCAGCACGACAGCATGCTTCGACTGGTCGGCCCAAAGGCGCGCGAAATTCTCGGCCTCTTCACGCACCCGATCAGCGTCGCGCCAGGTTGTGAAGACGTTCAAGCTCTCCCAGTTCTTCGTCCAGCCGGCCGCCGTCTCGTTCAGTGAGCCGTTGAACGCGACAGACTCGCCAGTCTTATCCTCCACGATGCCTGCCTTCTCGTGGAACAGCCCTTCTGCTGTGATGGGCCGGCGATACTCGTCGCACGGCACAGCGACCTTCACTTCCAGTCGCCCTTGCGCGACGAGCCACGCCAGAAGCTCGATGGCCTGCGCCATTCCCACATCAGTCGGGGCTAGGGGCATTGCGGCCAGCTTGCCTTCCACCGCCTCACGCAGTTTCGCCCCATGCTCGATGGCATCGATTTCAGCCTGCCCAAGCGTGCAGCCGACGATCATCCGCATGACACCGCCATTGGCGACCATGCCCTCGACGCCGCGGGCAGCCAGGGCCAACGCCGCGGCGTTGAAATAGCCTGTCAGCCGGTCGTAGCGGACCGCGCAATCCAGGAGGTGCACGTAGAAGCCCGCGACAAGATCACCGCTATCCGGCGTGTATTTCAGCCGCCATTCACGGTCGCGCAGAATCGGCATTAGGCAGCCGCGCCCCTCATGTTCTGCGGTAGGAGTGTGGCGATCAGCGAGAGAGTTTCAGCTGTCATACTCTCGCGCTGTTCGAGTGACCGCTCCTGACCGGCAAGCCAGAGCAGAGTCTGGTACAGATCATAGACATTGCCCGTCTTCGCAGGAGCACCAGGCACCTTAGCAAGCCCGGTTACCTCAAGCTCGCTGGGTTTCCGCGCTTCTGCATGACGACCAACCGCACAGTCGGAGCCGGTCCGGGAAATGTGCAGCACGCGCGCGGCGCGGGTCTTTCCCCATTTGGTCGAGACATCGCCATCAACCCAACCCACCAGCTTGTCCATGGTGATCTTCACCTCTGTCCAGCGGCGAAGCTCGGCTACCTGATCGCGCGATCTCGGAAGCCGCTCCAGCAAGAAATCCATCGGTGACTCGCGCGACATCCAATCGACGTGGTGTATTTTTCGGAGCCGATCGCCGCTCCACACCGCGAGGCCGTTCGTGCAGATCAGCCGCATCCACCCAATGGCAACCTCGAAGGCGCGCGAGCGATCCACTGAGTTCCACAAGCGCACCTCGGCGCGAAGCATGTCGCCAACGTTCACCGCCTCGGTTTCGACGGGCAGCGCGATCTCAGCGCGAAAGCGCTCACCATATTCGGACATCCAGGCGGTGATCCCGATCGTCGAGGGATCCCACTTCTGTTCCTCAAACGCCTTCCGCACCCACGCGACTGTGTCTTGGTGTTGGATCAGCGCGTAGCGGCGGGAGACGGTTGCGACGGGCACGCGGCGGTCGTCGTCATCCGTGGGCTCACGCAGCACCAGATCGAGGTATTCGTTCAGCGCATCTTCGTGGGTCAGCCGCACGCGGGCGAACCGCGGCAGAACGCCCTCGAGTTCCGCGAGCATGCCCTTGAAGCGGTAGACGGACTGCCCCTGCCAGACAGCCTCAGTCCGCGGGAGGCGCTTGCACTCCATGGTCACGCCATTTCCGTCCAAAGCTTCAGCTGCTCTGGCGCGGGCACCTCGTCGGAGAGGGCAAGGCGACGCAGGTTTTCGAGCGCCTCGAAGTCATTGCTTGCCGCCCCAACATCGCCATCCAGCGTGACGCCGGAGAAGGCGCGGCTGACCGGCAGCACCTCCAGCACCAATTGTAGCGCCAGGCGGAAGCTGGCCTCGCCCAGCAGGCCGCGTTTTTCCAGTGCTTCCTTCGCCGCCGCGAGTGTCTTGGTTCGCGCGGAGTGGGCCGCGTGGTGCAGGGCATCGATCATCGCGCGGCTGCCATCCGGTGCGCCCAGCGAAGCCTTCGCCGCGCGCTTGCCGCTATCCCACAGCAGCAGGTCGCTGCCCTTCTTCTCGGCGAGTACGCCGACCACCTGGCTGTCCAGGTCCACACCAACAGCGCGGGCGAGACGCAGGGCTTCGTCGTAAGGGAAGACGGGCGCGCGGAAGCTGTCCCAGGCAAGGACGAAGAAGCTGGTCAGCGGATCGAGCTCGGTACGGCCCTGCTTCTGGCCGAGGGCTTCGAGGCGCCACCGCTTCACCTCACGGCGTGCGGCATCCAGCGCGTCCTCGGGCGTCACGGCGTAGGGGTCCCACTCCTCCTCGAACAGCGCCGTCTGGCGCTGCCGGCGCTTGGCTTCCGGCGTCGGCCGTGGTGTACCGCGCTTGAGCGGCCAGTGGCGGGAGAACTCCTCCAGCGCCGGACCGAAGCAGGCGAGGTAGAGATCCACGCCGCCAATCCCGGCCTTCTGGAACTCCTCAACGCGCCGGCGCACGGCGGCGGCCACGAGCGGTTCTACATCCTCCCAATACTCAGACTCGGCATCGGGCAGCGCCGCGAGGCGCGGGCGACAGACAAGGAAGATGGTGGAGTTGGCGGCCGACTTGTCCTTGATGTGCAAGCTGCCCTCGGCCTCAGTGTTGATGGGCCAGCTCGCGGTAATGATGAAGCCGGCCTGCATCAGTCCCTTGGTTAGCGCATCCCAGGCGCCGGTCGCCTTGTGGGTGAACATCAGCGTCATGATACCGTTGGGTTTCAGGACGCGGCGGCACTCTTCGAAAATGTGAGCCATGCGCTGCTGGTAGTCACGCCCTGCGAGAGCCTTTGCGCCCTTCTGGCCAACGAATTTTGCGGCGTTGGCAACAGCCTCATTCTCTATGTCAGGGCCCGTCCGAGTGAAAAATTCCGGCGCTACCTGACCTGCGGTGCGCTTCAGCCATACATAGAAAAAGTAGCTTAACTCCGCATACATTACATTGTCATAGTACGGCGGGTCCATAACGATGACGTCAACACTGACATCACTAATGTGATCCAGCACGTCACCAGACTTGCAGGTAATCGTTACTGACGGCGGCTCTATTGATGGAGATCGCCGCAAGAGCAAGCCGTCTTCAGCGGCATCTGGTCGAGAGAGTGAAACCAACTCTTTAATGCAGTCGGAGGTTTTTTCTATAGCCCAATCATACCCAAGCCCCTCGACTAAGCATGCCATCTCGCCGTATGACCACAGCATCGCAAAGCCATGACGATCAAATACGGACCTTACTCTTTCGGTTACAATATCCCATCTGCAGGCTCTGCTGCTATAATTGACCATGGTATCGATTGCTAAAGATAAATATACAAACGCTGCCTTATCGATCGGACTGAGGCGGCCTTGAGCGGCGCGCGCATCTAGCATCTCACGAAAAACAGAGACGCTCTCGCCATGGCAAATTAGATGACGATTGTTGAACATGTCGCGCCACATATTCATGCCATACATACGATGACCGCGATCGTAGTTTGATATTACAGAAATTTGTTCTTTTGGAATAAAATCTAGCGCTTCCCACTCGTCCATCTTTTCCGCGAGACGCTTCGCGATCTCGACGCTATTGTCGTCCTCCGGCCGAGGCGCGCGGTAGCCGCGCTCCCATTTGTCACGGCCTTTCTTTCCACCCTTAGTGGTTGTTTCAATACGACGCTTGAATACGATAGCGAACAGTTGTTCGCCCATCCTGCCGGCGCGCGCTTGGCGCTTGATCTCGTCGCCGTCGATAACTTTACCGCAATCGGAGAACGGGCAGGTGCCATCACCATCCAAAATTGTGCCAGCAGAGTGCTCAACAGATCTACTTACTATTACAAAATCGCAGCGCCGTTCTGGATCGCCGGGTCCTTTGCCTAAGCGCGGCATGAGTCGTACTCCAGTCCCGTCAGGGGCCAGCCGCCAGTTGGGGGAGAGCGGGACGAGCCCCTCGCAGTATGGGCATTGGATAGTACGAGCCCAAAGGTACCCGTCCGGGCGCGTGTCTCGCTCAGGCTCGTCCGGGAAGATGCCCTGTAAACGCTCGCGCACTCGACGGGTGAACTCCTTGCCCAACGCGTCGAAAGCGGGCTGGAGTGCAGCTCCGTACTTCAGCGGATACTCGATAGTTGCCGTCTGAAGAAGTGCTGCGACTGGGTTTAGGTCATTCGAAAATGCGGTTGCGCCCAACCGCGCAGCCTCGAAGGGGATGGAGCCGCCACCCGCCGTCGGATCCAGGACTGTGACTGCTGCGGTCATCCCGTTGCCCTTCATCCAGGCACGGTCATACTCGTCGAGTGCCCATCCGAATGCGCGGGGATAGCCGTACGCATCCTTGCCCAGCCGCTCATTGTTTCGATCCGCGGTAGCGATGCGAACCTTGGCAGCCACCGGGTCGCCGTGGATGCCGAGCGCATGGAGAAAACGTCCTCGATCCGCATCTGCTGGCAGCACCGAAGCCAGAACAGCTGCGCGACTTGCCACCAGGGGGCGCCGCGCCCACCAGACATGGAGCCGGTTGGGCGCCGGGAACGGCGTCATTGGGGTTCGCTCGCGCAGACTCTCGATCCCGATCGCCGCAATCGGCAGCCAGCGTTCGATTAAGCGGGTGTCGGTCATGCGGCGATCCAATCCTGAGGCGGCTGAGCCAAAATACTCTCCGCAAGCTCACGAAAAAACGAGCGCGTCGTAGTGAACCAGGGGCGAAGCTGACCGCCTTCATCAGGAAGCAAAGTACCGCGGGCGAGCGCATCCCAAACCACGGCATCGGCCGGAACGCTGGACAGCGATGCCAAGATTGCAGCCCGCTGGATGCGCAATCGCTCGACGTTGAGACCCAAATCAATGATTGCCTTATCGGCTTCATTGGCGTCGATTCCGTGTTCGATGCAGACGCTCGGATCAGTCAAGATTTTTCCGTCTGCTGCGACCACAAAAATAGATCGCGCGGGTGGAAGGTTGCGCGGATCCATGACAATCGTCTCGCCCTTCCGCTGGCCACAACTCATGTTATCTCGAACCGGCGGCAAATAACGTGCGGGATCGTTCAACGCATCAACGGCAAAATTTCGTTCAGTCCCGCCTTTGCAGCTTGCAAGCATGTTGGTTGCATCGACAGCACGAGCTGAGCCGTGCAGCGGGTCGCTTCTGGGCACCACATGCTCCACCTGGCGATCGCCGGAGACTAGCGTCGCCTCACAATAGCAACACAGGCCGCGCTGGCTTCTTGCGAGCGCGTTCGCCACTTCCTGCTTAGCCGCTCCGCTCTCAAAATCCCCGAACGTCTCCCAATTCTGGGGTTGTGACGGATCGTCACAGAAGCGCTTTAGACCTGGTGGAGGTCCAGATAGACCGCGGACTGGCTTCATTTCCGAGCAGCGAGCTCGCGCAAAATTCTTTGGCGATCGATATCCACATCAGCGGCGGCCAAGGCCGGGTCGTGCGGCGACAGCGCATCGAGTTCCGCGCGCAGTGCCCGGGCTTCATCCGAGACACCATCGCCCAAAGCGATCAAATCTCGATATCGACGAAGCTTGTAAGAAAACGGGTTGGTGTCCGGCCTCTCCTGGACGCCCATCACGGACGACAATACGTTTCCAGCTTCGTTACCGAATGTCGGCGCTGTCTCGCGCTCAGCGATGACGTTGTCGTCGACAGAGCGTAACCTGATGATTTGCTCTGGCCTGACGGTGGTAAGGACCTGCGGGCTGTGCGTCGAGACGATGAATTGGGTGTTGGGGAAGGTTCGATTAAGGTCGATCAGCACCCGTTGCTGCCAGTCGGGGTGGAGATGCAGCTCAACCTCATCGATTAGTACGATCGCCTCCGACGCCAACGGGTCGGGCAGATGTGGGTTTGCCAATGCCATTCTGCGCGCCAAATCTGAAGCAACGGCCAACATAATTCTGTAGCCCCCGCTCAATTGATCGAGCGCAAGACGGGTTCCTTTTTTACCTGCATCCCCCATCCGGACCACAAACCGCAGTGGATTGGTTTCAATATGTGGATCATGGATATCGGGCATCATTCCTTCTATCGCCAGGCGAACCGCGCGGAGTTCGGGTAGGATCGCTTTCTTGTCGGGCCCGTCTCGCCGCAAACGAAGCTCGTCACTCTCTTTGGCATAAAACCACTCAAATAGTGACTTAAAGCTACTCTTCGCTGCCAACGAATCCTTGTAAGCGTCGAGTCTGTTGAACTTCTCAACAAAGTCACGGCGGCGTTGCGGCAGGCCAAATACGGCGCGTTCCGTGTCGTAAAATGCGATCACTGGCAGGTCCACCGTTACACCTTCATCAATTTCTTTTGAAATTGCTTTGATCCAGATCTGCAAATCCTTGTCAGAGCTACGTGAATTATCTAAACTTCGAACGTATTTAGGAAAATCATTCGAAAGTTCTTTGGTGGTCCATTTCATTCCAGAAGTAGATTTCAAAGTTACTTCTGTAGAATGCGATCCCATCCGAACATCAGCAGCATTGAACGTATTGGATTTGGGAGCTCCGAGCAGCTTCGGTATACGACTCAGCCCAAGTGCGATTGCACTAAGTACGCTAGTCTTACCTTGTGCATTATTGCCGTGCAAAACTGTCAGAGAACGATCAAGCGGAAGCTCGAGGTCCCGGATGGCGCGGAAGTTCTTGACATGAATTGAGTCAATTTTCATAAGCGGGCCTATATCTACGTGGCAGTCATCAGAATTCGTAATGCTGTTAGCACGCGCCTAGGGTTTTTCCGGTGCATTGCCATGCCGAGCCAATACGCAGCTTCTTCGCGCCCCATAGCCTCGATCCCTTCAGCCGCGGCCCTGATGTTATCGCGAGATCGCATTGGCGCGAGTACACGGAACAGCAGGCCGAGACGGAGCGCTTGGTCTTCCGGCAAGATCAGTGCCTCTTTCCGTCCGGCGCGCGGGTTAAACTTCAGTCCTGCGGCCGCGAGCAGCTTCAGCACCCTATGCTCAACCAAGCCGAGGTTGCGGCCCCGGAGGCCGGCCAGCCGCACGGGCGCCGTGAGTTGCGGCGAAGCCTGTGACGGAAGCTGCCAGACCTCGACCTCGGTGTCGGCCGGCCCATGCCGCACCGTGCGCACCTCGAAGGAGGGAGCTGACGCCGGGGTGGGCGGGCTCGGAAGTCGCGCGATTCGTCCACTCATGATTTTGCCTCCGCCAGAGCCTCGACATAGGCGGCACCGGTGGCGAGGCGCGTCAACTGCTCCGTCAGTTTTTCTGGGGCGTCGCCATCCATGGCCAAGCCCTCGGTAAAGGCGAGGTCGAAGCGGACTTCGACCTGCTTCTCTGCCGCGGCCCGGATCTGTGGATCGAGGAAGTCCTTCAGCGGTGCAGCGTCCTGCGGCGTGCCCTCGAATTCCACAGTCAGGGTGCTGCCGGCGGTGGTCTCGTAGCTGCCGGTGATCGTGGCCTTCTTTCCATCGGCGACGCGAACGGCGGCGACGACGCCCAGAAGCCGGAAGCCGTCCTGGGCATCGAACACGCGGATCGCGAGGCTGCCGAGCCGCGCCGCCTTGCGGCCGCGAGCCTGTTCCCAAAGCCGGATTAGCGCTTCACGCAGCACACCCTCCGCCTTCAGAGGCGCGGCCTGCTGGCTGGTCCCGCCCGACTGCTGCTGGCTTCCGCCACCGGGCGTTGACGTCCCACCGGTAGAGGCGCCTGAGGTTGGAGAGGGACCCTGTGTCTCTTGCGCGCTGCTTGCCGTGCCATCGCCACCTGCGGCGTAGCCGCCGCCCCCCCCGCTGTCGGTTTGCGGTTCGGGCTTCGGCTGTGGCCGCGGCCAGATGCCCTGCTCCTTGGCGAAGGCCATGGTGAAGACGGCGGCCTGTTCGTCGATCTGGATCGCGGCATAGGCGTCGCCGGGACCGTAGAGCAGGTCGCCGCGGCGATACACGTACTCGCCCGCCTCGACGCCCTTCCGGATGCCCTTGGTGAACACGTCATCGCCGATCAGAATCGGTAGGGCCGCATCGCGGCGGAATTCTTCGCGGAGCGCCGCGGTGGTGATCTGACCCTTCTTGAGTTGGGTTCGATCGCGGACATAGGCCGGGGCGTCTGGCTCGTCCTCGGGCATCCGTAGTTTGCGATAGTCGCGCAGCGCGCGGACAACCTGCTGCTGGCCAGAGCCCGGCTTCTCGCTGACCGAATGGGTATCGAGCGCGGAATGGGCGAGTGACACCGCGGCGCCGGAAAGCCGCGCCTGCGAGGGATAGAATAGGTGACGGAACGCTTGCTGGATGGCGATGGCGACATCGGCCTCGGACCGCGACTCCAGTTCCTTCACCTTGGCCTGCTGATGCTCAGCGAGGTCCTTGAGACGCGCCCCGTCCTTCAGGTCGCGCAGCGCCAGTCGACGCGCGGTCTTCCGCCGAACCTCCTCGATGCGGCCTTCTTCAGCTGCCACGAACACCAGGTTGTTGCGGAAGAGCCGGAGGCTTCCGCCATCTGCGCCCTTGCGCTCATAGATGCGGGCGACGAGGTCGGGGATGGTCTCGACCGTCTGCCCGACCGCGCAGGCATCCGGTGACAGCACCACCAGGAGGGGACGGCCGTTGCCAACTTCGTCCGGCACGTCGAACGGGCCCGCGGGGAACGGAACGGATTCCATGACGCTGCCGGCGAAGATCGACTTGATCCGATCGTTCAGCTGCACCCGCAGTTCGCCAGGGTCGACGCTCAGCTCTTCGCGGCGGATGATTTGCGTCAGGTTCGCTTCGGCCAGGAACCGCATCGGCGCCCCTGGGCGGTCGTCCAAGTAGGCAGAGCCGGCGACGAATGCCTTCCGGGCCTCCTCAATAAAGGAGATGTCTGTGCTGGGGCCGAGCACTGAATATCGGATGTGCTCCGGCGTAGCTCCCTTCAGCTGCTCGTTGAACGCAAGGGTATGCATCAGCACGGAACGGGCGACATAGGCCGTGTAGGGCGGCAGGCCCTTGTGATTCCGGGTGTCGATCTCCTGTGCCAGAGCCTCCCTCCCGGCTTCGCCAGCAATGTCGGAGCGAATGGCCGGCACGTAGATGGACTGCTGAAGGCGCGTGACGATTTCTTGGCGGATCGCCTCGTTTCCGGGATCCACGTGATGCAGATGGATGGCAAAGGCGTCGGCTGGGCGGGTTCGCCAGAGCTCGGCAACGGTGCGGCCAAGGATGCGGAGCATGCCGCGTACACGCTGGAAGTTCTGCAGCGTCGCAGTCTTCGATGTGAAGGTGTCCAGCACGTCGGGATGAAGCGGGTAGCTGTCGGCAAAGCCGGCGACTGTCGAGGGCTTCGACGCCTCGTCGCAGAGCACCGACTTATTGTGGCCCCAGAGGTCGCGGTACTGGGCGACAACAGCGGCGGCTGCCGCATCATCGATGCGCGAGAACAGGCGGCGGCGCAGGACATGCACCGTCTCATCATCCTCGGTGGGGTTGAGCAGCGTGGCCTTGCGGGCACTGACGCTCTCAGCCTCGGCCATCTTCTCCGCGACGAACTGGTTCTGGGCCGAGTAGGCGTCCCCCGTCTTGCCGTCTTTGCCGATGGCAAGGGTGTAGACGACCGCGGCCCGAGGTGACGATTCGACCGCCTTGAAGAGGCCGGTGAGGAAGGCGGTCAACTGATCCCGGGCGCCGGGGCGGTTCCAGACCTTGCTCAGATAGATCGCGAGCTCATCGAGCAGGATGAGGGCGGGTTGGCCGCCGAATAGCTCTGCAATGGTTTCCGCGCCGGGGGCAATGCCCTCTTCATCCGAGCGGCGGACGCGCTCATATCCCGCAGCACCGGCTAGGGCGTAGGCAATCTCGCCCCAGGGCGTGAACGCCATCACGCCATCACCCATACGCCGTCCATTGGCCGGGTCGGCATTCTCACCGTCAAATGCCGCGACCCGGACTGGTTCCTGGGGAATGAGCGAGGGATCAATGAATTCTGATGGATCGTTGACGCCGGGCATCCCGCGGGCGGCGTGAACGAGGGCGATCAAGCCGTGGGTCTTGCCGCCACCAAAGCTCGTATCGAGCCGGAAAATGGCTGCCACAGAGGCGCCGCGCCCGCTTATCCTTCCACAGACGTTGCGGAGGAGGCTCTGGAGGCCGCGCGTCGGGTACGTGTTTGAGAAGAAACGCGCCGCGTCGGCATACTCTGCTGGCGCCCCGTGTCCGCGAAGGACATGGGCCAGGTCGGCTGCAAAATCCGAATCCGACGACGTTCCAGCGAGGACGTCTGGGCGGGGCGTGCAAAGCTCAAAAATGGTGGACAGTGTCATGCGGCTCGCCGGTTAGTTTCTATCGTGAGCATAGGATGGCAGCGGTCGGCCCGTTCCGCCACCTATACGCGTGACGAGCATCTGTCCGGATGATTGCTGTCTCTACTTTGACTCTTCTCGGTGTCCGATCTGAGACCGAGAAGGCGGTTCGATCGGATGGAGGCGGAGTTCGTCGCTGGCAGTTATTGGTTGCCGTACCAAATTGTTCGCTCTCGAAGTACGGATTTCGGGCAAGTGTGGTTCGAAACGGGGCAAGTGCCGGCCGCGCTGAAACCAGTCTTTTAGCAAGGGTTTTGAGTTCCGTACTAAATCGGCCAAATCAGGAGGTCCGGAGAGAATTGGCCTCCGGAGAGCGGTTTGCCGCCGTCTCCGAGCCGGGCCGGTCAACAGATCCGCCCTGAAAATCCCAGGAAACCTGCCACTCAGCGCGACGGTCGGTCCGGTGGAGAGCGGGACGTCCAAGGGAACTGGCGGAGGGAGCGCGATTCGAAATGCTCGTACGCAACTGCCTGCTGCCCTGTCGCGCGGAGCGGAGTTTCACGCCGCGACACCGCGGGTCCCTCTCGCGGGTCGACGGTCCGGCGGGGGGCGCTGAGCCCCGGCTTTCGATTTTGCTAGGCAGTGAACATGACACCTACCCGATTAGTCTTGGCCGCGCGCGGCCAGGGGAGGCGGAGAAAGCGGTTGTCGGCCTCCCGACAAGGCTACCCACCGAGCGGGCGCGAGACGCCGTCCACAGGCCGGGAATACGGGATGGCGTGATTCGCGCGCACGATCACGGGCGAGGAATTCGTGATTCGCCGGAGGGGGGGGGGGGATTTTCCGATCAGACATCCGAGAACTGGGCGGACGGGCGGGCGGACGGACACCCCTAGGGGGTTGTCCTGTCCGTCCGGCCCATCCAGGGCGCCAAGCCGGACAGAAGCCGGACGTGTCCGGGCTTGTCCGGCCTCTGTTCGGGCCAGAGAAGGGAGGCCCCTCGTGCTGCAGTCGCTTCCGCGCTGTCCGGGGACGTAGGTCATGGTGCGCCCCCGAAAACCGCTTCGGCTTCGCCCTCGGTGATCGCGGTCGGGAGGTGCAAGCGCTCGCTATCACTGCGAAGGAGCCCGTCCCGCACGAGGTCGTTGATCGCGCGACGTGCGGCGCGGCGCTGGTCAGCAGGAGTGTCCGCCGCACTCACGCCAGCCGCGATGCAAGCACCAATCGCCGCTTCCATGGCTATGCCCTCGGGGGTTGCCGCCTGCGCCCGGAGCACTGAAAGGGCAACCTCGCGTGCAGACCTTGGCTGGCGTGCTGCGGCGACCTCGGCGGCGTCTGCCTCGACCGCGATGGCAGCCGACACGGCCCGCCCCTTGGCGTCCGTCCCGACTTCGCGGGTCTCCACGCGAAAAGCGAAGGATTGATCGGGGGAAGCGTCGCGGGCCTTCACGACGCGGGCGCGGATCAGTCCGCGACTGCCCTTCTCGACAGCGATGGCTGTTGCAACGGTCGCGACCTGAGATCCGTGTCCCCGCGCGTCATCGCTGCCTCCCTTCTTTGGATGGTGAAGCACGAGCACCGTCGGGCCTCGTGAGGCGATCTCGCTGAGCAGGGCATAGGCGGCACCCATCTCCGCGCCGTTGTTTTCGTCCGCGCCGGGTGTGGCTGCGGCGTAGGTGTCTACCACCACGAGCGCCGGGCGAAACTCGGCGCAGGCTGAAAGGAGCGCTTGCGCATCCTCGGTCTCACGCTTCCGAAGGTCTGGTGCGCCTGATTTGGCGGTTAGCAGGTAGAGACCCGGAACGTCCCCATGATCGAGTAGGAGTGCAGCCAAGCGGCGGCGGATGCTGCCCGCATCCTCCGCTGCGAGATAGAGCGCAGGGCCGCGGCGCACGTCACGGCCGGCGAAGTCACTTCCGGCGGCAATCGAGATCGCCAGAAGAAGGGCGACAAGAGTCTTTCCGGAAGCCGGCGGCCCAAGAACCAGATTCACCGTTCCCTCGGTGAGCAGTTCATGCACGAGCCATGACGGACGGGACGCCGATGCCGCCTCCTTCATCGACTCAATCAACAGCCTTGAATGCCAGTCAGCTGTTCCGGCATCCCGTACCATCTTGTCAGGCCAATCATGCTCGCGCGCCATGTGGAGAACGCTCGCGATTGTTGCCGGGCGCAAGTGAGAGTCGCGCAGCGACTCCCACGCCCGCCGGCAGTCGTCCTCACTCACGAAAGAGTCGGGCTCTTGCGGCCCGTCCCGACGCAGATCGCCACGCGACCATTCGAGAAAGAGGGCGAAGCCGTCCGCGCCGGTCTCACACTGCCAGTCGCGGAGGCCGGCGCAAACCTTTATCCACTCCAATCGCTTCACGTCCGGAGGTATCCAAGAAAGTGCCTCCTTCACGCGTTCCTCCGGCGGTGCTGGAAGAAGCGTATGCGGGATTTCCGCGAACGGATCTTCTGCTTCGATGTCCCGCGAAGGATCGGACGCCTCAGCGCCACCGCAGAGGTGGGTGACGTCATCAGGCGACACGGTCCGTGCCGCATCGCCGACGCACAATAGGGCTGTTAACTCCGTAACATAGCCGCGCGCTCGCTTCGACGCGTTCGGGAAACTCAGCGATCCAGCAAGACGCATGACGCGCGCTGGGTCGCTGACGCTTGGGTCGCCGCCGTTCGCAGTGGCGAGCCGGCTCTGAGCATTGCTCCATCCTGGCAAGTCGCGTTGGAGCTCATTCAGAAACCACCAGATATGCGCCCGCCTGTTTGGAATGGTGCCGGTGGTTACGATGATGCGCGGCGGCGGCGTCAGCTTGGCGATAACCGATTTGGTGTCGCGCGCGCCATCCAAGTCGAGGACATGCGCCGTTGCCACTTCGACGTCCGCTGCGCTCGCCGCACGGTTACGGCGCGTGCCAGGCCGCCGCGGATTGATGCCGAAATAGACGTTGAAGCCGTGTGCGTTCCGCCGTGCGGCCCATCGAGCAGCTTTGGCGATTCCCGACGCGTCGCAGTCAAAAAGCTGAACTCGGACCCGTCCTGTCGGATGGATAGCCCGCAACTCAAGTAATCCACCGGGATATGCCTGCGGCATATAGCCGAAGGCGCGCGTCAGGTGTCGCTGCATCACGCGCCGATCGGGCGATAATTCATTCAGTTTTGCGTCGAACTCTGCGATCGCATCAATCGCCCTGGAGCTAGACCTGAAATTAACACTCATGGCGTGTGTCCTCGCCTGGTCTTAGAGGCACGCTGATCCATCCGGAAATCTACCGGTGCGGCACTATCCATCCGGGCGCAGTCCTCAATCGCGAGCGCGGGCAGCGATGTCGCGAGTGCAGCCCGTATTTCCGGACCGCGACTGATCTTTCGAAGTGCCCGTCGTCCCTTCCGATTCACGCCGAGCGCGCGCATTCGCGCGTCGTCGTCGTGTATGTCGCAATCGTCCATGGTCGTGCGTCCTCGTGAAGAGGGCGCGCGGCGAAACACGCTGGAAATGCGAGGTAGAGCCTGTTTGTCAGGCGTGCTTGCGGTAGTGCCTCGCCCCCGGCCGCGTCTCTGGCGCGCCGGGGCTTTCCTATTTGCGGCTCTTGCCCGCCATCTCGGCAGCACGATGTCGGAAGGTGCGGGCTTCAGCCCACGCCTCCACGTCTGCGAGGCGATAGGCCACGCGACGCTGGCCGACGCGCACAAAGGGCGGCCCCTCGCCGGTCGTTCGAAAACGCTGGATTGATCGACGACTAAGCTTAAGGCGCTTGGCGAGCGCCACTTCATCAAGATATTCGTCCATTGGTTTGGCCCTCCGTGTTGCGACTTGCGTCGCAGAGGACTTCCAATGATCACCCTGCGTTGCCAGAAGCACGGGACAAACCCGCTCGGCAGTCATTTGTCCCGCGCGACCTCTGGCAGCGTAGCAGCCGAGATGCACGAACAGACGAAGCGCGCTTGGTCGTCCTTTGTCAGCCGAAGAGCTGATCCGTCGAGGCTCTTGCCGATCCATTGCTCAAGGCTCTTCATCAGCTTTGTGGCCGGTGTAACGCGCCGTATGCGGGTAACCGCCTTTGCGATCGCCTGCGCGGAGTTACCAAATCTCCCAGGCTGCGCGGTGTGTAGATGTGTGCCGATCTTCGCCGCTGACCAATCAGTTGCGGCGCACAAGGCCAAAATGATCTCGGGCAGCGGCGGCTCGGTTAGCTCTGGGGACATGGGATCAACATGAACTCGTCTCGACGCTACGACCGCCTGTCCATCGGATCCATGCTCGCGAATCATTTCCGCAAGACGAGCGAGCGTTTGTGCCGTGTGTTCTGGGGAGCTGACGATCGCGAGCTTCCGTGCGGCCTCGACAAGGGCTCCGCGCGCGTCGTCTATCGCTGCTTCCCTCTCAGGCGTCAGCCATCCGACGTCATTCAAGTAGCCGGTAGCGCCTTTCGGCACCTGCATCGCGCTCAGAAAATCATCATTTGAGGGCCGCCTGCGTCTCATCGCCGCGAGCCCTGCTTCGCGCGATGCTCCGTGATGCTCGTGACGTTTGCTACCTCGCCCTCGCCCCTCTTCGCGCAGCGTAGCACATGCTCGGCCCAGACTTTCAGCGCGGCCTCGCGCTCGGCGGCGTAGTCATGCCGCTGATAAACGCGGGCCACGCTGGAAAGCGTCGCCGGCCGATGCGCCAACAGTAGGTCCGCGACCACCGGGTTGAACCCCATCGCGGCGAGCGCGGATACGCCCGAGCGCCGCATATCGTGCAGGCGCCAGCCCGTCACCTTCGCCGCCTTGTCGAGCGCCGTCTTCGCCTTCGTAAAGCCGCTCACGGGCGTCTTGCCGGTGGTGCTGAAAACCAGGTCTTGCCCGTTGATGCGCTTGACAGTGCGCAGCGCCTCCCGTGCGGCCTCGGGCAACGCGACCACGTGCGCGGCGCCACGCTTCATGCGGTTGCCCGGAATCGTCCAAGTTGCGAGGTCCGCCGAGAGTTCCGACCACCGCATGCCTGCGACTTCCTCGCGACGCGCCAGCGTTAGCAGCAGCACGCGGAACAGCGGCCCGAACGGCTCGGCCATCCCCATCGCGGCGTTCCAGATGCGGCCGACTTCCTCGGCCGACAGGACCCGCTCACGGGCGAGCACGCCAGCCGCGACGGGCACGCCCGCGAAGGGGTTGCTGGGCAGCCGCCCGCGCTTCACCGCCCAGGTGTAGCAGGCGCGCCCATAGGCCAGCGTGCGGCCCGCCATGGCGGCGTGCCCGCCTTTCGTGAGTCCGTCGAGCACCGCGACAACCTCGGCCTTTGTCAGCCGTGCGGCAGGCTTGGTAAGGTGAACCGCGAAGGCATGGCGCAGCGCCCGAACCGCCTCGGCGCGATAGCGCGGGCGGCGGTGCGCGAGATGCAGGGCTGCCCAATCATCCACCAGCGCGGCCAGTGTGAGCGCGGCCTCGGCTTTCGCCGCCTCGGCCGCCTCGCGCCGCTCACGCCGCACCGCAGCCGGGTCAATGTTCTTCGCCAGGTCGCCGAGGATGGCGCGGGCGGCCTCGCGCGCCTTTTCCAGCGTGAGGGCGCCCCAGGTTCCTAGGCGCTCCCGTCGCCGCTCGCCCGACGCTCGATCGGTCCAACAGGCATAGAAGGTCTTCTGGCCCGCCATGGCCCGGACGCGCAGCCCAGCAACCTCGGCGTCGGACAGCCACGCCTCACGCTTCCCAGTGGGGATGCTGAGCGCGGCAATCGCCTTCTCGGACAGTTTCGGCATGGACCCGCTTACCCTTTCTGCGGACCCCGTGCGGACCCGGCAGGCGGGTCCGCAAGGCAATCCATGGCAGCGAGAGTCAGGTGGTCCGATCCAGAATTCAAGGAAAAAGGTAGGTTATGGCGATTCGTGGCGACTTTTGCGGACCCGAGTTTGCTTATTCGTAATCAGTAGGTCCGCGGTTCAAATCCGCGTGCCGGCACCATTCCCCGGTCGGATCGTCCCTCCCCCTGGCTCTCGGCCGCGTGTCTGCTAGACACTCCCCATGTCGGCCACCTTCACCTTTGCCAACGGCATCCGGCTCTTCGAGTCGGACCTGTTGCCCGCGCAGATCGCGCGCTACCGCACCCAGGCCGAACCACGCCACGAACCGGTCGAGGAAGGCTGGTTCGACCGCGTGCTCGACGAAGCGCCGCCAGGCCGCTTCACCTTTGTCGATATCGGTGCCGCGCTCGGCTACTACGCGATCCTCGTGCGTCGGCGCCGTCCGGATGCGCGCATCGTCGCCGTCGACCCGAACCCGGATTTCCACGCCCGCTTCGCGGAGACGCTCGCGCTCAACGGCCTCGGCGCGCGGGACGTGGAACTCGTGCGAGTCGCGGTCGCGCCGCACCCGGGCATCGTCGCCTTCGCACTCAACAGCTACGGCGCACACCTCGCGCCCGAAGTCGCGCTGCCCAAGCGCCGGCTCTGGCCCTTCGGTCGCGGCGCGGACATGCCGCCCGGTGTCATTGCGGTCGAGGCGGTGGACCTCGACGGCCTGCTCGCGCGCGTTGGGGTCGAGGTGGACCTCGCCAAGCTCGACATCCAGGGGCATGAGCTTTCGGTGCTCGAAGCCTCCGCGATGCTGGCCGACGGGCGCGGCCCGCGGACCTGGATCATCGGCACGCATGGCGCCGACATCCATGCCGGCGTGCGCGACCTGCTCGCGCGCCGACACGACATCCTGTTCGAGGACCAGGCGCCGCCAGACCAGCCTGACGGCATCGTCGTCGCTCGGCGGCGTGACTGAAGGATCGGCGGGATGACGGCCATACTTCCCTGGTTGCGCCGCTGGCGCGCCGCCCCTGCCTCCGCGCCGACGCCCGTGCCCGTGCCCGTGCCGGCACCGGCGCTCCAACCTGCGCCCCCCGTCGATTTCTTCGCCGACATCGACGGAGCGCTTCGCCGCTTCGCGCCCGCCTTCAGCCCACGCACCATCTTCGATGTCGGCGCCTTCCAGGGCGACTTCACCGCACGCCTGCTGACCATCTTCCCCGAAGCCGACTACCACCTGTTCGAAGCGCAGCCCGACACCTTCGCGCGCGTGCGGGACCGCTTCGCGGGCGATGCGCGCATCCGCGCGACGCACGCCGCGTTGCTCGACGTGGCAGGGGAGGTGACGTTCCATCGCGGGCACTTCGCGCCCACCTCCTCGCTCTTTCCGCGCAACACCACCGGCCGCGCCTACTTCGCCCCCGAGCACGACATGGCGGAGACGGTCCGCGTGCCGGGCCTGACGCTCGACGCGCACTGCGCGTCGCAAGGGGTCCAGGCGATCGACATCCTCAAGCTCGACACCCAGGGCGCGGAGCACTCGATCCTGCGCGGCGCGGCCGGCTTGCTCGGCGCCGGGCGCATCAGCCTCATCTTCACCGAGTTCTTCGCCATCCCGCATTACGAAGGCGCGCCGCTGCTCGATGAAATCTGGAGCCTGCTGCGCGGGCATGGCTACGACCTCTATGACATATTCGTGGGCCAGCGCGGGCCGGACGGCCAACTGCGCTACGGCGACGCGATCTTCCTCTCCCCCGGCTTTCGGCGGGACGTGCTGCCGCGCCTCGGCTGACACCCCTGGCCAAGCCGCCCGCATCCCCTTATCCATCACAGCCATCGGCATCCCAGCGACGGCAACGCCACCATGACCACAACCGGACCCGTCACCCTGCGCTGGCGCGGCAGCAGCAGCGCGCCTGAAACCGAGACCTTCCCCGACCTCGACGCCGCCCTCGACGCGGTCGAGGCGCGGTGGGAGACGCTGCAGGACCAGGCGCCGCAGATCCTCGACGCGCGCAAGATCCTCCTCATCAGCACCGAGCAGTTGAAGGCCGCGATGGTCGAGGAAGACGAGACGCCCGACGGCACCTGAGCCGCCACGCCTCATCGCAACGGCATCCGCGCCACCCACGCCGCGAGTCCCGCCGTCAGCAGCGCCGCGCCTGCGAAGACCGCGCCATAGCCCGCCGCGTGCAGCACCGCGCCGAAGGCCAGCGCGCCCACGCTCTGCCCGAGGAACAGCGCCATCGCGAAGGCGGACACCGCGGTCGCCCGGGCGTCCGGGAGGGCTTCCGTCGCGCGCGCCTGCAGCACGCCGTGGAACATGTAGAAGGCCATGCCGCAGGGCAGCTGCATCAGCGCCACCACCCACCAGACGGGTGCGGCCGCCATCCCCAGCAGCGCGAGCACCAGCACCGCCCCGCCCGCCGCGACCAGGCCGCGTTCCCCCAGCCGCGCGACCAGCCGCTTCGCCGCGCGCGTATAGGCGAAGGCGCCAAGCCCGAAGCCCGCCACCACCAGCCCCGCCTCGGCGGGGGAAAGCGCGAAGCGCTCGATCAGATAGGCGCCGATGAAGGGGAAGGCGCCGCCGAACAGCGCCGCGCCATCGAGCGCCGCGGCCCCCATCAGCCGCCGCCCCGCCGGCGCGCGCAGCAGCACCCCGTATTGCGACAGCCCCAGCCCCCGCACCTTGCCTGAAGGTGCCTCCACTGGCGCGCGGCGCACCATCAGCAGCCCGACGCCGAGCGCGAGTGCCGCCAGCAGCAGGAAGGACGCCCGCCACCCGGCGAATTCCGCGACGATCCCCGATAGCGGACCCACCAGCAGTTGCGCCATCACCATGCCGGTGAGGAACCGCCCGATCGTTGCCTGCCGTTCCGCGTACGGCACCGCGTCGCCGATCCAAGCGATGGCGAGCGGAATGACCGCGCCCGCCACCAGCCCCGTCGCCGTGCGCAGCAGCGCCATCGACCCCGCATCCCAGGCGAGCGCCGAGACCGCGAGCCCCAGCCCGTAGAGCACCAGGGCCAGCGCGGCGACGCGCACCTTGCCATACCGGTCGCCGAGCGGCCCGGTCACCAGCTGCCCCGCCCCATAGGCCAGGCTGAACCCCGCGACGACGGGCGCGAGGGCCGCGACGCCCACGCCGAAATCCGCCGCCAGCAGCGGCAGCAGCGGGTCCATCAGCCGCATCCCACCGCCGGCGGCGAAGCCGGCCGCGGCGAGCAGGGGAAGAAGGGCAAGGTCGGGGCGCAAGCGCCTCATAGGTCTCCCGCCCCGCCGCCGCGTCAAGACGCCGCCGCCGCTTTCGGCATAGGCTGGCGATGGAGGTGCCGAGATGCCCGACACACAGGATGGCGCGGAGGACCCGCTCGCCGCGATCCTCGCCGCGACCGAGGAAACGCAGCGCGCCGCCGCACCCTCGGCCGCCGGTGCGGAGGCTGCCGCGCTCGCCAAGGTCGAGACCGCGATCGCGCTGCTGCAATCGGCGATCCGCAACCATCCGCGCTTCGTGGCGCTCGAGGCCGCCTGGCGGTCGCTGCATCGCCTCGCCACCGCGCCGCAGAATGGGCCGCTGGTGGTGAAGCTGATGCCGCTGACGAAGCGGGAGGCCGTGCGTGACCAGCGCGCCGTTCAGGACCCGGAGGACAGCGACCTCTGCACCCTGCTCTGGCATGAGGGCCTGGGCGGCGGGGAACCCTTCGGCCTGCTGCTCGCCGATCTCGACTTCGGGGCGGAGCCGGACGACGTGCTCGTCCTGCGCGGCCTCGCCGCCGCCGGTGCCGGCGCCTTCGTGCCCGTCGTCGCGCATGCCGCGCCCGCGCTGCTCGACCTGCCCGACTGGGGCGCGCTGCCGGGGGCGGGCGGGCTTGCCCGCGTGCATGAAGGCCCGCGCCACATCCCCTGGCGATCCCTGCGGGAGAGCGAGGAGGCGCGCTTCCTCGCCCTCGTCGCCCCGCGCGTGCTCGCCCGCGGCGGGGCGGGCGCACCGCGCTTTGCCGGCGGCGGCTGGGTGCTCGCCGGCCGCATCGCCGCCTCCTTTGCCCGCGAAGGCTGGGGGGCGGCGATCGAGGGGCGGGAGGACGGGACCGAGCCCGGCCTGCCCCCGATCGGCCGCGTGCCCACCGAATGCGATCCCGCCGATGGGCAGGAGGTGGCACTCGCCACGCTCGGCCTCACGCTGCTGGTCCCGCGCGGGGCGGACAGCGCGGTGGTCCGCATGGCCCCGACGCTCCATCGCCCGCCGCGCTTCCAGGCGGCGGCGGCGAACCAGGATGCCGCACTCGCCGCGCGGATGCCCTGGGTGCTGGCCGTCGGGCGCATCCTGCAGGGGGCCGCGCTCCGCGCGCGGGACGAACTGCGCGCCGGGCGCG
>NZ_JACADQ010000300.1 GCF_016106015.1 Neoroseomonas rubea
GCGCCCGCCGCGCTGGCGCGGGAGGACCGGGTCGCGCTTGCCCGCGCGGCCGCCTTCGCCGCGCTGGCCGGCGACGATGCCGCGCTCGCGGCGCTGCGCGACGCGCATGGGGAGCGGATGCGCGAAGGCCCGCTCTCCGAGGCTTTCGCTGCGCTGACGTCTGACCCGCTGCGGGGGCTGGCCGACCTGCCGCGCGTGCAGCAGGAGATCGGCATGTTGCGGCTGCTGCCGTCGCGACTGGAGGCCTTGCGGGCGCCCGTGCAGGTCGCGCGCTGAGATGCGCGTCCCCCGGGTGGGGGATCTGCAAAATTTCCGGTCCCCGGGGGCGGATTTCGCTTGCGCCCCGGACCCCCTTGCCGCATATCGCGCCGCCGTTGACCCAATGGTCGGAATCTCCCGACCGCCCTGGTCATCTGCTGGCTGGAAGGAGCCCTCACATGGAAGCTCTCGTCCAACCGGGGATGGTCTCGGATCTGCCGAGCGACACCCGGAACAACGAGGATATCGGCTCGGCGCACCCCGAGAAGGATTACTTCGTGCAGCGCAACGGCGTCCGCTACGCCGGGACGCACTTGATCATCGACCTGTGGGGGGCGACGAATCTCGACGACCCCGCGCATATCGACGCGGTGCTGCGCGAAGGCGCGCTCGCCACCGGGGCGACGATCCTGCACGGGCATTTCCACCACTTCTCGCCCAATGGTGGCGTGTCCGGCGTGCTGGTGCTGGCCGAAAGCCACGTGTCGATCCACACCTGGCCGGAGCGGGACTACGCCGCGCTCGACATCTTCGTCTGCGGCGATTGCGACCCGTACAAGGCGATCGCGGCACTCAAGCGCGGCTTCCTGCCCGAGCGCGTGCAGCTTGCCGAGCACAAGCGCGGGCTGATCGGCTGACGCCGGCTTCATCGTCGGAACGCGGGGGGTCGGGCGGTCGCGCCCGGCCCCTTCGCATTGCGGGGGCATCGCCATGGCCTACGACCTTTGGGTGAACGAGACGCTCTACGCGGCCTGGGGCCAGCGCTTCCGGGTGAAGCGGGAACTCGCGCGCGTGCGGTCCGATTTCCAGGACATCATGGTGTTCGAGAGCGAGACGCATGGCCGCGTCATGATGCTCGACGGCGTGGTGCAGATCACCGAAGCGGACGAGTTCTCCTACCAGGAGATGATCGCGCATGTGCCCCTGCTGGCGCATGGCGCGGCGAGGAACGTGCTGATCATCGGCGCGGGCGATGGCGGCGTGCTGCGCCGCGTGCTGCAGCACAAGGGTGTCGAGCGCGCGGTCATGGTCGAGATCGACGGGGAGGTGATCCGTCTCGCCAAGGAATTCCTCCCCGGCATCGCGGGCGATGCGTGGAACGACCCGCGTGCGGAAGTGCTGGTGGCCGACGGCATCGATTATGTCCGCCGCGCGCCGGACGCCTCCTTCGACGTGGTGATCGTGGACAGCACCGATCCGATCGGCGTGGGGGAGGTGCTGTTCACCGACGAGTTCTACGCCAATTGCGCCCGCCTTCTGACCGCGCGCGGCCTGGTGGTGAACCAGTGCGGCGTGCCGCAGATGCAGGCCGATGAGCTGCGCGAGACGTCCATCCGCCGCGGCCGCGCCTTCCCCGACATCTGGGCCTATGTGGCCGCGGTGCCGACCTATGTGGGCGGCTTCATGACGCTCGGCTGGGCGGCGAAGGACGCCGCCTGCCGCGCCGTGCCGGCGGATGAGATCCGCCGGCGGGCGGAAGCGGCCGGCATCCTGGGGACGACGCGCTACTGGACGCCGGAGATCCACGCCGGCGCCTTCCACCTGCCGCCCTACATCGCCGAGCACCTGCCGAAGGGCTGAGGCCGCCTATCCTTCGAGGCGGACATTGGCGACCCGCGCCACCTCCCGCCAGCGCGCGATCTCGGCGCGGAGGAAGGCGCCGAACTGCTCCGGCGTCTGCGGATCGGGCAGCATGCCCTGCTCGTCGATGCGCGCGCGCATGGCGGGTTCGGCGAGCGCCGCGGCGACGTCCGCCTGGATGCGGCGCAGGATGTCGGCCGGGGTGCCGGCCGGCGCGACCAGCCCGTTCCAGCCAAAGGCCTGGAAGCCGGGCAGGATCGTCTCGGCGAAGCTCGGCACCTCGGGCAGCCAGGGCACGCGCGCGGGCGTCATGACGCCGATCGCCTTGACGCGCCCGCCGCGGATGTTCGGCAGGGCGGAGGCGACGCTGTCCGTCATGAGCGGGACGGTGCCGGCGATCAGGTCGGTGATGGCCGGCGCGCTGCCGCGGTAGTGCACCATGTTGAAGCGCAGCCCCGCGCTGTGCGCGAGGAATTCCGCGGCCATGTGCGCCCCGCTCGCCGGCCCGGCGGTCGCGAGGTCGATCGGCCGCACCGCGCCGCGGGCCGCGGCCGCCCAGTCCTGCGGCGTGGTCGCCGCGAAGGAGGGATGGGCGATGATCGCGAGCGGCACGAGGGTGAGGTTGGTGATCGGCGCGAAGTCGCGTTCCGGGTCGTAGGGCAGGCGCGCCATCACCGCGGGGTTGACCGCGAGAGGCCCGATCGAGCCTGCGACCAGCGTGTAGCCGTCGGGTGCGGCGCGCGCGCCCATCTCGAGCGCGGGCGCGCCCGCGCCGCCGGCGCGGTTCTCCACCACCACGCGCTGCGGCCAGCGGCGGGAGAGATCGTCGGCCAGCAGCCGCGCGATGATGTCGGTCGATTGTCCTGGCGGAAACGGCACGATGATCCTGACCGGCCGATTAGGCCAGTCGCCCTGGGCGAGGGCGGGGGCGGCGAGGCTGGCGCCGGCGGCGGCCAGCAGAAGGCGGCGGGTGTGCATGCGGAAGGTCTCCCGGACGTTGCTTGGTCGCCGGTCGGCACGATCCGGCAACGACGCGGGAGGTGGTGGAACGCCGGCGCGCTTTCCAGAGGGGGGGCGTGCCGCGCCCGCCGGCGCGGAACGTCAGATCCCGGCGAAACCCTGCACGAGGGAGGCGGAGACCAGCCGCCACCCGTCGACCAGCACGAAGAAGATCAGCTTGAAGGGCAGCGCGACGACTGATGGCGGCAGCATCATCATGCCGAGGGACATCAGGACGCTGGCCACCACCATGTCGATGACGAGGAAGGGGAGGAACAGGAGGAAGCCGATCTCGAACGCGCGCTTCAGCTCGCTGACCATGAAGGCCGGCACCAGCGCGCGATAGGGCGCGGCTTCGGCCGATTCGGGCGCGGGCAGGCCGGCGAGCTGGACGAAGTGCATCAGGTCCTCCTCCCGAACATTGGCCGCCATGAAGCGGCGGAAGGGCTCGGCCGCCGCCTGCAGGCCGGCGATCTCGCCCATCCGCCCGTCCGTCATGGGCTGGATGCCCTGCACCCAGGCGGCCTCGAAGACCGGCTGCATGACGAAGAAGGTCAGGAAGAGCGCGAGGCCCACCAGCACCGGGTTGGGCGGGATGCCCTGCGCGCCGATCGCGCTACGCAGCAGCGACAGCACGATGACGATGCGGGCGAAGGCGGTCGCCATCACCAGCAGGGAGGGGGCGAGCGACAGCAGCCCGATCAGCGCCGTCAGCTGCACCAGGCGCGCGGTGGCCCCCGGCTGCCCGGTCTGGCCGAGGTCGATCGCGACCGACTGCGCCAGCGCCCCGCCGGGCAGCAGCAGCGCGACGGCGATCAGCAGGACAAGCCAGCGCCTCATGCCCCGCCCTCCGGCAGCCAGCCGACGACCTCGTCCTTCGCCCCGCCGGTCAGCAACAGCAGGGCGCGCCCGTCGCAACGCACCAGCAGCAGGCGGCGCCGGGCATCGAGCGCAAGCACCTCCTCCACCTTCATCCGCCCGCCCGCGCCCATGCGCGGGGCGAGCCCGGCGCCGCGGGCGATCCGCGCGGCGAGCAGGATGAGCGCGACGACGGCGGCCAGCGCGCCGGCGGCGGTCATCCAGGTTGTCATGTCGGGGGTCATGCCGCGGCCTCCTGCCGGCGGTTCGGGGTGTGTGGCGCGCTAGGGCGGCGCAAGACCGGCGCGCAGCCGGTCGAGCGATCGCACCATGGCCTCGAAGCGCACGCGCAGCGCCGGCGCGGCCACCCGCGGGGCGGCGAGTGCCGCGGCGCAGAGCCGGCCGATCTCGTCCTCGAGCCCGGTGAGGTCGATGCGGCGGCGCTCGGCGACCAGCGCCTCGGCCACCGAGAGCGTCGCTTCCATCGCCTCGGCCGCGGCGAGCACGATCTCGGCCTGACGGGCCTCGACGGCCTCGCGGGATGGGGGTTCGCCGAACATCATGCCCCCCATAAGACGCACGGACTGGTTACCGAGGCGTTGTCGCGCGTGTCGGCGTGAAGGGATTGTTCGGCGTTAACCGATCCTTCGTGACGCCGATGCGAGAAGCGTCGCATGGACCCGACCCGCACCGGCCCGATCGCCCTTGCCGAGACCAGGATGCGCTGGCTCGACGCGCGCCAGCGCGTGCTGTCCCAGAACGTCGCCAACGCCGACACGCCGGGCTACCGGCCATCGGATCTGCGGCCGTTCCAGGAAACGCTGGGCCGCGTCGCCAACAGCGCGGCCATGCGCCAGACGAACCCTCTGCATCTCGCCGGCGCGCATGGCGCGGGCCCGCAGGCGCAGCGGGAACGCCGGCCGGTGGAACGCACCATCGACGGCAACGGCGTGGCGCTGGACCGGGAGGCGATGCGCATCGCCGACACCGAAACCGCGCACCAGCTCGCGGTCGGGCTGCACCGCCGCTACGTCGGCCTGTTCCGCACGGCCCTCGGCCGCAACCAGTAACGGAGAAGGGGCATGGACCTCGACCGCGCTCTGCGCATCTCCGCCGCCGGCATGCAGGCGCAGTCGACGCGCCTGCGCGTGGTGGCGGAGAACCTCGCCAACCGCGACAGCGTCGGCCAGTCGCCGGGTGCCGATCCCTACCGGCGCAAGACCGTCACCTTCCAGAACCGGATGGACCGCGAACTCGGCACGGCCACCGTGCGGGTCTCCCGCGTCGGCACCCAGCCGGGCGAATTCCCGCTGCGCCACGACCCGTCCCATCCGGCGGCCGATGCGCGCGGCTATGTCCGCACGCCGAATGTCGACAGCATGATGGAGACGATGGACATGCGGGAGGCGCAGCGGTCCTACACGGCCAACCTCTCCGTCCTGGAAGTCACGCGCGGGATGCTTACCCGGACGATCGAGGCGCTGCGTCAATGACGATGCCGCTGGCCCCGGCGGGTGCCGCCGCCGCCTATCGCGCCGCCGACGCGCTGCCCGGCGCCGCCACGGGCGGGACGGGGGGT
>NZ_JACADQ010000301.1 GCF_016106015.1 Neoroseomonas rubea
AGGGCGCGGTCGCCGAGGCCACCGGCTTCCTCCAGGCGCTGGTGGGGCGGGATGCGCGGAGCGGCCTGCGCGCGGTGCTGGCCGAGCGCCACCGCGCCTGGCGCGGCGCGCAGGAAGCCGTGCTGGCCGCCGCGCGGCGCGACCAAAACCTCTCCCCCCAGGACCGGATGGCGCTGTGGAACCGCACCCAGGCGCGGCTTTCGGGCGATGCGCCGGATGTGGCGGCGGCGGAACTGGCCCAGATGTTCGGCGCCATGCCGGCCGCGCACCGCGCCGCGGGGGCGGGGGACGAGGGGGGCGTGGAGGCTTTCGCGGCCTCGGTGGCCCGGCTGCGCGCGATCGAGGCGCAGGCGCGCTGATCCGCCCCTCAGACGCCGGGCGGGATGCATCCGCATCCCCAGGCGCGCCGCACCAGCGGCGGCGCCCGTTCGGGCGCTCGGCCCTGCGGGCCGCAGATCGGAACGTCCCACGCCCGGCAGGGGGGATTGGCGCGCCGCCATCCGCGGTGTAGCCACCGCGCCATCCCAGCCCGACCCGGAGTGCCGCCCGCATGGCCGCCATCGCCGACATCATCGCCCGCGAGGTCCTCGATTCCCGCGGCAACCCGACCGTCGAGGCGGAGGTGGTGCTCGACACCGGCGCGCGCGGCCACGCCATCGTTCCCTCCGGCGCCTCGACCGGCGCGCATGAGGCGGTGGAACTGCGCGACGGCGACAAGTCCCGCTACGGCGGCAAGGGCGTGCTCAAGGCCGTCGCCAATGTCGAGGGCGAGATCTTCGACGCCATCTCGGGGATGGATCCGCTCGACCAGGTCCGGATCGACGAGACGCTGATCGAGCTGGACGGCACGCCGAACAAGGGGCGGCTCGGGGCGAATGCGATGCTGGCGGTGTCGCTGGCGGTGGCCAAGGCCGCGGCGGCGGATCTCGACATCCCGCTCTATCGCCATGTCGGCGGCGTGTTTGCCCGCACCCTGCCGGTGCCGATGATGAACATCATCAATGGCGGCCAGCACGCGGACAATCCGATCGACATCCAGGAATTCATGATCATGCCGGTCGGCGCCGGCACGATCGCCGATGCCGTGCGCGTCGGATCGGAAGTGTTCATGGCGCTGAAGAAGGCGCTGCACGATGCGGGGCATTCGACCAATGTGGGCGACGAGGGCGGCTTCGCGCCGAACCTGAAGTCGGCCGAGGAGGCGCTCGGCTTCATCGCCAAGGCCTGCGAGGCCGCCGGCCACCGGGTGGGGGAGGATGTGGTCTTCGCGCTCGACTGCGCCGCGACCGAGTTCTTCCACGACGGCCGCTACGTGATGGAAGGCGAGGGCAAGACGCTCGATGCCGGCGGCATGGCCGATTACCTGGCGGGCCTGTGCGCGAACTGGCCGATCGTGTCGATCGAGGACGGCATGAGCGAGGATGACTGGGCCGGCTGGAAGGCGCTGACCGACCGCATCGGCGCCAAGGTCCAGCTGGTGGGCGACGACCTGTTCGTGACGAACCCGGAGCGGCTGCGCCAGGGGATCGAGCGCGCCACCGCCAACGCCATCCTGGTGAAGGTGAACCAGATCGGCACGCTGACCGAGACGCTGGAGGCGGTGGAGACGGCCCATCGCGCCGGCTACCGCGCGGTGATGAGCCATCGTTCCGGCGAGAGCGAGGACGCGACCATCGCCGACCTGGCGGTGGCGACGAATTGCGGGCAGATCAAGACCGGGTCGCTGTCGCGGTCGGATCGGCTGGCCAAGTACAACCGGCTGATCCGGATCGAGCAGGGGCTGGGGCCGGCCGCGCGCTATGCCGGGCGTGGCGCGATCCGCCGGATGTGAGTCCTTTCTGCCGCGCCGATACGGAAAAGTAATCCGTGGGCGCGGATTTCCTGGACGAAGCGGGTGACACGGATTCGCGGGCGCGATTAGAATCAGGCTTCGCTACCACCTCGGGTTGTCCCCTTTGCGTTTCCTCAGGCGCATCTTCCAGGCTCTTGCCCTGCCGTCGCTGTTCCTGGCGCTGTCCGGATACTTCATCTGGCACGCCATGCACGGCGAGCGCGGCCTGATCGCGCGCGAGCAGCGGGTTGCCGACATCGCCGCGGCGCGGGCGGAGCTCGGCCGGGCCGAGGCGGAGCGCGAGGCGATCGAGCGCCGCGTCACGGGCCTGCGTGGCGAGCGGGTCGATCGCGACCAGTTGGATGAACGGGCGCGGGCGCTGCTGAACATGGTCGGGCGGGACGAGATCGTCGTGCCCTACGGTCCGGAGCGGCGGCTCTACCAGTAGGGGCCGGGGGCGCGGGTCCGCGCACGGGAAATTTTCCACCGGGCGGCTGGTCCGCTCCTTCCGCCAGCCGGCGCCACCGTATCCGAAAATTGCGCGATGTCGCGCCGCCATGGCCGCTTCCTTGCGCGCGCCCGTGGCGCCAAATGACGCAGGGACGGTGCGGGCGAGTGTTTAACCAGTTTTCGGTTAACTGTCGTATTGCATTGCAAAAGAACGATTTTTCCGGGGCGGGGCGCTTGCGCGGCGGCCGTGCGGCGCCCTATGTCCGAACAGGATCGTCGCCCCGGAGGAAACCGCGCATGGCCCAGGCCGCAGAGACCCAGCAGAAGCGCCGCGGCAAGGCCAAGGAACCGCCGATCGGCCGCGCGGACCTGATGAAGGCCTACCGGGACATGCTGCTGATCCGCCGCTTCGAGGAGAAGGCCGGCCAGCTGTACGGCATGGGCCTGATCGGCGGCTTCTGCCACCTGTATATCGGGCAGGAAGCGGTCGTGGTCGGCATGCAGATGTGCCTCAAGCCCGGCGACCAGGTCATCACCTCCTACCGCGACCACGGCCACATGCTGGCGACGGGGATGGAGGCGCGCGGCGTCATGGCCGAGTTGACCGGGCGCATCGGCGGCTATTCCAAGGGCAAGGGCGGGAGCATGCACATGTTCTCCCGCGAGAAGGGCTTCTATGGCGGGCATGGCATCGTCGGCGCGCAGGTGAGCCTCGGCGCCGGGCTCGCCTTCGCCAACTGGTACCGGGAGGACGGCCACGTCGCCGTCACCTATTTCGGCGAGGGCGCGTCGAACCAGGGCCAGGTCTATGAAAGCCTGAACCTGGCCGCGCTGTTCAAGCTGCCCTGCATCTTCATCATCGAGAACAACAAGTACGGCATGGGCACGAGCGTGGAGCGCGCCAGCGCGTCGCGCGACCTGTCGCAGAACGGCGCCGCCTGGGGCATCCCCGGGGAGCAGGTGAACGGCATGGACGTGATCGCGGTGCGCGAGGCCGGCGAGCGCGCCGTCGCCCACTGCCGCGCCGGCAAGGGGCCCTACCTGCTCGAGATGAAGACCTACCGCTACCGCGGCCATTCCATGTCCGACCCGGCGAAGTACCGCACGCGGGAGGAAGTGCAGAAGATGCGCGAGACGTCCGACTGCATCGAGACGGCGCGCAAGATGCTGCTGGAGCAGCTTGGCGTGACCGAGGCCGAGCTCAAGGTGATCGACGACGAGGTGAAGGCGATCGTGCAGGACAGCGCCGACTTCGCGCAGGCCTCCCCCGAGCCGCCGGAATCCGAGCTCTGGACCGACGTTCTCGTGGAGGCGAAGTGACATGGGCGCCGTGATTCTGATGCCGGCCCTTTCGCCCACCATGACCGAGGGCAAGCTCGCGCGCTGGCTCAAGAAGGAAGGCGATGCGGTGAAGTCCGGCGACGTGATCGCCGAGATCGAGACCGACAAGGCGACGATGGAGGTCGAGGCGGTGGACGAGGGCACCATCACCGCGATCCTGGTGCCCGAGGGCACCGAGGGCGTGCAGGTGAACAGCGCCATCGCCGAGCTTGACGGCGGCGCCGGCGGCACGGCCGCGACCATGCAGGGCATCACCAACAAGAACCCGCGCGAGAACGAGAAAATGATCGCCGATGCCGGCACCGCGCAGCGCGCGGATGCCACCGTGCCCGCGTCCCCGCGCGCGCCCGAGATGCAGCCCGAGCGCGACTGGGGCCCGATGCAGGCCATCACGGTGCGCGAGGCGCTGCGCGATGCCATGGCGGCCGAGATGCGCCGCGACCGCGACGTGTTCCTGATCGGCGAGGAGGTCGCGCAGTACCAGGGCGCCTACAAGATCAGCCAGGGGCTGCTCGACGAATTCGGCCCCAAGCGCGTGATGGACATGCCCATCACCGAGCACGGCTTCACCGGCATGGCGGTGGGCGCGGCCTTCACGGGCCTCAAGCCGATCGTCGAGTTCATGACCTTCAATTTCTCGATGCAGGCGATCGACCAGATCATCAACTCGGCCGCCAAGACGCTGTACATGTCGGGCGGGCAGCTGGGCTGCCAGATCGTCTTCCGCGGGCCCAATGGCGCGGCGTCCCGCGTCGCGGCGCAGCATTCGCAGTGCTACGCCTCCTGGTACGCGCATTGCCCGGGGCTGAAGGTGGTCGCGCCCTGGTCGGCCGCGGACGCCAAGGGGCTGCTGCGGGCGGCGATCCGCGACCCGAACCCGGTCATCGTGCTCGAGAACGAGATCATGTACGGGCAGACCTTCGACTGCCCGACGGATGAGGAGTTCATCCTGCCGATCGGCAAGGCCAAGGTGGAGCGGCAGGGCACGGACGTGACCATCGTCGCCTTCTCCATCATGGTCGGCATGGCGATGCAGGCGGCCGATGCGCTCGCCGCGCAGGGCATCAGCGCGGAGGTTATCAACCTGCGCAGCCTGCGCCCGCTGGACACGGCGACGATCGCGGCATCGGTGCGCAAGACGAACCGCCTGGTGACGCTCGAGGAAGGCTGGCCCTATGCCGGCATCGGCGCGGAGGTCGCGATGCAGATCATGGAGACGTGCTTCGACCACCTCGATGCGCCGCCGGTGCGCGTCACGGGCCTCGACATCCCGATGCCCTACGCGGCGAACCTGGAAAAGCTCGCGCTGCCCCGCCTCGAGCAGGTGGTCGATGCCGCGAAGCGCGTGACCTACAAGTAAGGCGGGGGAAGCACCGATGGCGACGAACATCCTGATGCCCGCACTCTCCCCCACCATGACGGAGGGCAACCTGGCGCGCTGGCTGAAGAAGGAAGGCGAGCGCATCAAGGCCGGCGACGTGATCGCCGAGATCGAGACCGACAAGGCGACGATGGAAGTGGAAGCCGTGGATGAGGGCATCCTCGGCAAGATCCTCGTGCCCGCCGGGACGCAGGGCGTGAAGGTGAACGAGGTGATCGCCGTGCTGGTCGAGGCGGGGGAGGCGGTGCCCGCTTCCGGCGCGCCGGCCGCCGCGGCCGCGCCCGCGCCTGCCG
>NZ_JACADQ010000302.1 GCF_016106015.1 Neoroseomonas rubea
GGAGTTCAGCCGAGTGCCCTTCCGATCTTCAGCCGCGCGACGGTCGCGTGCCAGCGCGCGGTCGCGGCCTCGGCGCGCCGTGTCCAGGCGGCGGGTGCCTGCCAGCCGCCGAGGGCGCCGGTCAGCGCGACCAACCCCCGCGCGGCATCGGCGACCAGGGGCAGCGCATCATGCTTCGCCGCGTCGAAGCCGGCGACGTTCAGCCCGACGAGCCGCGCCTGCGGAAACAGCGCGCGCGAGCCGGTGGTGAAATCCTGCAGCCGCGTACCGATGGCGAGCACCAGATCCGCCGCTTCCGCCAGCGCATTGGCTGAGGCCGCACCGGTCACGCCGATCGCGCCCGCATTGCGCGGATGGTCCCAGGGCAGGCTGCCCTTGCCGGCCTGGGTTTCCGCCACCGGCACGCCATGCGCGGTGGCGAATTCGGCGAGCGCGGCTTCCGCGCCGGCATACTTCACCCCGCCGCCGGCGATGATGAGCGGCCGCTTCGCGCGCGACAGCGCCGCAGCGGCCTCGGCCAGGTCGCGCGCATCGGGCTCCGGCGCGCGGATGCGGTGCAGGCGGGGTGCGAAGAAGTCCTCCGGCACGTCCAGCGCCTCGGTCTGCACATCCTGGGGGAAGGCGATGGTGGCCGGGCCGCATTCCGCCGGGTCGGTCAGCACGCGCACGGCGGCGGGCAGCGACGCGAGGATCTGCTCGGGCCGCGCGATGCGGTCGAAGAAGCGGGAGACGGGGCGGAAGCAATCGTTGGCCGAGACGGTCGGATCGCCGAACGGTTCCACCTGCTGCAGCACAGGGTCCGGCCCGCGCCCGGCAAACACGTCGCCGGGCAGAAACAGCACGGGCAGGCGGTTCACATGCGCGACGGCGGCCGCCGTCACCATGTTCGTCGCCCCCGGCCCGATCGAGGTGGTGCAGGCCATCATCCGCCGCCGCCCATGCGTCTTGGCATAGGCGATGGCGGCATGGGCCATGGCCTGCTCGTTGTGCGCGCGGAAGGTGGGCAGGCGCTTGCCGGCGGCCTGCAGGGGCGGGCCGAGCCCCGCGACATTGCCATGGCCGAAGATGGCGAAGACGCCGCCGAACAACGGCACGGCCCTGCCGGCGACCTCCGTCCGTTGCGCGGCGAGGAAGCGGATGGTGGCCTCGGCCGCGGTGAGGCGGATGGTCCCCATGGCGTTTCCCCTGCTGCGTTGACGGCGGGGCGATGTTGCGGATGGATGGCGGCGGCCGCAAGCGGGGCCGGAGGAAACGCATGCTTGTCTTCGCGCAATTCGGGGCCGGCCGGATCGGCGCCATCCATGCCGGGAACCTTTCCGCGAGCGGGGCGGCGCGGCTGAAGCACATCGTCGACGTGAACGGGCCGGCCGCCGCGGCGCTGGCCGCGAAGCACGGGGCGCTTGTGTCCGATACCGCGTCGGCACTCGCGGACCCGGAGGTGGGCGCGGTCATCATCGCCTCCTCCACCGACACGCATGCGGAGCTCGTCATCGCGGCGGCGAAGGCCGGCAAGGCGATCTTCTGCGAGAAGCCGATCGACCTTGCCCTGCCGCGCGTCGATGCCGCGCTGGCGGCCGTGCGCGCGGCTGGCGTGCCGATGCTGGTCGGTTTCAACCGGCGCTTCGATCCGTCCTTCGCCGAGCTGCATCGCCGCATCGGCGCGGGGGCGATCGGCGCGGTGGAGCAGGTGGTCGTCACCAGCCGCGACCCTGGCCTGCCGCCAATCGAGTACCTGAAGGTGTCCGGCGGCCAGTTCCGCGACATGACGATCCACGATTTCGACATGGCACGCTGGCTGCTCGGCGAGGAGCCCACCGAGGTCTTCGCCTGGGGGGCCGCGCTGGTGGATCCGGCCGTCGCCGCGGCGGGCGACATCGATTCCTGCATGGTGCTGCTGCGCTGTGCGTCGGGCCGCATGGCGCACATCAACAATTCTCGCCGTGCCGCCTATGGCTACGACCAGCGGATCGAGGTGCATGGCAGCCTCGGCCGGCTGATGGCGGGCAACCGCGTGGCCACCACGGTCGAGCAGGCGGATGCGCAGGCGGTCAGCGGCGAGAAGCCGCTGCACTTCTTCCTCGAACGCTATGCCGAAGCCTACCGCATCGAGCTCGCCGCCTTCATCGATGCGGTGGCGCGCGGCACGCCGATGCCTGTCGGTGCCGAGGATGGCCGCCAGGCGCTGGTGCTGGCTGAGGCCGCGTTGCGATCGCTGCGGGAGAACCGCCCCGTGCAGCTTGCCGAGGTCGCATGAGCGCGCTCCCGCCCGTCTCGCTCAGGGGGCGCGTGCTGCTGGTCACCGGCGGCACGCAGGGCATCGGGGAGGGCATCGCGCGCGCGGCGGCCGAAGCGGGCGCGGCGGGCATCTGCATCACCGGGCGCGACGCGGCGCGCGGGCGGGCGGTGGCAGATTCGCTCGGCGTGCCCGCCTGCTTCGTCGCGGCGGACCTCGCGGATGCCGCGGCGACCGCGCGCATCGTCGAACATGCCGAAGCCGCGCTTGGCCCGGTCGATGGGCTGGTGAACGCGGCGGGACTGACGGATCGCGGCACGCTGCTCGACACGCCGGTCGAACTCTGGGACAGGCTCTTCGCGGTGAACGCGCGCGCGCCCTTCATCCTGACGCAGGCGGTCGCGCGGCGGCTGACGGCGCTCGGGCGCCCGGGCGCCGTGGTGAACATCATCACCATGTCGAGCCATGGCGGGCAGCCATTCCTCACCGCCTATTCCTCGTCCAAGGGCGCGCTCGCGACCTTCACCAGGAACAGCGCGAATGGGCTGCGGCGGTCGCGCATCCGGGTCAACGGCATCAACATCGGCTGGGCCGACACGCCGGGCGAGCACGCGATCCAGGCGCGCGACGGCCGGCCGCCCGATTGGCTGGACCAGGCCGAGCCCGCGCAGCCCTTCGGCCGGCTGATCCGCCCGCGCGACGTGGCGGGGCTCGCCGTCTACCTGCTCTCGGACGCCGCCGAGATGATGACCGGCGCGCTGATCGACTTCGACCAGAACGTGATGGGCACCTACGAATGACCGACCTTCCCCGCCGCCGCGACGCCGCCGCCGCCATCGCCGTGGAGGCCGCGGCACTCGCCGCCCGGCTGCGCGCCGAAGGGGGCGGCGTCGCCAGCCTCAAGGGTGCGCAGGACTTCATCACGGAAGCCGATGGCGCGACGGAACGCTTCATCCGCGACCGCCTCGCGCGCGACTTCCCTGGCGAGGCGATCCTGGGCGAGGAGATGGGCGGTGCCGCGGACGGCACCGGCCCGCTCTGGGTGCTCGACCCGATCGACGGCACCTCGAACTTCGCGCGCGGGGGGGATCGCTGGTGCGTCTCGATCGGCCTGGTGATGGGCGGCCGCGCGGTCGCGGGCGCCATCGCCCGCCACGCGCCGGCGGAAATCTTCGCCGCTGCGGAAGGCCATGGCGCGACGCTGAACGGCGCGCCGATCCGTGCCGCGCCCACCACCGATATAGGCCGCGCCATCATCGAATGCGGCTGGTCGCTGCGCGTGCCGATCGCGCGCTTCCACCGCATGTCGGAAGCGGTGATGGCGGCCGGCGCCGGGCTGCGCAGTGGCGGGTCGGGCGCGCTGGGCCTTGTGGAGGCGGCGGCCGGGCGGCTCGATGCCTATCTCGAACTGCACATCAATGCCTGGGACGCAGCGGCCGCGATCGTCATCGCGCGGGAGGCCGGCTGCTGGACGAACGGCTTCGACGGCGGGGACTGGCTCGCCTCCGGCAATCCGGTCGGCGTCGGCGCGCCGGCGCTCGGCGCGCGGCTCGCCGCGCTGCTGGAGGCTTGAACCCCCGCGCGCGCCGGGGCCTAATCGCGCGAACACGCAACGGACCGTGGCGCCAAGCCCGGCCATCGGAGGATCCACGTCATGGCGCTGCGCCGCGCAATCGCCCTTTCCCTGCTCGCCGCCGCCGCGCTGCTGCCCGGCGCCGCGCGCGCACAGGGCAACCTGACCGTCTATTGCTCGGTGCAGGAGGAATGGTGCCGCCCCATGATGGCTGCCTTCGAGCGCGCCACCGGCATCCGCGTCGCCATGACGCGCAAATCCTCCGGCGAGACGCTGACGCAGATCCGCGCCGAGGCATCGAACCCGCGCGGCGATGTCTGGTGGGGCGGCACCGGCGACCCGCATGTGCAGGCGGCGGAAGAGAACCTGACCGAGGAATACCGTTCGCCGCGCTTGTCGGAACTGCAGCCCTGGGCGGTGCGCCAGGCGGAACAGGCGCGCTTCCGCACCGTCGGCATCTATGCCGGCGCGCTGGGGTATTCCTTCAACCAGCGGGAGCTTGAACGCCGGCGGATCGCCGCGCCGCGCTGCTGGGCCGACATCGCGCGCCCCGAATTCCGCGGCGAGGTGCAGGTGGCCGACCCCAACACCTCGGGCACCTCCTACACCATGCTCGCGACGCTCGTGCAACTGATGGGGGAGGAGCCAGCCTTCACCTACCTCCGCGCGCTGCATCGCAACGTGAACCAGTACACCCGCTCCGGCGCCGCGCCCGCGCGCGCGGCCGCGACGGGCGAGACGCTGGTCGGCATCACCTTCCTGCACGACGCCGTCACACAGAAGTTGAACGGCGCGCCGGTGACGATCGTCGCCCCCTGCGAGGGCACGGGCTACGAGATCGGCTCGATGTCCATCATCCGCGGCGCGCGGAACATGGAAAATGCCCGCCGCTTCTACGACTGGGCGCTGAGCGCGGAGGCACAGGCCATCGCCGCCACCGCGAATTCCTTCCAGCTGCCGTCCAACCGCGCCGCGCCCATCCCGCCCGAGGCCCCGCGCTTCGAGGATGTGCGCCTGATCGACTACGACTTCGCCCGCTGGGGCACCGCCGCCGAGCGCACACGCCTGCTGCAGCGCTGGGAGAGGGAAGTGCGCGCCGCCGCGCGCTGACCGCCCCGTGTCGGCACTGACGCTCGGCCGGCTCGCGCTGGCCGCGGCCCTTCTCGGCCTGCTGGTCGCGCCCTGGCACGGGCTCGAAGGCGGGTTCGGCGCCTGGCCGGGCGGCGATGCGGCACCGCTCGCCGTGCTGCTGCTGGACGGGTCGCGCTGGTGGCTGTGGCCCGTGGCGGCGTTGCTCGCGTTGGCCGCCGCGCCGCTGCTGGCCGGGCGCGCCGCGGGCGGGATGGTGGCGGGCGCCGGGCTTGCGATCGTGGCGCTCGTCTTCCTCCAGGGTCAGGCGGTCGGCATGCGCGGGCTCGCATGGCCCGTGCTCGCGCCGCTGCTCGGCGCGGCGGGGCCGCAG
>NZ_JACADQ010000303.1 GCF_016106015.1 Neoroseomonas rubea
GAGGGCCGAAAGGCCCTCGGAACCCGTCACCGCGCCACCTGCGGAAGTGGGGCTCCAAGTGTTGGTTTCCAAAGGCCCTTCGGCCTTTGGTGGGGGAGTCCGAGGGGGCGACGCCCCCTCGGGACCTACAACGGCGTCGCGCGCGCCATCCCCCCGAACAGGTCCAGCATCCTCTCCCGCCACGCATGCACCGGATCATCCGCCGCGAGCAGTTCCAGCGGGCTGACCACCCGCGCCCACATGAACCCGCCGAACACTGTGTGGTCGCCATAGTCCGGCGTGCTGCCGCCGAGGAAATCCCGCCCGCGCAGCGCGTGGCGCAGCGGCAGCAGGCTGGCGCGGAAGGCGGGCAGACGTTCCTCCCGCCCCGCCGTCACCTCGGCGAGCGTCTTCCCGTACCGCTTCTCCCGGCTCGCGACGAAATAGGCGCGGTCGGCCTCATCCAGCAGCGCCGGGATGTCGGAGACGATCAGCCCCGCGATCCCCGCATGCAGCACCGTGTCGGTCCAGGCGCCGACGAAGCGGTAGGTCTCCGGCGCGCCGTGCAGCAGCGACGGCGCGGCCGGATAGGCGGCGTCGAGGTGCTTCGCGATGTCGAAGGATTCGACCACCACGCGATCCCCATCGACCAGTACCGGCACCTTGTCGTGCTTGGCGAATGCCAGCGCCGCCTGTTCCGTGAAGCGCCAGGGCACGCTCTCGAAGGCGAGGCCCTTGTGCGCGAGGGCCATGCGGCTGCGCCAGCAGAAGGGGCTGAAGACCCGCTTCGGGTCCGCCCCGCAGAGTTCGAACAGCCTGATGGTCATTCCGCCGCCTTCCGTGCCTCGGCCTCGCGCACCACGCCGAGGCTCCGCAGCCGTGCCAGTTCCGCCGCGCCGAGGACCGGCGCGAGGATTTCGTCATTGTGCTCGCCGATCCGCGGCGCCGGGCGCGCCAGCACGCCGGGCGTGCCGGACAGGCGCGGGACGAAGCCATGCATGGGCAGCCAGCCGCCGGGCATGTCCTCGTCCGGCACCTCGATCAGCGCCTCGCGCTCGATCGTGTAGCGGTCGCCCTCCAGCATCCCGGCGTCCATGATCGGGCCGATCGTCACGCCCGCCTTGTCGAAATGGTCCAGGTTCTCGGCGAGCGTCCGTTCGGCGATCCAGCCGCCGATGATCGCATCCAGCTCCTGCCAGTGCTGCAGCCGCGCCGGATTGTTGGCGAAGCGCGGGTCGGCGATCATGTCCCCCCGCCCGATCGAGCGGAACAGTTTCTCGGTCATGCCCTGGGTCGAGGCCGACAGGCACACCCAACCGCCATCCTTCGTGCGATACGCGTTGCGCGGCGATGTGTTGGTGGACCGGCTGCCCGTGCGCGGCTTCCGCGCGCCGGTGATGCGCCAGTTCGCCAGCTGGGGTTCCAGCACGCTGAACAGCGGCTCGAACAGCGACACGTCGAGCACTTGGCCCGCGCCGCCGGATTCCGCATGGCGCAGCGCGATCATCGCGACCGAGGCGCCATACAGCCCCGCATAGGCATCGCCCATGAACATCGGCGGCAGCACGGGCTCCCGGTCGTCGAAGCCGTTCACCGCGGCGAAGCCGGAATAGCCCTCGACCAGCGTGCCGAAGCCAGGCTTGTGGCGGTACGGGCCATCCTGCCCCCAGCCCGAGATGCGCACGATGACGAGCCGCGGGTTGATCGCGAGGAGTTCCTCCGGCGGCAGGCCCATCGCCTCCAGCACGCCGGGGCGGAAGGATTCCACCAGCATCGCGGCATCGCGCGCGAGCGCCTTCACCACCGCGATGCCCTCGGGCCGCTTGAGATCCAGCGCGACGGACTTCTTGTTGCGGCAGATCGTCTTCCACGACGTCTCGACGCCGCCGACACGCCAGGCGCGCAGCGTGTCGCCTTCCGGCGGCTCGACCTTCACCACCTCCGCCCCATGGTCCGAGAAGACCTTGGTCAGGATGTTCCCTGCGACGAGGCGGGAGAGGTCGACGATCCGCACGCCGTCCATCGCGCCGCGCGCGGATGGGTCGAAGGCCTTGCGATGGATGGCGGGCATGGGGGTCAGCCTTCGGGGCGGATGTTCGCGGCCTGCGCCACCTCGCGCCAGCGGGCGAGCTCGGTGCGCAGCAACTCCGTGAATTCCGCGGGTGTGGCCGGGGAGGGGCGGGCACCTTCCGCCTGGAACAGCCTAGCCATGTCGGGGTCGCGCAGCGCTGCGTTGGTCTCCGCGTTGAGCCGCGCGAGGATCGGCTCCGGCAGGCCGCGCGGCGCGAACAGCCCCCACCAGATGTCGCTTTCGTAGTCGATGCCGGCATCCTTCACGAGCGGCGCGGGCGGCGCCCCCTCCGGTGCCCCCGGTGCGGTGTAGGCAAGCAGGCGCACGCGCCCTTCGCGCACCACGGCGGCGGCGGAGGGCATGGTCGTGATCAGCACCGGGATGTGGCCGGCGACCAGGTCCGTCACCGCCGGCGGCATGCCTCGATAGGGCACGTGGTTCATGCGGATGCCCGCGCGCAGGCAGAAATACTCGGTGACGAAGTGGTTGATGCCGCCGGGGCCGGAGGAGCCGAAGTCAATCGCGCCGGGCCTTTCGCGCGCGAGGCGCACCAGGTCCTGCACGCTGCGCGCCGGGAAGTCGGGATGCACCAGCACGATGAAGGGGGAGCGGGCCAGCAGCGCGACGGGGGTAAAATTCTCCAGCACGCCCCAGGGCACGCGCTGCGCGATGGAGGTGGTGGCGAAGGAGGAGGAGGAGACCATCAGCGTGTAGCCGTCCGCCGGCGATTGGGCGACCGCGGTCGCGCCGATCGCCCCGCCGGCACCGGCGCGGTTCTCGATCACCACGGGCTGGCCCAGGCGCCGCTGCAGCCGGTCCGCGAGGGGCCGCGCCACCACGTCGTTCGACCCACCCGGCGGGAAGGGGACGACGATGCGGACGGGGCGGGTCGGCCATCCATCCTGCGCGCGGGCGGTGGCGGGGGCCGCGAGGGCGGCGGCGGCGCCCAGAAGGGTTCGGCGCGTCGGCGCGAAACGAGTGTGCATGCGGGTCTCCCGGTACGTTTCCTCGCTTCAGTCTCGCGCATCGTCGGGCGCGCCGGAAGGCGCCCGGCCATGAGCGGGGCGTTAACCCGTCCGTGGCACAGGAAGACGCTCGACCAGGAGGGTTGCGGACACATGGACTCGGAGCGGCCGTTTCGCGAATGGCCGATCGAGCAGCTCGCCGAGCAGGCCCTGTTGCATCCGGGCGACCGGCGCGTGCTGGAGGGGCTCGCGAAGGAGGCCGGGCTGCGTCCCGGCGTCCGGGCCAAGTCGGTGGAGGCGCGGATCCTCCGCATGCTGGACGGCATCGCCCTGCCGCCGCGCGGCGCCGGCGTGCAGGAATTGCGGGAGATGCTGGCGACCGCGGCGCGCGAGATCGACCGGTTGCGCGCGCGGCTGAAGGATGCCGAGCAAGCGGCCGGTGACCCGCAGCGCGCCGCCGCCGCGGGCGAGGCTATCGGCGATCCCGGCCCGCATCGCCGCGTCTACCTGACGCCGAATGCGCCGGCTTGGCTGGTGGCGGAAGTCCGCCGTGCCTTCCGTCGCCGCTATCATCCGGATGCGCAGCACGAACCCGCCCGGCGCGGCCGGGCGGAGGAAGTGTTCAAGCGCGCCGAGGCCGTATTCGAGGAGATCGAGCGCCGGCGCGAAGGCTGACGTCGCGCGTATGCCGCGCATCGCCCACGTACCACTGTTGCGCGACCGATCACAACCCTTGGTCCATAGAAATGAATTTACAATGATGGTAATTAAACAAATTGAGACGAAAGGATACCCGTAGGCATGGCCACGGCAGCAGCGACACCGAACCGGCGCTCCATTGTGAGCTGGCCTTCCGCGCGTCTGCTGGAACTTGCCGAAACGCATGCCGGCGACAGTGAACTTCTGGAGTTCATCCTGGAGGAACTCGGCCGTCGTGACGTCGCGGTCGCGCAATCGGCCGCGCGCCGCGTCGCGGAGCTCATCGGCCAGTCGCGCTTCGCCGCCATGTCGCCCGAGGGCGGCGACCGCGATGCCGATCGGGAGGCGCTGATCGGCACGCTGCAGGCCCGGCTCGAGATCGCCGAGCGGCGCGCCCGCGAGGCCGAGGCGCGTGCCACCGCCGCCGAACGCGCACTGGCCTCCGAGACGCTTCCGCCGCGCGGGCAGGGCCTGCTGCGGCGCGTTCACCTGGCCGAGACGGCGCCCGCCTGGCTTGTCGAGGCGACCCAGCGGGCCTTCCGTCTGCGCTTCCACCCGGACCGCTTCGCCGATCCGGTGATGAAGGCGCGCGCGGAGGAGACCTTCAAGGAAGCCGAGGAGATCTTCCGCCAGATCAGCTCCACCTCCGGGAACTAGAAGGCGACGCGTCCGAAGATCGCGGTCAGCACCGCGAACAGCGCGCCCCCGGCCAGGAACCCCACCAGCGTCCCGTTCATGCGGACGTATTGCAGGTCCCGCCCGACGCGGAGCTCGATCTTCTCGGCCACCGTGGCCGCGTCCCAGTTGCCCACCACGCCCGCGATGAAGTCCGACAATTGCGCCTGGGCCGAAGGCAGCAGCGTGATCAGCACGCCTTCGACCGCGCGGTTCAGCCTCTCCCGCGCCGCCGGGTCCTCGGCGAGCAGCGTGCCCGCATTGGCGAAGACGCCCGCGAGCAGCGTCACCGTCCGCCCATCGGGACGCGCCGCATCCGCGACCAGCGCGGCGCGCAGCCTGGCCCAGACATCCATCAGCCAGGCGGCGACGGACGGATGGGCCAGCGCCTCCCGCAGCACGCGGCCGATCGCCGCCGAACGCTCCGGGTCGGTCTCCAGCCGCTCGATCTCCTGCCCGAGCCAAACCGCGAAGGCGGCGCGCAGCTCGGAATCCTCGGGCTCCACCTTCTCGAGCTCGGTGTTGATGGCGTGCAGGATGCGCTTGGCGACGGAGGCGCCGGCGAGCCAGCCGAGGAGCGCGCCGCCCTCGGCGCGGATGCGCGTCTCGATCGCGGCGCGCAGCGCATCTTCACGCGCCGTCAGCAGCACCTTCAGCTGGCCGATGGCCAGGGAGAACACCTCCTGATGCCGGCCGGAGGCGACGAAGGCGCGCAGCACGCGCGCGACCAGCCGCGCCCCGGCGGGGCCCGAGACGATGCGCGGCAGCAGCCGGACCAGCAGGCGCTTCGCCCGCCCGTCCTCGAGGCTCGCGACCACCCGCGGCAGGGCGCCGGCCATCGCCACCGCGGCGG
>NZ_JACADQ010000304.1 GCF_016106015.1 Neoroseomonas rubea
CGGGCGGGTTCGGCCACCGGCGCAGGCGCGTCCGCCGCCTCGAACAGGCGCCGCGCGCCGGCGGCGGCCGCGGCGAGGGAGGTCCCGGCGCGCGGCATAAGACCCAGCGCCTCGGCCGCCGCGATGGCCAGGAAGACCGCCATCAGCCCCGCCGCCAGCCCGTCCTGGCCAGCGCCCAGCGCCCAGGCGAGGCTGCCGAGCAGCGCCACCTGCACGAGCAGCGCGCCGGACGCACCACCCAGTGCCGATCGCCGCGCGAGCGCGCGCTGCGCCGTGGACAGCGCGGCCCCGGCCAACGCCACCCGCGCGGCGGCGCGGCCTTCCCCATTTGCGGCGAGCGTGTCCTCGAGCCCCGTCAGCGGATCGATCACCGCGCTGCGCAGCGCGCCCTGCGCCCGCGCCGTGTCTTCCCCCGCCCGGGCCGCGGCCGGGGCGAGCAGCAGCGGCAACAGGAGCGCGGCGACCAGCGGCAGGGCGAGCAGCGCGGCCAAGCCGGGATCGGCCACGCCGACCACCAGGGCCATGGCGACGATGACGGCAAGCGACGAGGCCGCCGGCACGATGACGCGGAGGTAGAGCCCGTCGAGCGATTCGACATCGGCCACGAGGCGACCGAGCAGATCACCCGCCTCGCGCAGGCCGAGGCCGCTCGGCAGCCTTTCCGCCAGGCGCCGGAAGAACCATACTCGCATGTCGGCGAGCGCCCGGAAGGTCGCCTCATGCGTCACCAGCCGGTCGAGGTAGCGCGCGACGGGGCGGAACAGCATCACCGGGCGCAGCCAGACCAGCGCGGCGAGCCCGATGCCGGTCAGCAGCGTCGCACCCGCCTGCCCGGCCACCACCGCCCCCGCGATGACGCGCCCCGCGAGCACGAGCAGCGCAAGCCCGGCCAGCGTCGAGCAGATCGCCGCCACGATGCCCGCGAGCAGCCAGCCGCGCCGTGCCGACCACAGGCCGAGGATGCGGATCAGGTCGCGCGCCATCAATTCCCCGCCATGCGGTCGGCCGAGGCAGCCAAGGCGCCGAGGTCGAACGTGCGCCCGAAATAGCCGCGCGCGGCCCGCGCATGCGTCGCGACGATCGCCGTGCGCCCGACGCAGAGCCGCCGCAGCGCGTCCAGCACCGCGGCTTCGGTCCCCGGGTCAAGATGGGATGTCGGCTCGTCCAGCAGCACGAGCGGGCTGTCGCGCAGGAAGGCCCGTGCGACCGCGACGCGCTGCGCCTGGCCGCCCGAGAGGCCGAAGCCGCCCTCGCCGACCAGCGTGTCGAGCCCCTTTGGCAGCTCGGCCGCGAAATCCGTGACCTGCGCCGCGCGCGCCGCTGCCTCCACCGCCGCATCCTCGGCGTCCGGGCGGGCGAAGCGGATGTTCTCGCGGATGGTGGCGCGGAAGATATGCGCGCGCTGCCCGACATAGGAGGAGAGGCGGCGGAGTTCCGCCGGCCGCAGCAGCGTCACGTCGTGACCGTTGATGGCAATGCGCCCGCCATCGGGACGGCGGAAGCCCATCAGGAGGCGCAGCACGCTCGTCTTGCCCGAACCGGAGGGACCGGTCAGCAGCAGCGTCTCCCCCGGCAGGACGCGGAAGGACAGGCCGTCGAGCGCCGGCGGGCGCGACGCGTCGTAGGTCAGGCGCACCTCGTGGAACGTGACCGTCACCTTGGGCGGCACTTCCTCCAGCAGCAGGCCCTCGGGCTCCGGGGCTGCGAGCAGCGGCGCGAGGTCGGCGGCGGCCCCGCGCGCGGCGAGTTGCTCGTGATAGGCGCCGGCGAAGGCGCGGAGCGGCACGAAGAACACCGGCACGAGCAGCAGGCAGAACAGTGCCTCGACGGGGGCCGGATGCGTGCCGGACACCAGGTGCCCGTGCCGGTAGGCGAGCGAGGCAAGCGCGACGCCGACGATCAGTTCCATCGCCCCGGTCGCGACGAAGGCGAGTCGCAGCACGCGCATGGTCCGCGCGCGGAGTTCCTCGGCTGCGGCGCCCAGCCTGCCTGCCTCCGCCTCCTGCTGGTTGTGCAGGACAAGAACGGGCAGGCCGCGCATGCGGTCCAGGAACCGGCCGGACAGCCTTTGCAGCGCGGCGAATTGACGGCGGCTGGCAAGGCCCGCGCCGATGCCGGAGATGGCCTGTGCGATGGGTACGAGCAGGCCGGCGCCGAGCAGGATCATGCCGCTGAGCGGATCGGCGGCCGCGGCCGCGCCGGCGACGAGCAGCGGTGCCAGCACGGCCAGCATGGCCGCCGGGATCCAGCGGGCGAAATAGCCTTCCATCGCCTCGACCCGCTCGACCACCAGAGCGCTTTTCTCGCCGACCGCGCGCTCATCCGCCGGGCCGGCGGCAAGAAGGCGGCCGAAGATCCGGCCGCGCAGCCGCGCCTTCGCCTCCTCTCCCGCCGCCTGCTGCGCCCGCTCCTGCGCGATGCCGAGGGCCGCCATCAGCAGCGCCAGCACCCCCGCCGCCGCGATGTCGGCCCAGCCGGCCGCGCCATGGCCGAGCAGCGCCGCCAGCAGGCGGGCAATCAGGAAGGCCTGCGCGACACCGCAGGCCGCGATGCCGAGGCCGAGCAGGATGGGAGGAATCAGGCGGGCGCGTGAGGCACGCGCCTCCCCCGAAAGGAGGGTGGCGGCACCTGTCTCCGCGCCCGGCGCAACGGAAGCCATAGCGACGTTGTAAGGGATCGCTGGTCGCCCCGCCACCGGGACTGTCTTGCCGATCGGACAGGCCGGCCCCATCACCGGGCTGACAGGAGACCGCGATGCTGCCGACCCATGGCCGATACGACTACCACCCCTGGCCGGCGCGACGGCCCTATGCCTGGCAGGACGGGGCACGGCTCGCCGTCTATCTTGGCGTCAACCTCGAGCACTTCGCCTTCGGCGAAGGGCTGGGCGCGGAGCTCGCGCCCGGCGGACCGCAGCCGGACGTGCTGAACTTCGCCTGGAGGGACTACGGCAACCGGGTCGGCGCCTGGCGGCTCATCGCGCTGCTGGACGAGTTCGGCTTCCCCGCGACCGTGCTGCTCAACAGCGCGATGTACGACTACGCCCCCGCGCTTGTCGCGGCCCATCGCGCCCGCGGGGACGAGATCGCGGGCCATGGCCGGACCAATTCCGAGCGCCAATCCGTCCTGCCGGAGGCCGAGGAGCGTGCCCTGGTCGCCGAGAGCACCGCGGCGATCACGCGGCATGAGGGCGCGCCGCCGCGCGGCTGGCTTTCCCCCTGGATCGCCGAGAGCCGCACGACCCCCGACTTGCTGGCGGAGGCCGGCTACGCCTACACGCTGAACTGGTGCGCCGACGACGCACCGATCTGGATGCGCGCGCGCGCCGGCCGGTTGCTCGCCATTCCCTACCCGCAGGAGGTGAACGACATCCCCTCCATCGTCGGGCGCAAGGACGGGGCGGAGCAGTTCGCCGATATGATCGTGGACGATTTCGAGGAAAGGCTGCGGCAGGTGGAGGACGGGCAGCCGCAGGTGATGGGCATCGCGCTGCATCCCTACTTGGTCGGCCAGCCCTACCGGCTGCGGCACTTGCGCCGGGCGCTGGCGCATGTGGCGGCGCGGCGTGGGTCGGTGTGGATCACCACCGCCGGCGGCGTGCTCGACCATGCCCTGGGCCTGCCCGCCGGCACCATCCCGGGAGACGACGCATGAGGCGCACCGTGCTTGCCACCGCGCTGCTGCTCGCCGGCTGCGCGACCGAACCCGGCCCCGGCACGCCGCGGACCGTCGGGCAGGTGGACCTGGTTCGCTACGAGGGCGTTTGGTTCGAGGCCGCGCGCTTCCCGACCTCGTTCCAGGACAGCGCACGCGTCCGGTGCGAGGAGGTCAGCGCGACCTACGCGCGCCGGCCGGACGGCAGGGTCAGCGTCGTGAACCGCTGCAACAACGCGCTCGATGGCGGGGCCGAGCGCGTGGCGGAAGGCGTCGCGCGCAGCGCGTCGCCGGGCAACGACCGGCTGCGCGTGTCCTTCTTCTGGCCCTTCTTCGGGGATTACTGGGTGATCGGGCTCGAACCCGACTATCGCTGGGCGGTCGTCGGCGCGCCGGGGCGGGACTACCTGTGGATCCTGTCGCGCGAACGCGCGATGTCGGATGCCGACTACGCCGCCGCGGTGGCGATCGCGGCGCGCGAAGGCTTTGACACCTCCCGGCTGCGCCGGACGCGCCAGGGCGGCTGACCGCGGGGTCAGCGCGCCGGCTGGAGCACCAGGTCGAAGCCGCCGCGCCCTCCGCCGAGCACGCTGGCGCGGAGATAGACATCGCCCTTGCGGGCCGAGTCGATGACCAGCCGCGAGGCGAGCGATTCCTCGCCGCCATCGTCGTCCTCGGCGATCACGCGACCATCCGCCTCGATCAGTTCGAGCACGGTGTCCGTGCCGTCGACGAGCCGCCGCGTCGTCGCGACAAAGGAGCCCGCCGGCAGGGCGAAGACCGCCACCTGGCCTCGGCGCAGGCGGATCTGGACGGGCGTTCCCGGCTGCAAGGGCGCCGCGTTCCGCGCGGCGTCGACCGAGGTCGGGAAGGTCGCCGCGACGGGCGTATCGGCCTCCACAACAAGGTCAAACTCCCCACCGCCATCGCCCAGCAGGCGGGCACGGACGAACAGCGGCCGGCGGTCGCGCGCCGCGACCTCGAGGCGGGAGGCGAGGCCACCGCCGCCATCATCATCCTCGGCGAGTTCCTCGCCATTGGCGTCGAGCACCGCGAGCACCGTGTCCGCGCCGCGACGCAGGTTCCGCGTCTCGACGGCGATGTCGCCCTCGGGGAGCCGGAAGAAGGCGACCTGCCCGCGACGCAGGCGCAGCGGCATCGATTGCCCGATCGCGAGGGCGGGCGCCGCCGCGGCCTCGCGCAGGCTGCCCGGGAAGGGCGGCGCCGGCGGGGTGGTGTCGGGCAGGACCGCGATCTCGAAGCTGCCGGGACCGGAGAGGTTGCGCGCCCGCACGAACAAGGGGCGCCGCTGGCCGGAGGGGATTTCGAGCCGCGAGGAGAGCTGCTCGTCCCCGCCATCGTCATCGTCCTGGATCTCGCGGCCATTCGCGTCGTGCAGCACCAGCACGGTGTCAGTGCCACGGCCGAGGTTGCGCGTGACGACGAGGAGGTCCTGCCCGCCGGCCGGCAGGCGGAACCAAGCCTCCTGCCGCGCCGCGAGGCGCACCGCCACGCCCTGGCCGACCTCGAGCGGCGGGCGCGCGACGGCCTCGACCAGCGTCGCACGCGGCGCATTCGGGGCGCGC
>NZ_JACADQ010000305.1 GCF_016106015.1 Neoroseomonas rubea
CGGCGGCAGCGCGCGGCGGTGGCGGGTCCTCCGCCTTCGGCGGCGCGGTTTGCGGGCAGGCGAAGTGCCGCAGCGTCGCGTCCCGCGGCAGCAGGTCGGCGGCCGCGCCGAAGCAGGCGGGGTCGGGCGGAGCGGCGATGCTGCCCGGCAACCGGTCGAAGCCCGCTTCGACCAGCCGGTACCAGCTGCCGTCCGCGGCCTTGCGCGCGCCCTGCCAACCACAGACGAGCAGCCGGTCCTCTGCGCGCGTCAGCGCGACATAGAGAAGCCGGTGCCTCTCCCGCGCATCGGCCGCCTGGTCCTCGGTGCGCCGCTCGGCCAGGGCGGCGGCGGAAAAGCCCTCCTGCCGCGGCGCCCAGGCGGGAAGGTCCTCGTCCAGCCAGCGCAGCGCGGTGCGATCGGGCGGCTCGGCGGTCGTGTCGGGCAGGATGACGACCGGCGCCTGCAGCCCCTTGGCGCCATGCACGGTCATGATGCGGACCGCGTCGCCGGCGCCCTCCGCCTCCCGCTTCACCTCGGCGCCACCCTGGCGCAGCGCATGGACGAAGCCCTGCAGCGACGGCGGATGGGCGCGTTCGTGCTGGAGCGCGGCGGACAGCACCTCATCCAGCGGATCGGCGGCATCTGGGCCGAGCCGGGCGAGCATCCGCGCCCGACCGGCGCGCGCGTCGAGCGGCCCCGGCCCGCCCAGCACATCGGCCAGAAGCGCGTGTGGCGTCGCGATGTCGGTCCGCGCCATCAGCCGCCCGAGCCAGTCCGCCACCCGCCCGAAGCGCGTCGCGCTGCCCCGATGCGCCGCGAGCGCCGACCAGAGCGTGCCTTCGCGCGGCGCGGCAAGCGCGAACACCTCCTCCTCATCGAGCCCGATCAGCGGCGACTTCAGCAGCGCGGCCAGCGCCAGGTCATCCTCGGGCAGCAGCAGGACATCGGCGAGCGCTAGCAGGTCCTGCACCGCGATCTGCTCGGCCAGCACCATGCGATCGACGCCGCCCACCGGCACGCCGAGATCCTTCAGCGCGCGCACGAGCGCGGCCACGAAGCCGCCGCGCGCGCGGGCGCGCACCAGCACGAGGACATCGCCCGGCCGTACCGGGCGGCCCTCGGGCTGCGAATCCTCCCGCCCCGTCTCGACGCGGGCGGGCAGCGTCTCATGGTCGATCATGTGGCGGATGCGGTGGGCGAGCAGCAGGGCGAGGCGCTGTGGCGCGGCATCGGCCTCGACCGGCGCATCGGGTGGCGCCCAGGCGGGTGGTTCGGGCGCGTCCTCGGCCGTCAGCAGCGGCCACATCTCGACCGACCCGGCCTGGCCGGCGCGGTCGGCGTAGTGGCGCAGCGTCGCGCCGGGGGCGACCACGCCCTCGCGCGCCGCGCCCTCGGCAAATACCGCATCGACCAGCGCCAGCACCGGTTCCGTCGAGCGGAAGGAGACGTCGAGCGGCACGGGCCGGAATTCGAGGCCGGCGGCGGGCACGGCGCCGGCGTAATGCGCGCGTTCCCGCGCGAAGCCTTCCGCATCGGCGCCCTGGAAGCGGTAGATCGACTGCTTCTCGTCGCCTACGGCGAAGACGCTGCGGCCTTGTTCGCGGGCGCCCTCGCCGGCGAAGAATTCGCCTGTCAGCGCACGCACGATGCCCCATTGGTCGGGGTTGGAATCCTGCGCCTCGTCCAGCAGCACGTGATCGAGGCCGCCATCGAGCTTGAACAGCACCCAGGCGCTGCCCGGGTCTTCCAGCAGCCGCTCGGCGCCGCGGATAAGGTCGTCGTAGTCGAGCATCCCCGCGCGATTCTTCGCGTCGCGATAGCGGCGCAGCACAGGCGCGCCGATGGCGAGCAGCGCGGCGGTGGCGGCGAGCACGCGGCAGGCGGCGCGGGTGTCCTCCACCGCCGCGACCCGCTCCGCCTCGTGGGCCAGCGTCTCCTGGATCCAGCCCGCATCGGGGCCAGCCTTCTTCGTCGCTAGCGTCTTGCGCGGCGCGTTCTTGTCGGTCAGCAGGATCGCGCGCCAATCCTCCCACGTCGCGGCGCGGCCCGCGTGATCGCGCGCGAGCCAGGCGGCGATCGCCGTGCCGCGCGCCTGGTCGTTCTCGTTGCCCGACAGCCGCAGCAGGGCGCCGGCGCGCGACAGGGGCTCGGCATCGATGTCGCAGGCCTCGGCGATCACCCCCGCCTCGTCATTCACGCCCGGCGGCAGGCCTAGACCGCGCGCGAGCGCGGTCATCATCGCGCCGAGCCCCTGCCGCGCCTCCACCGCGCGCAGCAGCCGCCCCCGATCGCCGGCGAGCGTGCCCACCAGCTCCGCGAAGCGCGCCGGCGGCACCAGCCGCGCGAGATGGGTCAGCGCGTTCGCATCCGGCGCGGCGGACAGCACCGCCTCCCGCTCCCGCGCCAGCATGCTGCGCGCCTCCTGCTCCTCCACCACCGCGAACTGGGGGGCGAGGCCGGCTTCCAGCGGGAAGGCACGCAGCAGGGATTGCGCGAAGGCGTGGATGGTGGAGATGCGCATCCCCCCAGGCTGCTCCAGCACGCGCACGAACAGGGCGCGGGCGGCGGCGATCTCCTCCGTGCCTGGGACGCGGCCGGTCAGCTTCGCGATGGTCGCGGTAAGGGCGGCTTCCTCCGCCGTTGCCCAGCCTCCGAGGGCTTTGGCGAGCCGCGTCGCCATCTCCGCCGCCGCCGCCTTGGTGAAGGTCAGGCACAGGATGCGCCCTGGTGCGACGCCGGCCAGCAGCAGACGCAGCACCCGGTCGGTGAGCAGCTTCGTCTTGCCCGACCCGGCCGAGGCTTCCACCCAGGCCGAGGCGGTGGGATCGGAGGCGCGGGACTGCGCCGCCTCGGCACGCGCGCGCGGCGTGGCGGCGGCCTCGTTCACGCGCGGCGCACGCCCCAGAACAGCGCCGGGCCGCCCTTCACCACGCCGGTGATGGACCGCCTGTAGGCCTGCGGCGGCAGCACCAGGCCGAGCGGGATGAAGGGCACTTCCTGCCACACGGTGGTCTGGATCTCCCGCGCGATGCGCTTCTCGGCGTCCAGGTCCGGCGCCTCGAACCAGGCCTCGCGCAGTTCCTCGAGCCGCGGGATGGTCGGCCAGCCTGCCCAGGCGCCGGTGCCGTGGCCGCGGATCGGCTGGTGGCTGCCGGGCACCGAGACATCGAGCCCTTCCCAGGTGGTGGTGAAGGCGGACCAGCCGCCCTGGTCCACCGGGCCGCGATTGGTGCGGCGCTGGATATGCGTGCCCCAGTCCATCGCCACGAGATCCACGTTGAAGCCGACGCGCCGCATGGTGTCGGCGGCGACCTCCGCCAGGTTCTGCAGCACGGGCAGGTCGGTGGCGGAAAGCATCACCACGCGCTCGTTGCGGTAGCCGCTCTCGCGCAGCGCGCGCTGCGCCGCCTCGATGCTGCGTGGACCGGACAGCACTTCGAGCCCGGCATCGTTGGCGAGCGGCGTGCCCGGCGTGAAGACGCCCGCCGGCACGGCGGAGAGCGAGGGGTCGGTGCCGATCGCCGCATCCATGAAGGCGCGCTGGTTGATCGCCGGCAGCAGGGCGCGGCGCACGGCCGGATTGTCGAAGGGCGGGTGCAGGAAGTTGAAGCGCAGCACGCCGAGATTGCCGGCGCTGTTGATGCGGTCGACCACGATGTCGCGGTGGCGGCGCAGCAGCGGCAGCAGGTCGGCGAGCGGCGTCTCCCACCAATCGGCCTCGTTATTCTGCAGCGCGGCGGAGGCGGTGGAGGGATCGGGCATGATCCGCCACTCGACGCGGTCGAAATGCACGGGCTTGCCGCCGGCGAGGAAATCCGAGGGCTCCTGCCGTGTCTCGTAGCGGTCGAAGCGCTCGTAGATCGCGACGTCGCCGGGGCGGAACAGGTCGGCGCGGAAGCGGAAGGGCCCGGAGCCGATGTATTCGCGGACCTGCTGGAAGGGATCGGTGCGCGCGATCCGCTCCGGCATGATGGCGCAGATGTTGGCGGAGGGCTTGCCGAGCGCCCAGGCGAGGCCGGCCCACGGCTTCTTCAGCCGGATCTCGATCGTGGAATCGTCCACCGCGCGCATGCCGTCGAGAAGCCCGTCGAGCCGCTGGCCCAGCACGTCCCGCTTCGACCAGCGCGCGATGGAGGCGACGCAGTCCGCGGCGCGCACCGGCTCGCCGTCGTGGAAGCGCAGCCCGGGGCGCAGGCGGATGGTCCAGCGCAGGCCGCCATCGGTGATCTCGTGCCCCGCGGCCATCTGCGGCTTCGGCTGGAAGTCGCCGCCGAGGCCATAGAGCGTGTCGTAGATCATCAGCCCGTGGTTGCGGACGATGACGGCCGTGCTCCAGACCGGGTCGATGTTGGACAGGTTGCTCTGCGGGATGAAGCGCAGCGTGCGGGCCTGCGCCTGGCCGAAGGCAACGGAAGGCGCGGCGAGGCCGGCGAGCGGGGCGGCAAGCACGGCGCGGCGGGATGTCATGGCGGGGGCTCCTCGGCTGGAATCTTGGTGGCGGAGCATGGGCCGCCCCGCCGTCGCGCCGCAATCCGGCCTGGCGATATGGCGGCGCGCCGGGCCCGCCGCTATGCCTCCGCCCGTCGCCCGGCATCCCGCCCGGCGCGGGAGATTGATCATGACCGACCTGACGATCGGCACCGGCGCGGAAGCCGCGCCCGGGCAGGACATCACCGTCCACTACACGGGCTGGCTGTTTGAGGAGGGCGCGCCCGAGAACAAGGGCCGCAAGTTCGACAGTTCGCGCGACCGTGGAAGCCCCTTCGTCTTCACCCTGGGCATCGGGCAGGTGATCGCCGGCTGGGATGCGGGCTTCGCCGGCATGAAGGTGGGCGGGCAGCGCCGCCTGATCGTGCCGCCGGAGATGGGCTATGGCGCGCGCGGCGCTGGCGGCGTCATCCCGCCCAATGCCACGCTGGTCTTCGACGTGGAACTGTTGGCGGTCGGCTGACCCCGCGGGATGCGGGAAGAGGGGCTGGAGGAAATCACAAAAAAGTGATATATGCCGTCAATTGCGGTCGGAATGCCTGCGTTGTCCCGCAGGAACCGGCTCGCGAGAGGATGGCGCTATGACTCGCTTGGACGCCCTGCCCCCTGCGCTCCGCGGAACAGCGGCGCTCGCTCTGCTGGGCGCCTTCGCCTTCACCATCCTGCCGCCCCTCCTGCCTGACCTCGGCAGCGCCGCGCTTGCGCGCGGCGGGGACGGCGGCGGTGGCGGCGGTGGCGGCGGCGGCGGTGGCGGTGGCGGTGGCGGC
>NZ_JACADQ010000306.1 GCF_016106015.1 Neoroseomonas rubea
CAGGGGGCCCGTTCCCGTGGCGCCGGGGGCCACGCTTCGCGTCCGGGGGCTCAGGCGCGGCCGAACAGGCGTCGCACGCGCTCCGCCGCGCCGGCCACGCGGCGGCCGAGGCCGGCCTCCATCTCCTCCACGCGGCCGACATGCTGCGGCCAGCGGTCGGCGACCCAGCCCCAGCGCCGCGCCGCCCAGATATGCTGGTCGCGCAGCACGAAGACGCCGAGGGCGAGGAAGAGGAATCCCTGCAGGAAGGGCAGCACCAGGCCGAGCACGCCGAGGACGAGCAGCCCCCAGCCCATGACCTTCCGGGGAAGCGACGGACGCAGGATGATCATGGTTGCGCAGATGGTCCGCGCGGGGCGCGGCTGCAACGGGGGCGGGACACGGATCCCGCCCCGTCGCGCTCAGACGTGCACCGGCTTGTCCCAGGCCGCCATCGCCGCCTCCTTCACCGCCTCGTTCAGCGAAGGATGCGCGTGGCTGACGCGGGCGATGTCCTCGGCACTCGCGCCGAACTCGATCGCCATGGCGATCTCGGCGATCAGCGTGCCGGCATCCGGCCCGACGATATGCGCGCCGAGCACCTTGTCGGTGGCCTTGTCGGCCAGCACCTTCACGAAGCCGTCCGTCGAGGCCATGGCGCGCGCCCGGCCATTCGCCATGAAGGGGAATTTTCCGACCTTGTAGGCGGTCCCGGCCGCCTTCAGCGCTTCCTCGGTCGCACCCACCGCGGCGACTTCCGGCCACGTGTACACCACGCCCGGAATCGCATCGTAGTTGATGTGCGGCTTCTGCCCGGCGAGCATTTCTGCGAGTGCGTAGCCCTCGTCCTCCGCCTTGTGGGCGAGCATCGCGCCGGCGATCGCATCGCCGATCGCGTAGATGCCGGGGATGTTCGTCGCGAAATGCGCGTCGGTCTTGACGCGCCCGCGCTCATCCAGCGCCACGCCCACGGCATCGAGGCCGAGGCCCGCGACGAAGGGCCGCCGCCCGATGGCGAGCAGCACGACATCCGCGCGCAGCTCCTCTCCCGCGCCGCCTTCCGCCGGCTCGACCTTCAGCGTCACGCCCGTGCCGTCCGCGACCGCGCTCGTGACCTTCGACTTCAGGCGGAACTTCATGCCCTGCTTGGCCAGGATGCGCTCGAACTGCTTGCGCACTTCCCCATCCATGCCGGGGAGGATGCCGTCGAGGAACTCGATCACCGTCACCTGGGCACCGAGGCGCCGCCAGACGCTGCCGAGTTCAAGCCCGATCACGCCGCCGCCGATGACGACGAGGTGCTTCGGCACGGCCTCGAGTTCCAGCGCGCCGGTGGAGGTCACGATGCGCTTCTCATCGACCTCGACGCCGCGCAGCGGCGTGCTCTCGCTGCCGGTGGCGATGACGACGTGCTTCGCGGCGTAGTCGGTGCCGTTGACCTGCACGGTCCCGGGCGCGGTGATGCGCCCCTCCCCCTTCAGCCAGGTCACCTTGTTCTTCTTGAACAGGAACTCGACGCCCTTGACGTTGGCGCCGACCACCTCGGCCTTGCGCGCCTGCATCCGCGCCAGGTCGAGGCTCACCTGCCCCACCCCGATGCCGTGCTCGGCGAAATGCTTGCCCGCTTCCTCGAACACTTCCGAGGAATGCAGCAGCGCCTTGGACGGGATGCAGCCGATGTTGAGGCAGGTGCCGCCCAGCGTCTCCCGCTTCTCGACGCAGGCGACCTTCATGCCGAGCTGGGCCGCGCGGATGGCGCAGACATAGCCGCCCGGACCGGCGCCGATGACGATGACATCGAAGGTTTCGGGCATGGCGGGGTCCTGCGCTGGCGAGGGTGTTGTTGTGCGGCGCGGAAACTGCCCCTCCCGGCCCCCGGGATCAAGCATCCGCCCCGGGAGCAAGGCGCGAGGAACCGCTTCCCGCCCGGCCCGTCCCCTGCCTATCCTTTTTGCCATGCGGGCAGGCGCCGCCAGATGCGCCGCCCGGGAGGAGAGGAAACACGCCATGCCCGTCCGGGACGACACCCCACTCATGCCCAGCCGCCGGGGGCTTCTCGCCGCCGGCGCCGTGCTCGCCGCCCCGGGCCTTGCCCGCGCGCAGGCCCGCTTCCCCGACCGGCCGATCCAGATCGTGGTGCCCTGGCCGGCCGGTGGCTCGGCGGACATCCAGCTGCGCTCGATCGGCGACCTGTGCACCCGCGCGCTCGGCCAGCCGGTGGTGGTGCGCAACCAGCCTGGGGCGGGCGGAACGCTCGGGCCGATGACGGTGGCGCAGCAGGCGCGCCCGGACGGGCACACGCTCACGCAGATGCACCTGTCCGTGCTGCGCCGCCCCTGGATGATGCGCACCCCGCAATGGGACCCGATCGCGGACTTCACCCATATCATCGGCATGACGGGCTGGCTCTTCGGAACCGCCGTGCGCGCCGACAGCCGCTTCCGCACATGGGCCGACATGATCGCCTTCGCGCGGGCCAATCCGGGGCGGCTCAACTACACCACCTCCGGCATCGGCACGACGAACCACCTGGCGATGGAGACGATCCAGGAGAAGGAGGGCATCCAGCTCACCCACGTCCCCTTCCGCGGATCCAACGAGGCCGTCACGGCGGTCATCGGCGGCCAGGTGGACATGGTCTGCGACAGCTCCACCTGGGCACCCTTCGTCGAGAACAACCAGATGCGCGCGCTGTCCGTCTGGACGGCCGAGCGCGTGCGCCGCTTCCCCGACGTCCCGACGCTCAAGGAACTCGGCTACGACCTCGTCGTCACCTCCCCCTACGGCGTGAGCGGGCCGCGCGGGATGGATGAAGGGATCGTGCGCATCCTGCACGACGCGATGCGCGACGCGCTCATGACACCCGAGAACGCCGAGGTGCGCGCGCGCTTCGACATGCCGCTCGTCTACCAGGACACGCAGACCTACCGCGCCTTCATCGCCGAGCGCGTGGAATACGAGCGCGCGATGGTCCGCCGCCTCAACCTCTCCCTCGACGGCTGAGGGGGGCGGCGATGCTGCAGCGGCGGCTGATCCTCGCGGGGGCGGCGCTGCCGCTGCTCGCACGTCCCTCGCTCGGCCAGGGGCGGTTTCCGAACCGGCCCGTGCGCTTCCTCATCCCCTGGGCGCCGGGCGGCACGCTCGACGGCTTCATGCGGCTGCAGGCGGAGATCTTCCAGCGCGAATTCGGCCAGGCGCTGATCATCGAGAACCTGCCCGGCGCGCGCGGCACGCGTGCGGCCATCCAGCTCGTCACCCAGGCGCGGCCGGATGGCTACACCATCGCGCACCACCACCTCTCGGTCATCCGCCACCCCTTCCTGACGACGCGCCCGACCTGGAACCCGGTCGACGACTTCACCTACGTCATGCAGCAATCGGGCTTCGTCTTCGGGCACGTGGTGCACCCGGCCTCGGGCTGGAACACGCTCGCCGACATGTGGGCCGCGGCGCGCGCGCGCCCGGGGCATCTCAGCTACGGCACCTCGGGCATCGCGACGTCCAACCACCTTGCGATGGAGGAGCTGTGCGAGCGCGAGGGCGTGCAGATGATCCACGTTCCCTATCGCGGCACCAGCGAGAACATCACCGCGCTGCTCGCCCGCCAGCTCGATGTCATCGCCAATTCCAACGCCTGGCAGCCGGGGGTGGAGGCGGGGCAGATGCGCCTGCTCGCGGTCTGGACGCGCCAGCGCCTCGGCGCCTTCCCGAACGTGCCGACGCTGCAGGACCTCGGCTACGGCATGGTCGTCACCTCCCCCTACGGCATCGCGGGGCCGAAGGGGATGGACCCGGAGGTGACGGAGTTCCTGCACCAGGCCTTCAAGCGCATGCAGTTCAGCGAGGCCATCCAGACCTATATGCGGCGCAACGACATGCCGGACGAATATCTCGGCCCCGCCGACTACACGCGCTTCGCGCGCGAACGCGCGGTGTACGAGGAACGCATGGTCAAGCGCCTCAACCTCAGCATCGACTGACCGGGCCAGGGAGGTGTCCATGACCGCCATGTTCCCCCGCCGCGCGGCGCTCGCCGCCGGCGCAGCGCTGCTCGCGCGCCCTGCGCTCGGCCAGGGCCGGTTTCCGAACCGGCCGATCCGCATCATCACGCCCTGGCCGCCGGGCGGGTCGCTCGACGCGCTGCAGCGGACGATGTTCGACATCGTGGGCCGCGACCTCGGCCAGAACATCGTCTCGGAGAACATGCCCGGCGCGCGCGGCACCCGCGCGGCCATCTTCCTGACGCAGCAGGCGCAGCCCGACGGCTACACGCTGGCGCACCACCACCTGTCGATCCTGCGCCACCCCTTCCTGACGCGGCAGCCCACCTGGGACCCGGTGGCGGATTTCTCCTACATCATGCAGCTCTCGGGCTTCGTCTTCGGCACGGTGGTGCGCAGCGACGCGCGCTGGCGGACGCTGGCCGAGGTCTTCGCCGATGCCCGCGCCCGGCCCGGGCGGATCAGCTTCTCCACCTCGGGCATCGCCACCACCAATCACCTCGCGATGGAGGAACTCGCCACCCGCGAGCGCTGCGAGCTGCTGCACGTCCCCTTCCGCGGCGCGCAGGAAGGGGTGACCGCGCTGCTGGGCCGGCAGATCGACATGGTGGCGGATGCGCAGGCCTGGCGTCCGCAGGTCGAGACCGGGGAGTTCCGCCTGCTGTCGGTCTGGACGCGCACGCGGCTGCCCTCCTTCCCTGACGCGCCGACGCTCAACGACCTCGGCTACAACATGTCCGTCACCTCCCCCTACGGCTTCGTCGGGCCGAAGGGGCTGCCGGCGGAGATCGTGGACACGCTGCACCGGTCCCTGCGCAAGGCGATGCAGGACGAGGCGAGCCAGGCGGTGATGCGGCGGTGGGAGATGCCGGACGAGTATCTCGGCCCGCGCGAATACCTGGCCTTCGCGGCCGAGCGCGTCGCCTATGAACGCGCGACCGTCGCGCGGCTCGGCCTCAGCATCGACTGAGGGCGCGCGGCCCGCTCAACTGTCGAGCCGGATGCCTTCCTCGCGGATCAGCGCCGAGAAGGTCGCGCGCTCGGCGGCGAGGAAGCGGGCGAAGGCATCCGGCCCCTCGGCCGCGGGCAGCAGGCCGAGCGCATCGAGCCGCGGGCGCAGCGCGGGCTGTCCCACGGCATCGGCCGCCGCGGCCGCGATGCGCGCGACGACGGGCC
>NZ_JACADQ010000307.1 GCF_016106015.1 Neoroseomonas rubea
CACGCCGCTCGCCTTCGAGGCGGCCGGCACGGCGGCGATCCGCGCGGCGGGGGAGGTGGCGGAGGTCGCGCTCGACGCGCGCGCCTTCCCGGCAGCGGAGGCGGCGGCGCTCGCGGCGGGCCTCGCCCTCGGCGCCTGGCGTTTCGACGCGCTGCGCACGCGCGACGTGCCGGTCGCCCCCCGCCGGGCCGTGGTGCATGTGCAGGACGTGGCGGCGGCGGATGCGGCCTTCGCGCGCGTCGCGCCCGGCGTCGCCGGCTGCCTCTTTGCCCGCGACCTGGTGGTGGAACCCGCCAACTGCCTGAGCACGCGCCGCTTCGCCGCCCGCCTCGCCGCCATGGCGAAGGCGGAGGGCCTTGGTGTCGAGGTGCATGGCCGCCACTGGCTGGAACGGCACGGCTTCGGCGCGCTGCTGGCGGTGGGCGGCGGGGCGGCCGACCCGCCGCGGCTCGTCGTGCTGCGCTGGCCGGGCACGCTGCCGCTGCCGCCCGTCGCCTTCGTGGGCAAGGGGATCGTCTTCGACACCGGCGGCATCTCCATCAAGGGCGCGCATGGGATGGAAGCGATGCGCGCTGACATGGCAGGGGCGGCCGCCTGCGCCGGGGCCATGCTCGCCCTCGCGCGGCGGCGATCCCCCGCGCCGGCCGTCGCGGTGCTGGCGATCGCCGAGAACGCGACCGGCGCGGCCTCCTATCGCCCCGGCGACGTGATCCGCACGGCTTCCGGCCGCACGGTGGAGGTGATCGACACCGATGCCGAGGGGCGGCTCGTGCTGGCGGATGCGCTGCACCACGCCATCGCCGCCTTCGCCCCGCGCGCGGTGATCGACCTCGCCACGCTGACGGGTGCCATCGTCACCGCGCTCGGCCATCACCGCGCCGGGATGTTCGGCCGCGACGCGGCGCTGCTGGCCAGCGTCGCGGCGGCGGGGGAAGCGGTGGGCGAAAGGCTCTGGACCATGCCGATCGGCGACCGCCTGGCCGATGACCTGCGGTCGGACATCGCCGACCTGAAGCAATGCGCCCCGGCCGGATCCGGCGCGATGGGCGGGCGGATGATCCCGGACGCGGCGCATGCCGCATGGTTCCTCTCCCGCTTCACCGAGGGGCTGCCCTGGGCGCATCTGGACATTGCGGGGGTGGAGACGGCGGAGGAGGCGCACGCGCTGGGCCCTGCCGGCCCGACCGGCTTCGGCGCGAGGCTGCTCGACCGGCTGGTTGCGCTAAGGTTCGAGGAGGAACCGTGAGGGAACCGCCATGCGTCCGATGATCCCGAGCCTGCTTGGCCTCCTCCTGCTGCCCGCGGCGGCCGGGGCGCAGGCGCTCGTGCCCTGCCAGCGAGTCGATGGCTCGAACGCGCCCGGCGTCATGCCAGCCACGGCCTATGAGGTGCTGGTCGAAGGCGGGACGGTCCGCCGCGCCGTCCTCACGCTGCAGAACGGCAACCGCTCGACGACGGATTTCGCGCCGAGCAGCCCGGGCGTCTCGGTCCGGTTGGCGAGTTTCCCGGTGCGCGACGCGCCCGGCCAGGTCCACCTGGCCTTCAACCGCGCCTTCGTCCAGCAGGACGGCACGCTGTTCTTCGAGACCTGGTTCCGCGGCCCGCAGGACGCCGCACCCGCCTACAACTGGTATCGCCTGCGCTGCCAGGCGGCCGGGGGGCCGACCAAGTAGCGCCATGGCCGAGATCGGCTTCTACCACCTGACGCGCACCAGGCTCGACCAGGCGCTGGGTCGGCTGCTCGGCCGCATCCTGGCGGGCGGCGGCCGCGCCTTCGTGCTGTGCGGGGAGGCGGAGCGCGCCAAGGCGCTCGATTCGGCGCTCTGGACCCTGCCGGAGCCCGATTGGCTGCCGCACGGCATGGCGGGGGGGGAGGCCGACCCGATGCAGCCGATCCTGATCGGCACGGAGGATGTCGCACCCGCCAATGGCGCGCGCTTCCTGCTGCTGGTCGACGGCGCGGGTAGCGCACGGCTTGGTGACTACGACCGGGTGCTGGACCTCTTCGACGGGGCGGAGGAGGCGTCGGTCGCCGCGGCGCGGGAGCGCTGGAAGGCGGCCAAGGCGGCGGGGCATACGCTCACCTATTGGCAGCAGGGCACCGCGGGGTGGGAGAAGCGCGCCTGATCACGCGCCGCTGATCGTTTCGTGATTCGAGAGTTTCGTTGTTTTTTCGATACAACCCCGTCCGGGGCTTGGGCACCGCCCGGCAAAGGACAAGGGACGATATCATGGCGGAGTACAATCTCGGCAGCGGCAACGACAGCCAGGCGGGCACATCCCTTGCCGACACGATGCGCGGGAACGACGGCAACGACACGCTGTTCGGCGACAACGGCAATGACTTCATGTACGGCGGCGACGGCAATGACTCGCTGGACGGCGGCAACAACAACAACTTCCTGACCGGCGAGGACGGCAACGACAAGCTCATCGGCGGCCAGAACAACGACACGCTGATCGGCGGGATCGGCAACGACTTCCTCTCCGGCGGCCGGAACAACAACGGCAGCGGCGACAAGAATTTCCTCGACGGCGGCGATGACAACGACACGCTGATCGGCGGCCAGAACAAGGACAGCATCCTCGGCGGCGACGGCAACGACTCGATCGATGCCGGCGGCGACGGGAAGGACATCATCTTCGCCGGCAGCGGCAACGACACGATCTCGGGCTTCACCGGCAGCGGTGGGGCCCGCTTCGTCGATGGCGGCACGGGCAACGACTACGTCATCATCGACGCCCAGTTCCGGCCGAACAACCTCGAGAAGTTCGATACGCCGCAGAATGTCGTGATCGACGGCCAGACCTACCAGGCTGGCGCGATGTACAAGATCAACGACAGCGCCAAGGTCTATTTCGGCCAGTTCAGCGGGATCGTGAAGTTCAACGGCAACACCATCGCGCCGCTCGACGTCGTCTGCTTCGCCGAAGGCACGATGATCATGACCGCCGCCGGGGAACGGCCGGTCGAGAGCCTGCGCGCCGGCGACATGGTCGCGACGCTGATGGGCGGCGCCGGCCTGGCGCCCGTGCGCTGGCTCGGCCGCCGCACCGTGGATCTCGAGACGCATCCGCATGGCGAATGGGTGTCGCCGATCCTGGTGATGCCCGGCGCGCTCGGCGCCGGCGTGCCGCACCGCCCGCTGCGCGTCTCCCCGGAACACGCGCTGCTGGTCGATGGCGTGCTGGTGCCCGCGGGGCTGCTGGTGGATGGGGTGACGATCCTGCGCACCCCGCCGCGCGGCCGCGTCACCTATTTCCATGTCGAGCTCGACCGCCACGACGTGCTGCTCGCCGAAGGCGCGCCGGCCGAATCCTACCTGGAGATGGACAACCGCCAGAACTTCGAGAATGGCGGGCTGATCGTGGCCCTGCATGCCGACTTCGCGCCGGCCGAAGGCTGCGTCCGCGAAGGCTGCGCGCCGCGCATCCGCGAAGGCGAGGCGCTGGACCGCGTGCGTGCGGCGCTGGCCGAACGCCGCGCCGCCGCCGCCCCGGCCGGGATCAGTTCTGCAGCCTGATCCCGGTGATCTCGACCATCCGCCGCCAGCGCGCCACCTCTTCCCGCTGAAAGGCGGCGAAGGGGCCGGCGGGCAGGGCGGCGGCGACGAAACCCTGGCCGGTCAGCCGCTCCACCATGGCAGGCCGGCCCAGGATCGCCACCAGCGCGTCCGACAGGCGCGCGACGATGGGCTCCGGCGTCCGCGCCGGGGCCCATAGGCCGAACCAGGCATCGACGGCCAGGTCCTGCGCGCCGAGCTCCGCGAAGGTCGGCACGTCCGGCGTCTCGGGCAGCCGCGCCGGCGCGCCGATGCCCAAGCTCCGCAGCCGCCCGTCCCGTACCAGCGCCACCACCTGCGGCCAGGTCGAGACGAAGAAGTCGACCGTGCCCGCCACCGTGTCCGTCGTCGCCTGCGCGCCGCCGCGATAGGGGACATGCGTCGCGTCCATCCCCTCCCGCCGCACGAAGGTCTCGGCGATCACATGGCTGGCCGACCCGGCGCCCGATGACGCGTAGGTGACGCGGCCCCCGTTCTTCCCCTTGGCCGCGAGCTCGGCCAGCGTCCGCGGCCCGTTGGCCGGCACGACCAGCGCGTGGTGCACGGCGGCCAGCCGCGCGACCGGCGCGAAATCCGCCACCGGATCGAAGGGCAGGGAGGGCAGCATGGCCGCATTGGCCGCATGGGTCTGGTTGTTGCCGAGCGAGAGCGTGTAGCCATCCGCCGGCGCCTGCGCGACGGCATGGGTGCCGACCACCGCGGCGCCGCCGGCGCGGTTCTCCACCACGAAGGCGCTGCCCGCGATCTCCTCCTGCAACGCCGCGGCCAGGGTGCGGGCCAGCACGTCGGTGGACCCGCCCGGCGGATAGGCGACGACGATGCGCACCGGGCGCGTCGGCCAGGCCTGGGCGCGCGCGGCGAAGGGCAAGGCGAGGGCAGGGGCGGCGATCAGGCTGCGGCGGCGGATCATGGGCGGTCTCCTCCTCCGGCGCGTCCCGGGCGCCGGTGTCGCGACCCTGTTGGCCGATCCCGCGCGGCAGGTCCAGACCGCCGCGAATCGTGACGAACCTTTGGTTGCAATCGGCCTCGCGAGGGGATTACGGTCCGGCAAGACGGACTCGCGACCAACGACGAGGGGAGTGGCGTGATGGGCAGCAATGACCCGATGCGGCCGGCCGCTCGGACCGACGGCGCCGCGGTACGCAAGGCCAGCGCGCCGCAGGAGCCACCGACCGGACGCGCGCTGTGGCCCACCTTCATGCGGCGCACGCTCGCCGAGGAAGAACTGCCCGCCCCCGCCCCGCGCGAGGTCTGCGCCGCCAAGTAGCGGCGGTCAGGCCGCCTCTAGCCGGGCGGACACGTCGAGCCACTCCTCCTCCAGCGCCGCGACCTCCTTCGCGATCGCGGCTCGGCGGGTGTTCGCCCAGGCGATGTCCTCGGGCTTGAAGCGGGCATAGGTGGCGGGGTCGGACAGGCGCTTCTCGATCAGACCGTCCTCGCGCGCCAGCTTCTCGAGCGTCGCCTCCACCGCCTTCAGCCGCGCGCGAAGCGGGGCGTTGGCGCTGCGCGCATCGGCCCGTTCGCGCCGCGCCTCGGCCCGCGCGCCGCCGGCTTCCGCGCGGGCG
>NZ_JACADQ010000308.1 GCF_016106015.1 Neoroseomonas rubea
TCGCCATGCGACGGCGCCGACGGATCCGAGCACGGCCCAGCCGGCGGCCGTGGGCAGCGCGGCGACGCCGCCGCGCAGCACGACCAGCGCGACGGCGCCGAGGATGGCGGGCACGCGCCGCACCTCCCCCGCGCCCATCATCGCGCCGAACATCGTGCCGAAGACGCCGAACAGCAGCAGGGTGGCGAGCGCCGCGATGGCGAGGCCCTGTGTCGCGCGCACTATTCGATGCGGATATTCGCCTCGCGCACCAGGGTCGTCATCGCCGCGCGCCCCTCGGTGACGAAGCGGCCGAAGGCGGCGGGGTCGTTGCCGACGGGCACGGCGCCGAGACGATCGAGACGCGCGCGCACCTCCTCCTCCGCCAGCGCGGCGGCGAGCGCCTGGTGGAGCCGGGCCGCGATCTCGTCCGGCGTGCCGGCCGGGGCGAACAGGCCGACCCATTCGCTGACGTCGAAGCCCGGCAGGCCGGATTCCGACAGCGTCGGCACGTCGCCAAGGTTCGCGAGCCGCTGCGCGGTCGCGACCGCGAGGAAGCGCGCCCGCCCGCTCTCGACCACGGGCCGCGCGGAAAGCGCGGTGATGAAGACGCCGTCGAGGTTGCCCGCCGCGAGGTCCCGCGCCGCGTCGGCGCCGCCGCGATAGGGGATGTGCTGCACCTCGATCCCCGCCTCCCGGGCGAAGCGCGCGAGGCCGAGATGCCCCGCGGTCGCGTTGCCCTGCGTGCCCATGTTGATCGTGTTCGGCCGCGCCTTGGCCGCCGCGATGAAGGCGGCGATGTCGCGCGCGGGGAAGTCCGCCTTGACCGCGACCACCTGCGGGAAGGTGCAGACCTGGCTGATCGGCAGGAACGCGGTCGTGTAGTCGAAGGTCAGGCCGCGCAGCAGCGCGTGGTTCACGATGTGGGAGGACGCGTCCCACAGCAGCGTGGTGCCGTCCGCGGTACTGCGTGCGACCTCGGCGCCGCCGATCGACCCGCCCGCGCCGGTGCGGTTCTCGACGACGAAGGTCGCCGACAGGCGCTCGCCCATCCGCGGCAGGATGGTGCGGGCGGCGGAATCGGCGGCACCTCCGGCGGCGAAGGGCACCAGCACGCGGATCGGGCGTGCCGGCCAGCCCTGCGCGAAGGCGGGGCGGGCGAGGGGCAGGGCGGCGGCGGCGAGCAGCGCGCGGCGGGCGAGATTCATGTCGGCGTCTCCCGGATGTCGCGCTTCGTGTGGTTGCGCGCCGCGGGCGCGTCAAGGCGGCTGGCGCGGGGCCGGCAGCCCTCGCAGGATGGTACGATGACGTTCGAACCCCTGACCGCCGCGCCCTGGCTCGTGCAGGCGCATGCCGCCGCGGCGCTGCTCGCCGTGCCGCTCGGCGTGGCGCAGTTCCTGCTGCCAAAGGGCGATGCGCGGCACCGCGCGCTGGGCTGGGCATGGGTGCTGCTGATGGCGGTGGCGGCAGGCTCGGCGCTTGGCATCACCGGGCTGGCAGGGCCGGGCCGCTGGTCCTGGGTGCATCTGCTCGTGCCGGTCCTGGCGCTGCTGCTGCCGCTCGCGGTCCTCGCCGCAAGGCGCGGGCGGACGGAGCGGCACCGCTGGACGATGGTCGGGCTCTATCTCGGGGCCTTGCTGATCACGGGCGGCTTCACGCTGATGCCCGGGCGCATCATGCATCGCGTCCTTCTCGGAGGCTGAGTCACGGCATGACGACACCACCCCGCTACGACGACCTTCCCCGCCCCGCCGGCGACCCGACCGGCCTGCCGCTCGCCTGGGGCGTCTGGGGGCCGGCGGATGAGGTCGGCACGCTGAACCGCATCACCGACGCGACGGTTGCGGCGGCGCGGGAGGAGATCAGCGACGGGCGCCGCTTCAACCTGAACCTGCCGCTCGACGAGCCCTTCGGCGCCGCGCTGGACGGCGCCCATCGCCGCCGCGCCGCGCCGCGGCCGGTGATGGTGGCCGAGGAGCATCCGGGCCGCGTGACGCGCGACGACCGGCTGGACGGCTTCTGGCTGCAGGCCAGCACGCAATGGGACGGGCTGAGCCACTTCGCCGACCCGACGCATGGCTTCTACAACCACGCGCCGCTGTCCTCGATCGTGCACGGGGCGGCCAGCCGCAACGGCATCGACAAGGCGCTGGCGCACGGGATCGCGGGGCGCTGCGTGCTGGCCGACCTGCCCCGGCACTTCGCCCGCACGGGGCGGGACTGGGGCCCGATGGGCGGGCTGCGCGCAACGGCCGAGGACCTCGCCGCCTGCGTCGCCGCGCAGGGTGTCGCGCTGCGGCCAGGCGACATCCTGCTGGTGCGGACGGGCTGGCTCGCCGCCTTCCGCGCCGCGCCGGACGCGGCCGCGCGGCACCTGCTGATCCAGGGACAGGCCGGCGCGCGGGACTATGCCGGGCTCGACGGGAACGAGCCCATGTGGCGCTTCCTCTGGGATGCCGGCATCGCCGCCGTCGCCGCCGACAACCCGACGGTGGAGGCCTGGCCGATCTTCCCCTGGAAGCCGGCGCTGCACCTGGCGATCGCGCGGCTCGGCCTGTGCCTGGGGGAATTCTTCGACCTTGAGGCGCTGGCCGCCGACAGCGCCGCGACGGGCCGCTTCACCGCCTTCTTCACCGCCGCGCCGCTGAACCTGCGCGGGGGCATCGGCAGCCCGGGCAACGCGCTGGCGATCAGGTAAGCCCGAAGCCGCGCAGCGCGAGCCAGAGGCCGAGCAACCCGAGCGCGACCTGCACGACGCGGCGGAAGGCAGCCTCATCCAGCCGCAGCCTGACCCGCCGCCCCAACGCCATGCCCGCGAAGGCAGGAACAAGGCCGGCCAGCGACGCCAGGCCGAGTTCGGCCGGCAGCATCCCGCCGCCGGCCAGCCCCGCCGCCAGCGCGCCGTTCACCAGCACGACGCCGAGGCCGAAGCCTTGCACGAACTGTTCCCGCGGCAGGCGGATCGCCTGCAGCCAGGATGCGGCGGGGACGAGGAAACTGCCCGTCAGCCCCGCTATGGCGCCCGAGACCGCGCCCATTGGCGGCGCGAGCCAGCGCTCGGTGCGCGGCGCCGGGGCGGGCAGCGACGGCGCGGCCAGCGCGAGCGAGGCCGAGGCGACCAGCATGACGCCAAGCAGCCCCGACAGCAGCGCCACATCCGCGCGCGCGAGCAGCCCCGCGGCAATGAAGCAGGCGATCGCCGCGCAGGCGAGGAAGGGCCCGATGCGGGGTGCGACCTGTCGCAGGGTCCCGCCCGCGAAGGCCTGCCAGAGGTTGGTCGCGAGCGATGGCACCAGCATCAGCGCCATCGCCTCCGGCAGCGGGCGCATCAGCGCGAGCAGCGCGATCGAGACCGTCGGCAGGCCGAAGCCCGCCACGCCCTTCACGAGGCCCGCGATCAGGAAGACGGGGAGGATGAGGAGGAGGTCCGCCATGCGCTCATCCTCGCGCGGATCCGCGCATCGTCGATAAGGCCCGCGCCGAAGCGCGGCATCAGGCCGAGAAGGGCCACGAGCGGCACCAGCCACACGATGCGCGCCTGGTAGCGGTCGACGGGTGCCGAGAGCGCGCCGGTGGCGACCGCATTGGCCGCGACCGCGACGAGCGCGCCGCCGATCAGCCCGGCGCGGACCCAGTCCCGCCGCCAGAGCGCGAGGCCGAGGGCGAAGAGGGCGAGCGGCAGCGCGGCCAGGATGACGAGGCGGTGCGGTTGGAGGAACGGCGCGGCCGCCTCGCGCAACTCGCCGCGCATCTGCATGCCGGCGTCGAAGGTGGCGCGTTCGCCCGCGGGCAGCCGGTCGATCGCGCGCCGCGCGGAGGCCGCGAGATGCGTGTTGTCGAGCGTGTCGCCCACCTCGAACAGCAGCGCCTGGCGCAGCGCGTTGCGCGCCATGGCGTCGGCCACCTCCGCGGGGCGTTCGGAGATGGTGCGCGCGACGATCTCCGCGGCCTCGGCCGAGCGGCGCATGCCGCCCATCGCCAGCGGCCGCCCATCGGTCGCGCGGTTGAGCGGCGAGCGCGCATCCCAGAGAAAGGCGTCGCTGTCCATCGGGAGGTCCCGCGCGAAGGCGCAGAGTTCCCACCCCGCGCGCGGGCAATGGGCGCGCAGCGTCGCCGCCGCCGGCCCGTCCGCCTGCAGCCGCGCGAGCAGGAAGACCGCGCCATGCGGCGAGAGCGCCGGCCGGCCCGTGCCCCAGGAATTGGCCGCGAGCAGCCCGAACACCGCCAGCCCCACGGGCAGGGCCGCCCGGGCGATCGGCAGGATGCGGCGCGTCGCCAGCGCCACGAAGACGACGAGCGCGAGCGCCGTCGGCAGGTGCGACAGGTGCGAGGCGATCGCGACGGCGCCGAGCAGCGTCATCCACACCGCCTCGGCCATCGAGAACCGGTCGCGCGCGAAGCCGAGCAGCAGCAGGCAGAGCGGCGCGACCGCGGCCATGATGTCGGGCATCAGCGTCGAGGCGAACCAGGGCGCCGCGGTGCCGGCCGCGAGCGCGGCGCAGAGCAGCAGGTGCATCCCCGGCGTCGCGTCCCCGCGCGCGCCGCGCTGGGCCATCCACAGCAGGTGGGACACCATCAGCACCTGCGCGCCGAGCGCCGGCCAGAGCGAGACGCCCCAATGGAACAGGTGCAGCGCGGCGCCATAGGCCGGCGTCTTGTCCCAGGGCCATTCGGGAAACAGCGTCTGGCCGAGGTAGGAGACGCTGTCGATGAAGACCAGGGGATAGCCGTTCAGCACCGCGGGCCAGGCGAGCAGCCCCGCGCCGAGCATGACGACGAGGAAGGCGTTCATGCGCCGCGCCCCCGGCCGCTTGCCGTCGCGTGCGTTCGCCGTGGCGCCCGGCCGGATCCTGCGTTCATGCCGGGCGTCTCCGGGCCAGGAGGAGGAGGAGCGCGCCGGCCGGCAGCAGCCAGGCGATGCGGGCTTGGTAGCGCGGGAACACGCCCGATAGCCCACCGGTGGCCGCCGCATTGGCCAGCAGCCCGATCGCGATCGCGGCGGCGAAGGCGTAGGCACGCCGGCTGCCCGACCGCGCGGCGCCGAACAGCAGCAGCGGCAGCCCCGCGACCAGCAGCGCCGCGTGCAGCGCCCCCAGCGGCGGCAGGCCCGCGCGCAGCG
>NZ_JACADQ010000309.1 GCF_016106015.1 Neoroseomonas rubea
GAGGAATTCGCGCTCGATGCGCTGCGCGGGGCCATCGTCGCGGCGCCGGCGCCGGGAGCCTTCGGGCCTCGGGCGCGGGCGGCGCTGGCCGAGGAGGTGTCCGCGCAACAGGCGCGCCTCGCGGCCGCGCGGCTGGCTGGAGGTGCCGCGGCTGGCGTTCGTGCGGAAGCGGTCGCTACGCTTGTGCGGGAAGCGGCTGCGGCGCGCGACCTGGCGGCGGCGACGGTCGCCGCGCGCGCCCTGTCGTCACTGTAGGGTCATGGGTTCCGAGGGCCTTTCGGCCCTCGGTGGGGGAGCGCGAAGGGGCGATGCCCCCTCGCAACCTTCAGGCCTGCGCCGGCACCGCGCCGCGCCCGAGCAGCCGCTTCACGTCCAGCGCATGGGCGCCGGCGCCGAGCCCCGCCTGCACCAGCAGCGCGGCGGTCCAAAAGGCCGGGAATTCCCAGCCGCCGCCCTGGCGGCTGAACATCCAGCCCGCCGGCAGGTGCTGGATCGTCGCGCCGATCAGGATCGGCAGCGCAAGCAGGCTGACCACGCGCACGCCGACACCGGCGATCAGCGCGATGCCGGCGCCGATCTCGGCGAAGGTCACGATCGCGCCGAAGATGGGCGGGTAGCCGATCGAACCGAAGAACCCCATCGTGCCGGCCAGCCCGAAGGTGCCGAGCTTCAGCAGCGCGCCATGGGCGAGAAACATCACGCCCAGGCTCACGCGGAGCAGCAGGGCGGCGTAGGGGGTGGTGGTGCGGGTGTCGAGCATGGTCCGTGTCTCCGTTGCGCGGCCTCGTGCCGCGGTGATGGGCGGACCATGCGCCCACGGCCCGGGGCGCTTCCAACGGAGCCTCCGAACGTCCATCATCACGCCCGCGAATGGCGGACCTCTCCACCCTCGACCTGAACCTGCTGCGGGTGTTCGACGCTGTGGCGCGCGAGCGGCACGTCACGCGCGCGGCGCAACGGCTGAACCTCTCCCAGCCTGCCGTGTCGAACGCCCTTGCCCGCCTGCGCGCCGCGCTGAACGACGAATTGTTCCTCCGCCGCCCGGGCGGGGTGGAGCCGACGGAACTTGCCCTGGCGCTGGCCGGGCCGGTCGCAGAGGTGCTGGACCGGCTGCGCGACACCCTCGCCGCCCATGCGCCCTTCGACCCGGCGACGAGCGACCGTGTCTTCACGCTGGCGCTGAGCGAATACGCCGAGGCCGTGCTGGCGCCCGCGCTGCTGGAACGCATGGCGAAGGAAGCGCCTGGCTGCCTGCTCGCGGTGCGGCATGCGGACCGCACCAACTGGCAGGCGCTGCTCGATCGCGGGGAGGCGGAGCTCGCCATCGGCGTGCTGCCCGAGCCGCCGGCGATCTACACGCGCATGCGCCTGCTGCCGGAAGGCTTCCTGACTCTCATGCGCCCGGACCATCCGCTGGCCAAGGGCATGCTGGACGAGGACCGGCTAATCGCCTTTCCGCATCTTCTCCATTCGCCGAACGGGTCGCGCGACGGCGCGGTCGACGCGGCGCTGGCCGCGCGCGGGAAGAAGCGGCGGCTCGGCGCGGTGGTGGCGCATCTGTCCGCCGTACCCGAGATCCTGTTGCGGACGGACATGGTGATGACGCTGTCGGCGCGGCTGGCGCGGCTGCTCTCGGCTGCGCATGGGCTCGCGCTGCGGGAATCGCCCTTCGGCATGCGGCATACGCGGCTGTCGATGATTTTCCATCGCCGGCTGGAGGGCGATGCGGGGCATGCCTGGGTCCGGCGCACCATCCTCGCCATCGCGCGGGACGTGCCGGCGGTGGAAGTGGGGGAGACGTCGCCCGGCGATGACGACTGACACCTTCGACCACATCATCGTTGGCGCCGGCAGCGCGGGCTGCGTTCTGGCCAACCGCCTGTCCGCCGATGGCCGATCGACCGTCGCCGTCATCGAGGCCGGCGGGCGCGACCGGCATCCCTACATCCACATCCCCGCGGGCTATGCGCGCATCCTCGACCATCCGCGCCTGACCTGGGGCTTCCGCACGCAGCCGGACACGGCGACGGGCAACCGCGCGCTCGACTATCCGCGCGGGCGCGTCTGGGGCGGGTCGTCCTCGATCAACGGGCTCGGCCATGTGCGCGGACATCCCTCGGACTACGACCTCTGGGCGCAGAAGGGCTGCACGGGCTGGGGCTGGGACGACCTGCTGCCCTATTTCATGCGCCACGAATCCTTCGCCGGCGGCGGCGAAGGGCGCGGCACGTCCGGCCCGCAGCCGATCGAGCACCTGGCGGAAACCCCCGCGCTGCTCGACGAATTCGCCCGCGCGGCGGAAGCGATCGGCCTGCCCGTCAACGCCGACATGAACGGGCCGCGGCGCGAAGGCTTCGCCACCTTCCAGCAGACGCGGCGCGGGCAGCGGCGCGTCTCGGCCGCGCGCGCGTACCTGGTGCCCGCCTTGTCACGGCCGAACCTGACCGTGATCGACGAGGCGCTGGTGCTGCGCGTCATCGTCGAGGACGGGCGCGCCACCGGCATCGCGATCCGCCGCGGTACCGAGTACCGCGTGCTGCGCGCGCGCTTTGGCGTGGTGCTCGCCGCGGGCGCGATCGGCTCGCCGCACCTGCTGCACCTGTCGGGCATCGGGCCGGCGGAGGTGCTGGCCGCGCACGGTATCGCGCCGCTGCTCGACGCGCCGGGCGTCGGGCGCAACCTGCAGGACCACTACATCGCGCGGCTGACCTTCCGGCTGACGGATCATCGCTGGTCGGCGAACCGCCGCATCGTCTGGCCGCGGCTTGGGCTCGAGGTGCTGCGCTGGGCCTTCACGGGCAAGGGCGTGCTGACCTGGTCGCCGGGGATGATGTCGCTGTTCGCGCGCACCGAGGAGGGGCTCGAGGCGCCGGACGTGCAGATCAACGGCGGCCCGCTCTCCTGGGCCCAGGGCCGCATCGGCGTGCCGGAGAGCGAGCCCGGCTTCACGCTCGGCGTCTGGCAATGCCGCCCGCAGAGCCGGGGCACCGTCACGCTGCGATCTCCGAGCGCGGAGGACGCGCCGGCGATCGCGCCGCGCTTCCTGACCGAACGCGCGGACGAGGCCTGCATCGTGCGGGGCCTGCGCCTCGCCCGCCGCTGGATGGCGGCAGAGCCCCTGCGCGGCATCGTCGCCGGCGAAGTCCGCCCCGGCCCGTCGGCCGAGACCGACGACGTGCTGCTGGCCTTCGCGAAGGCCACCGGCGGCACCGTGTACCACCCCTCCTGCACCGTGCGGATGGGCGGCGATGCGGGCGCGCCGCTCGATGCGCGGCTGCGGCTGCGCGGGATCGACGGGCTGCGCGTGGTGGATGCTTCCGTCTTCCCGGACATCCCGGTGTGCAACATCAATGCGACGGTGCTGTCGGTCGCGGAGAAGGCGGCGGATTTGATCGCGGAGGATATGCGGGGTTAGTGCGACGTGCAGCGCTGGCCCATCAACGCTGCCTATCCGCTTCGCGGCGCCGGCGGCGCAGCGTGCCGAGATCGCCGGCGGCGAACCACCCCGTCAGCGCCGCGATCAATGCCCCGCCCAGGATCAGCGCGACCTTGCCTTCGCGCAATCCCACCATCGCGGCCAAAAGCATCAGCGCGGTGGCGGCCACGAGCATGGCGAAGCGCCCACGGATGGCACGCGTCCCGAGCCTCGGCATGCCCGGTGCATCGGCGTCCAGCGGCGCCAGCAATTCGCTGGCGCGCGAGGACCGTGCCGCGGCGAGAGACGCCATCAGTGCAGGCCATTCCAGCACGGCCCAGGTGAGCGCGAAGCCGATGCCCACGCCGCTCGCCACCAGGTCGCCGCTCAACGGCGCAGCATCGGCCCAGCGCCACCCTGCGACCCAGACGCCGGCCACGGTGGCACCGAGCATGCCACCGAGCGCCGCGCGTCCCTGCCGCGTCATGGCGCCCTTACTCGTCGAACCGCAGCCCCTTCGCCCGGATCAGCGCGCTCCACTTCTCAGCCTCGGTGCGCATATGCGCCTGCGCCGTCGCGACGTCCGAGCCATCAGTCCCGACGAAGCCGACTTCCGCGACGCGCGCCTTCACATCCGGCTGCGCCAGCGCGTGCCGCGCAGCGGCATTCAGGCGGTTCACCACCGCGTCGGGGGTCGCGGCGGGCACCCACCACATGACCCAGGAATTCGCCTCGAAGCCCGGCGCGACCGTCTCGGCCATCGTCGGCACGTCGGGCAGGGCGGGCACGCGCTGCGGCGTGTTTACCGCCAGCGCCTGCAGCGCGCCGTCGCGCACCTGGCCCATGGTCGCGGGCATGTCGGCGAACATGAACTGCACCGCACCGGCGCGGATATCCGTCAGGCCCGCCGCGGTGCCGCGATAGTTCACCAGCGTGAAATCCGCCCCGCGCATTGACTGGTACAGCACCGCGGCCAGCTGGTGCGGCGTGCCCGGACCGCCCGTCGCGGCCGAGAAGCGCCCGGGGCTGGCGCGCACCGCCGCGTCCCAGGCGCGCACATCTGCGAAAAGCCCGGGCCGCGCCACCAGCACGAAGGGCGTCGTCGCCAGCAGCGACACCGGTTTGAAGTCGGACAGCGCGTAGCCCGGGTCGCGCATCATGAAGGGCGCGATGACCGAGGAGATCGGTGCGAGCAGCACCGTATGGCCATCCGGGGCCGCGCGCGCGACGGAGCGCGTGCCGACGGCAGCACCCGCGCCGGGCCGGTTCTCCACCACCATGGGCTGGCCGAGGAAGGCCTGCATGTGCGGCGCCATGACGCGCGCGAGGATGTCCGGCGACCCGCCGGGCGCGAAGGGATTGATCAGGCGAATGGTCTCCCGCGGCGACCACTCCTGGGCGCGCGCGGCGAAGGGCAGCGTAAGGCCGGCGGCGAGCGTCGCGCGGCGCGTGGTGCGGATCATGGGAAACATCCCCCGGATAAACGTGAAGCGGTGCGGGCGTTCTTGGCCGGTCGCCCGGCGGTGCGGACTTTGGCATGGCGGGGCCGCACGACAAGGCGGGAAGCGGGTCCGGCATCGCGCCGCCACGCGCCGCGTGCTACGCGTGGGCCCAATGCCCCGTGCCGTCGCGCCGCGGGCGCGGCGCGCCCCCTCCGCCGCCCCTGCACGAC
>NZ_JACADQ010000031.1 GCF_016106015.1 Neoroseomonas rubea
CAGCCGCACCTCGTCGGACAGCAGCCGCGCGGCATGCAGGCGGTTCTGCGGCGGCAGGCCTTCCAGCGCGCGCAGCGCCGCGGCGCGCACCAGCGGCTCGGGGTCGAGCAGCGTGCCGCCGATCGCCTCCCCGACCGGGCGGGTCGGCGGGGCGGGCAGCAAGGACAGCGCCGTGGCCCGGAGGATCGCGGGCTCCGCACGGTCCAGCGCAAGCCGCGCCAGCGCCTGGTCCGCGCCACGCGCACCCGTCCGGCCGGCATGGATCGCGAGTGCCGGATGCGGCCCGCCGCGCGGCGGGCCGTGCCACGATGCCAGTTGCGCTGCCGCCCAGCCCTGGGTCTGCCCGGCGTGGCACGATGTGCAGGTGTCGGGCGCGCCGATCGCCGCCGCGACGTCGGGGCGAGGGATGCTGAATGCGTGGTCGCGCCGGCGATCCACGCCCATGTAGGTGACCGCCGGCATGTGGCAGGCGACGCATTGCGCCCCCGCGCCGCCCGGCGCGTGACGATGATGCTCCGCCACGTCGAAGCGCGCCGGCAGGTGGCATTGCGCGCAGACGGCGTTGCCCTCAGCGCGCAGGCGACCGCTGTGCGGGTCGTGGCAGTCGGCGCAGACCACGCCGGCGCGCTGCATACGGCTCTGCGCGAAGGATCCCCATTCGAAGACCTCGCCCTGGATCTGGCCATCCGCATGGTAGTCGCCTGGCGCCAGCAGCAGCGGCGCATGGGTGTCGAGGAAGCGCGCGCCGGGCAGCGGGTCCGCCACGATCGGGCGGGCGCGGGCATGGCACGGGGCGCAGGTCTCGACCTGCACCGCGGCCGACTGGCGCGGCGGGCCGTCCCACCGGGCGATGCCGCGCGGGTCGCCCGTCGCGAAGCGCCAGGCGCCGCCGGAAGCATCGCGCAGCGCAACCGGCAGGCCGCGATTCGCGACATCGCCGCGTGCACCAGCCTGCGCCCAGGCGACATGCGCGGCCCCCGCCCCGTGGCAGGATTCGCAGCCGACGCTGATCTCGGTCCAGGTCGTCTCGTAGCGATCACGCGTCGCGTCGTAACCGCGCTCAAGCCCGGTCGAGTGGCAGGCGGCGCACATGAAGTTCCAGGTCTGGTCGCGCCCGGTCCAGTGCAGCGGATCGCCTGCGCGGAGGGATTCCTGTGCCATCAGGTGATACCAGCGCTGGCCGCCTTCAGCGCGCGGGCGGCTGTCCCACGCCCAGGGCAGCGCCTGGCGGCGGCCATCGGGGAACAGCACGAGGTATTGCTGCAATGGGTCCGCGCCGAACGTCTCGCTGACCGGGAAATCCGCGACCGTGCCGCCGGGACCGTCCGTGCGGATGACGAAGCGGTCGCCGTCGCGCAGGAAGGTGGCGCTGTGTCGACCATCGGTCACGGTCACGCCGGAAAAGTCGCCGAGCACCGACGTCGGCGTCGCCGCGGCCATGGCGCGGGCGTGGTCGCTCTCCCGCCATGCCGCTGCCTCGGCGGCGTGGCAACCGGCGCAGGTGGAGGAACCGACGAAGCCGACGCGCACCCGCTCCGTCGCGCTGACCGGTGCGCCACGGGTGAGCAGCGCGGCCAGCAGGAACGGGACGGCGATAGCGGCGGCAAGGCCGAGCACCGCGAGAATGCGGATGCGCCACCCATCGGGCCTCAGGCCCTGGTCACGCACCACGGGAAGCGGTCGCTACAGGCATCATGCGGGCATCAGACCACGTCGGAATCGGTCGCGGCCAGCATCCTTCCTATCGACCGCCCCCGTCTCGCTAGAAGCTGAAGTTCACCGCGACATACGCGCCGCTCATGGTCAGGTCCTGGACCAGCGCGTTGCTCCCCTGGTCGTAGGACATGTAGCGCCAGCCGAGCTGCACGCCCGCCCATCCGCTCTGGTAGCCGATGCCCGCGAAGGTCTGCCAGGTGAAGTTCGAATCCCCCGTGCCGATATCGAGGTAGTAGGGGACGAAGAACCCGCTCTGCGCGATGTTCAACCGCCCGCGCACGCCGACGATGCCGTTCCAGATATCGTCACGGCCGGACAGCCGGCCGGCGCCGCCGAAGCTCGGTCCCGCATTGCCGCGCGGCCCGAGCAGCGTGACCGCGAGATTGTAGTCGGTCGTGGCCTCGATCCCGAGGTAGCGGAAGCCGGCCAGCACGTCGACATTGCCCCAACTGCCCGAAGCCAGCGTGTAGCCGCCCGCGAGCGTCCAGAGCGTCGTCTTGAGGTTCGTGCTGCCGGACACGTTGACGGTGCTGGAGATAGGGTTGCGCCCGACGCCGAGGATGTCGGCGGCTTCGACGCGGCTGCCACCCGCATCCGCGCTGACGTACATGATGTCCGTCAGCAGCGTGAAACGGTCGTAGCGGACTGTCGCCGCCAGCGCCGCGGCGAAGTTGAGCTGCGCGAAATAGTCGGAGGCGTCGGCCTTGACGTCCGCCGATCCGCCGATGCCGGGCGGCAGCGCGTAGCGCAGGTTCGCGTTGATCGACGGGACCCAGGCATAGGGCGCGACCTCGAAGCTCCAGCCGGGACGCAGGCCGGTGTCCTGCGCCGCGGCGCCAGTGTTGAGGCCGGCCGCGAGCAATGCGGCGGCGGCGCAGAGCCGCCGGGTGTCTCGGGTCATCTCTTGGCCTCCACTGGTATGTCGGGACGGCAACGGCCCGCGGCAACACGCCCGGGGCCGCGCCGAACCGCGTGTCCTAGTTACGCTGCGTGGGTGGCGTGGCGGGCTGCGCGGCCGGTGCCGTGGCCCGCTGGCGCCGCGCCATCTCTTCCTCCAAGACCCGCAGGGAGGCCGGCGTGATGGTGCTCTCGCCCAGGTCGATCGTCAGCCGCACGATCCGCCCGGTGAAGGGGTTGGGCGAGGTGTAGTCGCGGTCATCCACCGAGGTGCCGGTGTCGAGGCCGACGTCGAAGGTCTCGTCCCAGGCAACGGTGAAGGGCAGCGTGTTCTGGAGTGCCCTTTGGGCAACCTGCTGGCCGTTGACCGTGAGCGTGCCCGTGCCGCCGCGCCCGAAGGGCATCCCCTGCGGCTCCATCTGCCAGTCGAAGACCAGCGTGTGGCGGCCCGGCGGAAGCGCCGTCGGACCCTCCCAGCGGTGGTTCTGCGTGCCAAGAAAGTTCCAGTTGAACACCGGACGCCCCTGGACAAGGTAGAAGGCGTAGCCGGAGAAGCGGCCGCCCTGCGTCACCAGCACGCCATTCGCCCCACCTTGCAGCACCTCGATCTCGGCGGTGACGCGGTAGGAGCGATTGAGCAGGCTCGGCGCCGCGCTTCCCTGGATCGAGTTCACGGGCCCGGTATAGGTGAACTGGCGGCGCCCCGCTGCCGGACCGGGCCGCGCCGAGATCAGCCGCGTCAAGGTGGAGTTGTCGAGCGGCAGCACCTGGTAGCGCGTCGCCTCTGCCAGGAACAGGTCCTGCATCGCGCGCAGCCTTGCGGGTTCCCGCGCGGCAAGATCGTTCATCTGTGTCGGGTCATCGACGAGATTGTACAGCTCCCAGGTGTAGCCGTTCATCACGTCGGTCGGCTTGGGCGACTGCGAATCCCACGGCGGCACGGGCGGGGTGGTGCTTGCCATCCAGCCCTCGTGGTAGATGGCACGATTGCCCATGATCTCGAAATACTGCGTGCGCCGGCGCGACGGTGCATCACGGCTCGCCGCGTCGAAGGTGTAGGCCATGCTGACACCTTCGATCGGGCGCTGCGGGACCCCGTTGACCATGGTCGGCGCCTGGATGCCGACCGCCTCAAGGATGGTCGGCACCACGTCGATCACATGGTGAAACTGGTGGCGGATGCCGCCACGGTCCGCGATGCGGCGCGGCCATGAGATCGCCATGCCATTGCGCGTGCCGCCGAGGTGGGACGCGATCTGCTTGGTCCAGCGGTAGGGCGTGTTGAGCGCGAAGGTCCAGCCGATCGACATGTGGTTGTAGGTGCGATCGTTCCCCCAGCCTTCGAGGAAAGGCATCATCTGATCGACCGTGAAGAAGGTGCCGTTGAACCAGGCAACCTCGTTCACCGTGCCATCGGGTCCGCCTTCCGCACTGCCGCCATTGTCGCCGCTGATGTAGATGATCAGCGTGTTGTCGATCTGGCCGGCATCCTCCACCGCCTGGATCACCCGGCCGATCTCGTGATCGGTGTAGGCAAGGTAGGCGGCGTAGACCTCCATCTGGCGGGCGTAGAGCCGCCGCTGGTTGTCCGAGAGGCTCTCCCAGCGCGGAATGTAGTCGGGCAGCGGCGGCAATTGCGCATTTGCAGGAATGACACCGAGACGCCGTTGGTTTTCGAAGATGCGCCGGTGCAGCACCTCCCACCCGCCGTCGAACTGGCCGCGGAACCGGGCGATCCATTCTGGCGTCGCATGGTGCGGGGCGTGCGCGCCGCCTGGCGCGTAATGAATGAACCAGGGCCGGTTGGGCGCGACCGACGTCGTGAGTCGGATATGGGCGATGGCATCATCGGCCATGGCGGTGGTCAGGTTCCAGCCAGGCACACCGACATTCGGATGGATCGGCGTGGTGTTGCGGAACAGGTTGCCCGGCTGCCACTGGCTCGTGTCGCCGCCGACGAAGCCGTAGAAGTAGTCGTAGCCCTGGCCCGTTGGCCAGTTGCGGAACGGCCCGGCCGGGGAGGACTCCCAGGTCGGCACGTTGTGGTTCTTGCCGAACCAGGACGTGGCGTAGCCGATCTCCCGCAGGACAGCGGCAACATGCGCCGTCTCGGGCGGAACGATCGAGTTATAGCCAGGGAAGCCGGTGGTCAGTTCGGAGATCACGCCGGCGCCGACAGAATGGTGGTTGCGGCCCGTGAGGAGGGCCGCGCGTGTGGGCGAACACAGCGCGGTCGTGTGGAACTGGGTGTAGCGCAGCCCCGCCTGCGCAACGCGCTCCAAGGCGGGAGTCGGGATGACGCCGCCGAAGGTGGATGGCGCACCGAAGCCGACATCATCGGTCAGGATGACGAGGACATTGGGGGCACCCTCGGGTGCGGCGATCTGCGGCGGCCAGGCGACTTGGCTGTCGCCCACATTCGGCATGATGGTGCCCGTAAAGGGCGGCGTGGGTGCCGGCAGGCTGAACGCGTTTGGGGTCATCACCGCGTCCGGCGCGCCGGGCGTGCCGCGGATCTGCTGCGCCGCCGCACGGGAGGCAAAGGAACCGAAGGCCAGGGCCGTGACCACGACCCCGGTCGCGAGCGCTCCGACAAGTCTCATCGGGCTTTTCCTCCCCTTCCAGATCATCAAGGCAGGCCGACGCGCATCGCGCGTGTCCGGTCTCCCCCCCGGGAGCATGCGCCGGGCATCGCGCGGCGTCCGCACGGCGCACTATCCAAATTCGGCAGGCTGCTCACGGCTGTCGGTTTCGCTGGTGCAACCGGCCGGACGGATCACGAGCATTCGTGTCCCGGTCCGTCCCGGGTGCCGGCCGCGCGGCGAGCGTTTCCGAGGGCAGTTCGCCGAACAACGCCCGATAGTCGCGTGCGAAATGACCGAGATGCCAGAAGCCATGACCGAGGGCGACGGACTTCACCAATTCGGGGCCGTTCCGTTGGCGCAGCAGCGCCCGGCGCGCCAGCATCAGCCGACGAGATTTCAGGTGCGCGTGCGGGCTTGTTCCCAGCACCGCGCGGAACGCGTCGTGCAGGCGCCGCGCCGAGACGCCGAGCGCCGCGCACAATTCCTCCGTGTAGACCGGCCGCTCCACCCGCGCCTCCATGAAGGCCTCGGCTGCCCGGACGAGACGCAACGCCTGCCCGACGGCGCGCGGGCGCGGCGTGAAGGCGGCCTCGGCTGTCAGGCTCCCGGCAACTTCCTCGCGCAGCGCCATGGCGAGGCCGGCCGCACAGTCGGGCAGGTGGAACAGCGCCGGCAGGCCCTCGGCAAGTTGTCCGGCCGACGACAGGGCAGCGACCAGGCGCGTCGCCCTGTCCGGCGACAGCGTCAGCCCGCTGACCGCCCCGTGAACGCGCACATGCGGGGTCGCGACTTCAGCCAGTTCCTCGAGCAGCGGGAGGGGCAGCGCCACGGCAGCCCAGCGCAGCCGTCGCGGGGCGTGCCCGGCGATTTCGGCGCCGCCGGTGGCCAGCACAGCTTCCGTGGTCCCTACCTCCACACCGTTCACCAGCGCAGGGCGATCCGTGACCTGCATGTTGAGCATCAGCACGGCGATGCCCGGCGCGATGCCGCCGCGCGAGACATGCCCCGATGTGTCGGCATGCTGTACGATCATGTCGCCGACCCTGAGGACGCGGAGCGTCGCCGAGAAGGGTTCGTCGTGCAGCGGCATGATGTCGAACTGGCCGCCGAGGAGCGCGGACGAGAAACGGTCCGGCTCGGCAAAGCTGTGCATGAGGCTTGCTGTCGGGGCCGGATGCTCGAAGCCGCTCATGCCTGCCTCCCCTCCGGAAGGCCCACGCAGGCGCGTTCGTGACGAGGCGGCGGGGGCGATCTCGTTTCATTAACTCACGAAGTCGTCAGCACCGCAAGGAAAGGCGGCATCCGAGGTCGGCGTGCGATGACCGGCGCGGCAAGGTCCGCGCCAGATCCGGATACGCCCTGCAGATGCCGTGCGGCGCTGCGACATCTAGCATTCGCAGCTCGCGGTGAGGCGGGAAGAGGAGGACAGGGCGCACGCGCCGCGCCGGGTCGGGACATGTCATGGAAGCCGCATCCGATGGGATCGCATGCGCCTCGTTCGACCCGGCATGTGCGTCGCCGGTGGCGACGTCGGGCCTGCACGCCGCGAGCGGTCCATCGGACGCGCGGCCGCTGCTGCGGAGATGGTCCCCAACCGCGAGGACGATCTCCTCCGTCGGCGGCAGCGATGGCGCGCCCCTCGCATTCCGCTGGCCGCATACCGGCTCCAGGCCTTCCGGTCGCGGCCGTCGCCACCGTCGGTGGTGAGCGAGGCCCACCGACCGCCGCACCCCTGCGGACGCGACTCATCGCGCCCATCATGCATCGAGAGGGCATTCTACAACATCTGTGCGAGCCAGGAGCCGCGTCACTGTGGTTTGGGTCGAAGCGCCCGCGCCCCGAGGTGCCTCGGCCGAGATCGTACTTTAGACTGCCGACGACGAAGGGCCTCGATGATGCGAGTGAGAATGTTGCGCACGGGTCTGATCTTGGCGCTCGGGCTATTCGTGGCCTGCTCGGCAATGCCGCCGCGCGTCATGCTACCGCCCCTGCCGCGCGGACCATCAGACGATCGTCCGCCGTGGTTGCGTGAGGTGCCGCAGCCACTGGAGCGGTATCCTGCACCTCAAGGTTGGGGTGGCGATCACTTAGCCGCTGTACGATTCGGTTTAGCTGCAGGGTAGCGGATGACGCGTTTGCAGCGCGTTCCATCACCCTGGCAACGGTGGTGTGCGTCCATGCGTAGGCACCGCGCGGGGTCGGGATGCGCTGATCCTTCATCAGTCTAGCCAGCGCAGCATGACCCTCGACGCCTGCTGAACGCCGCCGCTCCAGTTCCGGGTTCAGCCGATGTGCTGCGCGTTCCGCGGCCTCATGCCGCGCCCAAGCCACCGCAGTCGCGTTCGGGCCGGTTTTCGGCCGGTAGCCGCGGTCCCCGCCCAAGGCCTTTCCCCGCGCCTTGGCCGCCGCCAGCGCCGCCCGGACTTTCCCGCTGATGCACTCGCGCTCGTTCTGCGCCATCGCCGCGTAGATGCGCAGCATCAGGTCGTCCGCCCGGGGCATGTCCGCCGCGCGTATCGAGACGCCGTCCTCCCGCAGTTGCGACAGTGTGTGCGCGCCGCCTGCCCCTGCCGGCTATTTGCGCGCGCTCGGATGGCCGCATGGCGGCGGCATCGAGATCCTGCAGGGCCAGGAGATGGGCATGCCGTCGCTACTGCGCGCCGAGATCCCGCCCGGCGCAGGCATGGGCATTCGCGTCTCGGACGCAGCGAGGCTCTCGGCGGATACGCTGCCCCTGCCCCATTAGCGCCTGATCCGCGAAGGCGGCCTGCGATCGAGCGCAAGGGCGGCTTCCGCAAGACGGAGCGTGGTCTCGCGCGCAAGCGCCTCGTCGCCCGCTGGTGGCGCGGAATCGCCGGGGCGGCGCATGGCCATCCACGCGATCATCTCCAGCACGGCCCGCGCCGCCAGTCCCGGTTCCAGATCCGTCCGAACGTCGCCGCGGATCGCCAACTGCCCGATCGCGCGCGTGAAGTCCTGCAGCGCCCGGGTCCGCAGCCCCGTCCCGTAGGCGGCCCCGATCTGGGGGACCTCGGCGCCAAGCCGGTCAAGCAGCAGGATGAGTCGCGCTTCCCGCGCCAGCAGATCGTAGAGTTCCCCGAGGATGTCACGCAGCGTGGCCGCGCTGGTGTCACCAGCGGCGACGGCCGCGATGCGTGGCAGGGCGAGACGCGGCCCGAGGGCGTCGGAGAGGGTCGCCTCCAGTTCTGCCTGCGCCGGTGCATCGCCAGGCGGCAGGCCGAGGCCCGCAGCCGCACGGATCGCGAGGTCGAGCAGGGCCGCCTTGTCGGCGGCGTAGAGATAGACGGTTCCGGCAGCTACGCCCGCCTCCCGTGCCACGTCCGCCACCTGTGACAGCCGGAAGCCCTGGCGGGTGAAAACGCGGGAGGCGGCGTCTGCGATCGCCGCAAGCCTGCCCGGCGCGGGACGCGGGCCCCTGCGCGTTGCATCCCGGGCGAATTTAATGAATGATTTATTCATTCAATAATTCTAGGTGCCACATGACCCCGCTGTCCAGTCCCCGCCGCCACGACGTGGACAACCTCCGCAGCCTCGCCGTGCTGCTTCTCGTGCCATTCCATACCGCGCGCCTGTTCGACGCGACGCCGTGGCACATGAAGGACGCCGCGGCGCCGCATGTGGGAGCCTCAGTCCTGCTGCGCGCGATCGAGTTGTGGCAGATGCCCCTGCTGTTCCTGCTTGCGGGCATGGCTGCGGCCTATGCGCTGGAGAGTCGCGGCCCCGCCGCCTTCCTGCGCGAGCGTGCGGCGCGGCTGCTGCTGCCCCTCGCCTTCGGCATCCTCGTGCTGGTTCCGCCGCAGGTCTGGGTGGAACGGGTGACGCCGGCCGCGCCCCTGCGGCAGAGCGCGCCGGTCTTCGAGGGGGACTTCGTGGCCTTCCTGCCGGAGGCCTTCGTGTGCTGCTACCCTGCGGCGAACTTCTCCTGGCACCACCTCTGGTTCCTGCCCTACCTGTTCCTCTACGCCGTGCTGCTGGCGCTGGTGTCGCGCGCCGGGGACGGCACGCGGTTGGCGGCGTGGATCGCCGCATCGCCGTGGCGGTTGCTGCTACCCCTCGCGCCACTGGTCACAGTCGAAATCCTGCTCCGGCCAGCATTCCCCGGCAGCCACGATCTTGTCGCGGACTGGGCCAACCATGCTCATTACGGACTGCTCGTCATCCTCGGCTGGTGGCTTGCGCGGAATGCGGCGCTCGCGGCGGCCGTCGCGCGGCATTGGCCGCTGCTGACGGGACTGGCTCTGCTTGCCGCGGCGCTGTGGTTCGCCGGCCTGCCGGCGGCGCGCGGCGGGATGGGCCTGCTCGACCTTCCGCTTCCGGCTCGCCTTGCCATCCGCGGCGCGGCGGAATGGCTCGTGCTGCTCGCCCTGCTGGCCGCCGCCCGCCGCTGGCTCGCGCGCCGCATCCCGCTCCTCGGCGCCTTCGCGCCGCTGTCCTTCGCATTCTACATGCTGCACCAGACGGTGATCGTGCTGCTCGGCTGGGCGGTGTTCGACTGGTCGGGCGCGCCGCTCTCGAAGGGCCTGGCTATCGCTGGGGCGACCTTCGCGATCAGTCTTGGCGGCGCCGCGTTGATTGAACGGACCACCTGGCTGCGGCCCCTGTTCGGCATGGGTGCGGCCGGACGGCGCGTGGAACGGACAGCCTGGCGCGCGGCTTCCGCTCATCCCCCGACCTCACAGTTCGAACCGCCCTTCGCGGCGACGCTGTTCGCGGCCGTACCCCGCGACGTCCCGACTCATCGGCCATGAGCCCCGGTCCCGCCCTGTCTACAGGCCGCCCTCGGCCGTGGCGCAACGCATGGATCGTGCTGCTGGCGGGCTGCCCCGGCATCCTGTCGCTTGCGGCAGTACTTCCGGAGGTGCCCGGCGTTCCGCCGGCCGCGCTGCTTGTGCAGCCGGCGTTCCTGCTTGCGGGGCTTGCCTTTGCCGGGACCTGGGCCGCGGCGCGCTGCGGCTTTTTGCTGGCCGGCGGCTTCCGCCCTGCGGAGCGCGTCGGGCAGGGCGTGTTTGGCTTGCTGCTGGGCCTGCTGATCGCGCTGGCCGACCACGCGACGCGCGGTTTCTGGCAGGCAGCGCCCGGCCAGCCGCCCTCGGTACTCGAGGGATGGCGCCCCTCCGCGCTGCTCGTTGGCGTGCTCTATGGCGGGGTGGTGGAGGAGGTGCTGTTCCGCTGGGGGGCGCTGAGCTTGATCGCGCTCGGCCTTAGGCAAGTCTTGGCACGGCGCGTGGGGCGCCCGCCACCCTGGTGTGTCGCGATCGCGGTGGGGCTTGCGGCCCTGCTGTTCGCCGCGAGCCACCTGCCGGCGCTGGCAGCTGGCGGCGTCATGCCCGGTTTCGGCGCGGCGGTGCGCACGGTGCTGCTGAACGCGATCGCGGGGGCGGTCTTCGGGTTGCTCTTTGCCATGCGCGACCTGCTCGCGGCGATGGTCTCGCATGGTGCGGCACATCTGGGTTTCACCTTGGCGGCGATGGTCAGGTCCGCTTGAGGACGGCCTCGGCGCGCCGGCCGGCAGGTCAGCCCTCCGCGCCTTCGAGATGCGCCGCAATGAGCCGCGCGAAGCGGATCGGGTCCGCTTCCGGCAGGAGATGGCCCGCCGCCGGCACCACGATGGACCGGGCGCCTGGTATCGCCTGCGCCGCTGCCTGCGAGACCAGCCGGTAGGTGGCCGTGGTGTCGGCGCCCCAAGCGAGGGTCGTCGGCACCACAAGCCGCGCGAGATCCCCGGCGGCGATTGGCACGGGCGGCGTCTGGCTGAACAGCAGCCCGATGGTGTCGGCGTTGTCGAGGTGGATCTGCCGCACCTCCGGCGGCTGCGCGTCGAACCAACCGACCGTTCCCGCAGCAGCATCGATCAGATCGCGAGCCGCTTCAGCCCAGTCGCCGCGCTGTGCAGCCTTGGCCACCGGGCCAAAGGCGCGGGCACCGTCCGCGGAGATCTCAGCCTGCGCCGCAGCATCGGTGACGAAGGTCGGGAAGCCCGGCTCGTAGAGGAACAGGCTACGGATCCGCTCCGGTGCGTCCAGCGCCGCGGCCAGCGTGGAATGCGCCGAGAACGACCAGGCGACGACATGCGCCCGGGCAAGGCCAAGCGCATCGAGCATGACGACAAGATCTTCCGCCTGACTTGCAGTGCCGAAGCGCTTGATACCGACGCTACGCGGCGCCGGGCCGAAATGCCGCTGTGTCGGCACGACGAGGCGCCATCGATCGGCGAGTTGCGCAGCGACGGGCGCGAGCGTCCGCCGGTCGCCGAGCGCGCCGTGCAGCAGGAGAAGAGGCGGACCATCACCGATGATGTCGGCAGCGAGGGTCACATCGGGGAGGCGAATTGCCATGCGCGTGTTCCGGTGGAGCTGATGCCAGGGGCAGGCGCCGGGTTCAACGGCCAGGGGCGGCGAGCCTGGGTCGACGCAGCACCATCCGCCGGCTCGGTCGGCTAGCTTACAGCCTTTGCGGGAACACCCCGCGGCACCGCCGCCGCCGCTTCGGCGATCACTTGTCTTGCCCAGGACACATCAGGGTCGGCGGCGTCGCGGCGGCGCCAGGCGAGGGATAGCGGCGAGCAGAGCGGCGGCACGACCCGCAGGATGCGCAACTCGGGTGCCTGCCGCACTAGCGCCGCCGCCGTGCGGTCCGGCACCATGGCGATAAGGTCGGTGCGTCGCAGCACTTCCGCCGCGCCGGCGTAGCTCGGCAAGCCAAGCGCGATCTGGCGGTGGCGCCCCTGCCGCGCGAGCCAGATGTCGAGGTAGTTCTGGGAGGTCGGCCAGGGCAGCGGATAGAGCTGCGGCCGATCGAGCAGGTCGGCCAGGGACGCGTCCGACACCTGCACCGCGATCCCCGCGCCCTCGCCGGCAACGGCCACGACCTCGTCCTCCCACAGCGTCTCGACGGCGATCGCTTCTCCCGCCGGCGTGTGCCCTCCGACCGACAGGACCGCGTCGACCCGCCCGGTCATCAGGTCTGCCTCGTAGCTGCGGCGCTGGAACGCCTCAACCGAAAGCGTCCAGCCGGGCACGTCCTGCCGCAGGCGCTCGGCAAGTACCGGGATCAGCGTCAGGTCGAGCGCCGCAGGCGAGGCGATGGTCAGTGTCCGCTGTGGGCTGCGCGTCGCCGCCACCGCCCGGCTATCGCCGAGCGTGAGGCCGAGTTGCGGCAGGAGCCGGAGCAACGGCCCCTCGATGGCCCGCGCCCGGGCGGTCGGCGTCAGGGCGTTACCGGCGCGGACCAGCAGCGGATCCCCGAGCAGCCGCCGCAGCCGTGCCAGCGCGTGGCTGACGGCGGAGGCGGTGACGTGAAGGCGCTCCGCGGTTCGGGCGACGCTGCGCTCCTCCAGCAGGATCGCCAGCGTCTTCAGCAGGTTCAGGTCGAGCCGCGTCCAGTCCATGGAGGTGCTGAACCGCATTCAGTACAAGCTGACAAGACATCAATTGGTTCATGCCGGCCGCGCTGCTAGGCGTCCGCCATCGCACGGAGCCTAATGATGCCTGTCTTTGCCCCCCTTGCACGGCGCGGCGCGCTGATCGCCGCCGCGTCGCTACTCGGTCCGGTCGCCTCGGCCAGCGCGACGACGCGTGCGATCATCCGTCGCGCGCCGCTCACGGAGGCGATCGGCCCGCGGGAGGTGGCATTCCTCGCGCGCGATCTTGGCAGCGGGGCGGAGCACGCGCTCGAGGACAGCGACCTCGGCTCTCGCCATGCACCCTGGTCGACCTTCAAGATCCCTAACCTCCTGATTGCGCTCGAGACCGGTGTCGCCGCGGACTTGGACGCGGCGCGGCGCTGGGATTCCGCGCGCCGCCCGGCCGCGCCGCACTGGCCAGCCGCGTGGCGCCGCGACCACACGTTGCGCAGCGCCTTCGCGGCTTCGGCGGTCTGGTACTTCCAGGACGTGGCGAAGGAGGTCGGCACGACCCGATACCGCGCGACCCTCAGCCGCTGGCGCTACGGCAACGCCGAGGTCCCGGACGGGTCCGACAGCTTCTGGCTCGGTCGTGGCCTCACAATCGCGGTCTCGGAGCAGGTCGCCTTCCTCGCCGAGTTGCTGGCCGGCCGCCTCGGCGTGTCGCAGCGCTCGCTCGCCGCGCTCGCGCAGGCAAGCTGGTCAGGGCAGGTCGGCACGGCGTTGGTACATGGAAAGACCGGGTCGGGACCGGTGACGCCCGGCGAGTTCCGCGGACCCTTCGAGGGCTGGTATTGCGGCTTCGTGGTCCGACCGGATGCATCGCCGGTCGTGTTCGCGCTGTTCACCCGGGCGCCCGGTTTCGCGTCATTGGCCGCGTTCCGGCGCGAGTTCTCCCTCCAGCTACTGGCCCGGATCGGTGTGCTGCCGGAGCCTGCCGGCTGATGCGTCGGCTTCCGCGCTGAGTGGGCCCGGCGCCCCGCCTGCACCGCGCGAACTTGACGTGCGGCTGGCCGCGCTGGCCCGCGTTTGCACGCCTGCGAAGTGCCGCAGCCGCTGCTCCTACACGTATTCGCAGCCTTCGCTGTGTGAAAGGCGTTCGAGCACCACGTCGAACATCAAGCGTCAGATACGGTATCCTGGCTTCGTCACCTGCACCGCCAGCGGCGCCGCTGCAAGATTGACCATCGGCATGCGGACATTCCATGCCGTGACGCGCACCCTGTTGTTGCCTCACACATGGCAGTCCGCAGGCGCGCTGCGACGCGCAAGGCGTCGTCGAAGCCCGATGTCACGCCCGCCGCGGTGACGAGGGGCCCGTCCTCGACCACACGCTCGTCGACGGGGATGGCGCCAAGCAGCGGCAACAGGTGATGGCTTGCCCAATGCGTCGTTGCGTGACGGCCGCGGAGCAGGCCAACCGCGCCAAGAAGGATGGCGCCCGTGCAAACCGTGAAGACGACCTCCGCGCACTCTGCCTGCCGGCGCAGCCATGCCACGAGACCGGGATCGAGCATCGCCGCGTCGACCCCAAACCCGCCCGGGATGTGCAGCACGTCCAGTTGAGGCGCCTCCTCCAGCGTTGCATCCGGCAGGAAGCGGAGCCCCTTCATGTCCACCACGGGATCCATCGTGCGCGCATAGAGGCGCCAGGTGGAGTCGGGTAGGCGGGAGAGCACTTCATGAGGGCCGCTCAAATCCACCTGGTCGATGTCGGGAAAGATCACGGTGCCAATGTTGAGATGGGCCATACCCGGTGACCCCTGAGCCGGCGTCACGGCAACTCGCGGGCAGCCGTTCCACTACGAATCTGCAATCACTACCGAGCATGCCTCATGAGCACCACCCCTCGGCCGCTGGTGCCTTGATGGATCGACGATGGCTCGATCTCGGTGGAACTCGCTGTCTAGTGATCAGGGTGGCGGCACCATCTCCACTCCGTGACGCGCGCACATGGCCAGGATGTGCGCCATAGCTCCCGGCGGTGGGCGCTCGGGCAGCGGTGCGTCCAGCGTGCCGAGTTCGGCGAAGAAGTCACGCCTCTGTTGCTGGACGACGACGAGCATCACAACACGCGTGCTGGCGCTGCGGCTACGTGATCGAACCGGCGCGCGAGAAGCACGGCCCCATGACGTGCGCGGAGTGTGGATACGAGTGATCAGCGTCAGCCATTCATCCGCATGGCGAAGCGCGGCGCGACGCGACGCCGAAGACGGCACGCTGCCTCTCGCTGCCACTGCAATCATCAAATGGGTTGATCGACCAAACCTGCAGTTCGGCTGCGGCCAGATGCCCCTGCTTCGGCCGTCTTCCGCGGGCGCCCCCCCGCATGGCAGTGGGAACGACCACAGCGTCGCCCTGTCCCATCATGTCAGGACGGCTTGCGGGCGAGGCACGCCGGTATGCGTCGCGCCTTGCGCTGACCGTCCTCTGCGCAGCCTTGGGGTGGGCCTACCTGCAGCAAAGCAGGCGCCCAGACCCCGAAAACGCGCCGCGCATCCGCACCACGAAATGCGGGGGCCTGACATCTAGTTATTCCGCTGTCACGTCTTTTTCGTTGTCTTCCCGGAAGGCTCGATTTGCGGCGGCGGAAGCATGACGCCAAACTCCAGCCGGTTTTCCAACAGCCGCGCAACGAAGTCATGCCGCAACTGGATCTGCCACGGCTCTTCCATCTGCGCGAGCTCTTCCCGGCGGTGTTTTGACGGGCGCCCTTTCGCGACCGCGGGGCCTGCGCGCCTCTCCGCATGCGTCATGATGTTTTTTTCCCCAATGTGTTGCAGCGACCGTCCGCGGTTATGCATCGCGGCCCAGGACTGCTACCGGCGGATAAAGATCCTCGCCATCCGTTGGAACGCTTAAGGGGAATTGCGTAGTCGCGCCTCCATCCGCCGGTCGAGCGCACGACTTGATGTCCCGCAAGGCATAGCCCTTGCCGGACCAGTACGAATTTCTTGAAAGCTGCGGCTGTCGGCGGATGGCCATTCCATCGGGCCGCCGGCACGTCGCGGGGCGACGAAAACATCGGACATGCCCGACCTATGCCGCCCGTGACGCATTGCAGCGAGTCCCAACCCGATCGAGATGCGCTGTCTTGCGCGATCGAAGCGGCGGGCCTTGCCACGTGGCGCATCGACATGACGACGGATCGTGCGCTCGATCGATCCAAGCATCATGACCGATTGTTCGGACATGCGGCGCGACAGCCAGACTGGGGGTTTGCGGCTGCTGCGCGGCAAGTGATCGAAGACGATCGTCCTGCCTTTCTTGCCGCTATTGACCAGGCGCGGACGACAGGCCTGCTGCGTTCTGCTGCGCGCATTCGCTGGCCCGACGGCTCAGTGCATGGCCTTGAGTTCCGCGGCCGCATGCTTCGTGGCGCAGACGGCAACGAAAGCGTCATGGCCGGCACGGTAGGTGAAGCTGGTGATTTCCCCGCAATCGACGTCCATCTGCAAGAGAGCGCATTGCGGCTTCGACTCGCGCAAACCCTCTCGGGCATAGGTCTTTTCGAGTGGGACATAGCCACCGGGCGCATTGCCTGGAGCGAAGAGATGCTGCGGATCTACGGTATGGCTCGTTCCGAATTCGACGGGCGCTACGAGACCTGGCGCCCGAGGGTGTTGCCCGAGGACCTGTCGAGACTTGAAGCGACGGTCCATGAGGCTCTGGCGCGGCGGGACGAAAGCCTGCGCACCGACTTCAGGATTCGTCGCCCCGATGGAGAAGTTCGCGAAGTCGAATTCGTCGGCGCCTTCACCTACGGACCTGACGGCACGGCTCTTCGTGGAATTGGCGTGAATCGTGACAACACTGATGCATGTCGGATGATTCGCGCCCTGCGGGAAAGTCAGGCACGCGATCGCGCCATCTTTGAACAGGCCGCAGTCGGCATCGTCGATGCCGATCTTGATGGGCGCTGGATTCGCGCCAATCGCAGGCTCGCCGTCATGTTGGGCTACGATTCCGCTGCGGACCTGGCCGGAACGTCCTGGCTCGACCTGACCCATCCGAGTGATCGCGCGACCGGATGCGAGCAACTCGCTGCACTGCGGGCAGGTCAGGTCGACTACCACACCGGCGACAAGCGGTTCCTGCGCAAAGACGGGACTGCAATCTGGGTAAGTGCGACCGTTTCGCTAATTCGCACGCCGGACACCGGGGAGCCCTCCTCGCTCACGAGCGTCATCATCGACGCGACGGACCGAAAAAAGTCAGAAGCCGCGCTGCTCGAGGCCGAGGAGCGCTTGCGGTTCGCGCAGGAGGCAGCGGGCGCCGGGCTCTGGAACCTCGATATCGCGACCGGGCTCGCAACCTGCTCCGAAGGCTATTGTCACCTATACGGCCTGGACCCCGCGTCCGGCGGACACCACACCATCGAGGATTGGCTTGCGCAGGTCCATCCGGCGGACCGCCCACGCGCGCGAGCGGAAGTCGAGGCTAGTCTCGCGAAGGGTAACTACGCTTGCGAGTATCGCATCGTTCGGACCGATGGCACCATTCGTTGGCTGGCCGCACGCGGCAAGACGTATCTGGATGAGGCTAGCCGGCCTGTGCGCTTCACCGGGCTCGCGGTTGATGTGACGGCACTGCGCGAGGCGGAGTTGAGGCTGCGCACGGCCATCGAGGGCACCGGCTTCGCGACCTGGGAACGCATCGTCGCCGAGGGGACAGCCTTGTGGTCCACGAACCACTTTCCGCTCTTTGGATATCCAACGGATCCAGGTGGGCGGGCCAGTTACGAGATGTGGTGGAACTGCATCTGCCCGGAGGATCGCGCCAAGGTTCAGGCGGCGGTAGCGTCTCGTCAGGACAGCGAGCGGTTCGATGTCGTGTATCGCATTCGACGCGTCTCCGATGGCGCGGAGCGTTGGATGCAGACCATGGGCTACGCGATCGACGATGACGCGGAGGGCCATCCGCGCCGAATGATCGGCATCACTCTCGACGTGACCGACCGCGAAGTGGCGCGCATTCGGTTGCACGACCTGCAAAATGAGCTCCTGCACGTCTCGCGACTCGCTGACGCTGGAGTGATGGCGTCCGGCCTCGTGCATGAAGTCGCGCAACCGCTGATGGCCGCTACCATGGCGATGCAAGCAGCCCGGCTCACTGCACATCGTGCAGCCGCCCTGCTGCCAAAGGACTTGCATGAGGGATTCGAAGAGGCGTGCGGATTGGTCGGAGACCAACTCGCACGAGCCGTAGAAATCCTGGAAGGGCTCCGAGCCTTCATCATTCCGCACGGTACCACTCGAAGTCCCGAAGCATTGAGGCCTCTCGTGGATGACGCCTGCACCGTTGCGATGGTCGGCTTCGGTCGATCGGGAACGGCGGTCCGCAACGCGGTTCCCGAGGAGTTGCCCAACGTACTGGCAAACGCCGTCCAGATTCGCCAGGTTCTGTTCAATCTGCTGCGCAACGCGATTCAAGCCATGGCGGAGCAGGGGACTGCATTGGTCGAGCCGACCGTTACCGTGACTGCGGATCTGCAGGACGCGATGGTGAGGGTTGCGGTAGCGGATAATGGACCGGGACTTGCGCCCGAAGTTGCGGCGCAGCTCTTCGAACCGTTCGTGACGACAAAGCCGGAAGGCATGGGGATCGGCCTGTCACTCTGCCGATCGATTGTCGAGTCGCATGGCGGCAGCATTTGTGCCGAAGCAAACCCGGGCGGAGGGGTGGTCTTTCGCTTTACGCTGCCGGTGGCCCCGTGCGACGAAGTGCCACTTCCTGAGCAGCATGAGGATGGCACCGATGGTAGTGGCTGACGTCGCGCCAGTGGAACACTCCCGGCACGCCGCCGCTCAACTTGCAGCCGGTGCAAGCATCCATGTCATCGACGACGACGAGGGCGTCCGAGTTGCGTTCGGACTTCTCCTTCGCGCTGCGGGACTCACCGTCGTGCTGCATTCCTCGGCACAGGCATTCCTCGATGCGCAACCGACCCTCACCGAGCCGATAGCATGCGTCTTGACGGACCTGCGGATGCCAGATCTCGATGGAATTGGTTTGCTGAGACGCCTCCGCGCAATGGGCTTCACGCCGCCGGTCATCATGATCACGGCGCGAGGGGACGTGCCAGTTGCAGTTCGCGCCATGAAGGAAGGCGCCGCGGACTTCATCGAGAAGCCATGTAGCGACAGGCGACTTCTTAACGCGATTGCCACGGCCTTGGAGCGTTACAATTCGACGAACTCGCCGCCGTCCGGGCAATCGCCACAGGATGCAGCTCGCGCCAGGATGGCTGCGCTTTCGCTGCGCGAACGTCAGGTGCTCGAACTTCTGGCGGCCGGGCACGCGAACAAGGACGTTGCCCGTGTACTTGCGCTCTCTCCCAGGACGGTCGAAATCCATCGTGCGCGGATGATGTCGCGGCTCGGCGTGAACTCGTTTGCAGACGCAGTGCGGGTTGCTGTTCAGGCCGATGTCCAACCTGTCGATGGTCCCGCCAGCGCCAGTCAGACGGAAGGAGCACCTTCAGGACCAGAGAGCTAGGGCGACGCGAGCACTGCGCCTGCGATGCTGCCCGCCGATCGCGCCTCTGCGGAAGCGGAGTGAGGCGGCGCATCACGGCTATTGACGCGCCTGTCGAGTGGCGCAGCTGCGAGCCGGCGCGCCAGAGACCTCCGGAGATCCATGTGGGCTACTGCCCGATAGCCGCGGCGATCGGCGCCCAGGAGGCGGCCGCCATGGTGGGCGAGGTCGTCGCGGATCCTCCGCAAGTCCGGCGTCCAGGAAGCATCATCGGACAGCCACGCAATGTCGGAGACAACAGAGACACGTACGTCGCCATTTGGAGGTGCTGAAGCACGGTTCCGCGTCAGGATGACGACGGGCGCGCAGAGTGCTTCGCGCCGCATCGCGTCAGCGATCTCCCGCACAAGCACGATCACGGCCTCGTCGAAGCTGTCGGGGTTTCCAGAACAGGACCACAGGCCCGCTGCCAGCCTGAGGCGAAGTTCAGCCCCGGACGGGAGCAGAGCCTGAAGCGCGGGCCTCAGACAACGAAGGCGGTCGTTAGGGTTGAACGCAATCTGCGCGCGGGTCTCGATCTGTGGATCGTTGACGTCTGCAAGCATGCGGGCACGGTCCGATGCCTGCCTTGCAGCGATCCCGATACGCTCGAGAAGAGCCGCGGCGTCCGCGCTGACGCCGGGTAGAACCTCGGATATGGCGCCACTTATGGCGAACAGGGTGTCACGCAGGTCATGGAGCAGGTCTTGTGCCGGCGGAGCGGCGTGATACCCGCGTCCCACTCTGGCAGACGCTTGCTCACGGCCAATCAACCATGCGGCATTGGGCTCAAACGACATGGCGAACTCCGTCACACGCAGCAGCCACTCGACCGCCAGGGCTGCGATCACCACGCACATAGTCGCGGTCGCTCGCGGCGAAGGCAATTGCGCACTTCTACTTATCGCGGGCCTTGCGATGCGGTCCGCCCTACCGACGCAGGCCAAGTGTTCAGGTCACGACTCCCCGAGATCTGCTACGCTTGGCGCATCCGCGAAGCGGCGAGGCGAACCGTTGGGCTGGTAAGTCGGCGATCTTCGCCACTATCTGCAACGCTGCCCCTGTGGTCAGGCGCGCATGTGCCCTGGCGTCACTCATGCGGAGTGTGATGACAAAGCCAGCGGGCGGACCGCGCAATCAGGCCGGAGAGCAAACTTGCAGCGTCACGTCCGCGTATACCGGGCGGCGCCTAGGCGCTCTGCTTCGTCTCGCTGCCGGTCAGCGGCTCCTCGGTGATGATCCACGCCATGCTGCCGGTCGACCCTCGCGGACGGATTTGTCGAGGGCGATGAAGCAGCCCCTGCCGTTTCCGGTGCGGGTCGGGCGCATTTGGGCCGAGGCGCATGAGGTGCTGGCCAACCTTATGCTGGCCACGGTCGCGGCACATGTCCTGGCGGCGCTCTGGCATCAGTTCGTTCTGCGGGACCGCGCCATTTCCCGCATGGTCCGGGGCTGAGCCGCGCGCCCCGGCACCTTTGTCCTCACCGGGACGCGGAACGTGGCATGCTGCGCCGGACGCCAATGACGACGGCAGCCGACGCAGCGCCCCCGGCCGGCGAACCCCAGGCGACCGGTGCGACCCCGGTCTTCGTCGCGCGCGGCCTGTGCAAGAGCTACGGCAGCGGCGACGCGACGGTGCATGCGCTACGCGACCTCGACGTCGATATCTGGCAGGGCGAGTTCGTCGTTCTGCTCGGCCCCTCAGGGTCCGGCAAGTCCACCCTGCTCAACATCCTCGGCGGCCTCGATGCCCCGACCTCCGGGCGCGCCGCGTGGCGGGATCATGAACTGACGGGGGCAGACGAGGCGGCGCTGACCGCCTATCGGCGCGACCATGTCGGCTTCGTCTTCCAGTTCTACAACCTGATCCCGAGCCTCACCGCGCGCGAGAACGTCGAGCTCGTCGCCGAGATCGCGCGCGACCCGATGCGGGCGGAGGAGGCACTCGCGCTGGTAGGGCTGTCGCACCGACTTGATCACTTCCCCGGACAGCTCTCCGGGGGCGAGCAGCAGCGCGTCGCGGTCGCGCGCGCCATCGTCAAGCGCCCCGACGCGCTGCTCTGCGACGAGCCGACCGGCGCGCTCGATGTCGAGACGGGCAAGCTGGTGCTCTCGGCCATCGCGCGGGCGAACCGAGAGGTCGGCGCGACGACCGTGGTCATAACCCACAACGCCGCGATCGCCGGGATGGCGGACCGCGTCCTTCGGATGGGCGGCGGGCGCATCGTCGCGATCGAGGCGAACGCCCGCCGCCTAGCGCCCGAGGAGCTGGTCTGGTGAGCGCGCTCGACCGCAAGCTGCTCCGCGACGTCTGGGCGCTGCGCAGCCAGGTTCTGACCATCGCGCTGCTGATCGGCGCCGGCGTCGCCGTGCTGGTCATGTCGGTCAGCAGCTTCCTCTCGCTCCGCGGCGCGCAGCAGGCCTTCTACGCCGAGAGTCGCTTTGCCGAAGTCTATGCCGAGGTGAAGCGGGCGCCGAGCACGATGCTGGCACGAATCGCGGAGATCCCGGGCGTCGCGGTGGCGGAGGGGCGCGTCGGTGGCGAGGCCCGGGTTGACTGGCCGGGGGCCGAGGTGCCGGTCGCCGCTCGTGTCCTGTCCCTGCCTATCAGCGGGGAACAGCCGGCGTTGAACCGGCTGCGGCTGATTGTCGGCCGTCTGCCGGAACCGACCCGGCATGACGAGGCGGTGATCCACGTCGCCTTCGCCGAGGCGTGGCAGGTGCGACCTGGCGACGAGATCGCCGTCATCCTGAACGGCCGGCGCCAGCGCTTCCGCATCGCCGGCATCGCCCATTCGCCGGAATTCGTCTTCACCTCGCGCCCCGGCAGTCCGCTGCCCGACGACCGCGGCTTCCTCGTACTCTGGGCGAATGAGGAGGCGGTGGCGCGTGCCTTTGACATGCAGGGCGCCTTCGGCGAGGCGGTGCTGACCCTCGCCCCCGGCGCCTCGGAGCCTGCGGTGATCGCGGAGCTCGACCGGCTGCTGCTGCCCTGGGGCGGCCGCGGCGCCTATGGGCGGCACGATCAGCCTTCGCACCGCTTCCTGGAGGACGAGTTGGCCGAGCAGCGCACGCTCGCCGTCACCGTGCCGCTGGTCTTCTTCGGCATCGCCGCCTTCCTGCTCAATGTCGTGCTGGGCCGGATGGTGGAGGCGCAGCGCGAGCAGGTCGCGGCGCTGAAGGCACTCGGCTACCCGTCCCCGCCGATCGCGATGCACTACGCGAAGTTCGTCGCGGCGATCTGTCTGCTGGGCTCCGCGCTCGGCATCGGCGCGGGCGCCTGGATGGGTGCCGGCATGCTCGGCAACTACCGCCCCTTCTTCCGCTTCCCTGAGCTTCCCTATCTGCTGCCGACCTGGCTACCGGTGCTGGCCGCGGCTGCGAGCTTCGCGGTCGCGCTGGTCGGCGTGCTCGACGCGCTGCGACGGATCCTGCGCCTCCCCGCCGCGGAGGGGCTGCGTCCGGCCCGGCCGGCTGCTTTCGGCGGCGGCCCGCTCGGCCATCTCGGGCGAGGGCTTGGCGCTCGGGCGAAGATCCCGCTGCGCGGCCTGCTCGGCCGCCCGTTGCGAACCCTGCTCACCGTGCTCGGCATCGCGCTGGCGGTGCCGATGGTGGTGCTCGGCCTGTTCTGGTGGGACGCGATGGACAGCATGGTCGAGCTGCAGTTCGACCGCATCGAGCGTGGCGACGCTTTCGTCGCGCTCACCGACCCGCGCCCTTCCCGCGCGGCGCGGGAGATGGCGCGCCTGCCCGGCGTGCTGGCGGCGGAAGGGCAGCGCATCGTGCCGATCCGGCTGCGAGCGGCGCAGCGCAGCCGACTGCTGGCGCTGACTGGCCTGCCGGCGGGCGCAGAGCTGCGCGTGCCGCGCGACGCCAATCTACGCCCGGTGCCGATCCCTCATGAGGGCCTCGCGCTCAGTCGGCGGCTGGCCGAGCGGCTCGGCGTGCGCGAGGGCGACACGGTACAGGTGGAGGTCCTGGAAGGCGCCCGGCGCGTGCATGACCTGCCGGTCGACGTGCTGGTCGAGGACATCATCGGCTACACCGCCCTGATGGAGATCGGCGCACTGAACCGGCTCATGCGTGAGGACGACCTCGTCTCCCATGTCGCGCTGCGGGTGGACCCGCTAGCGGCGGAGGCGTTGTGGCGGCAACTCGCGGAACGGCCGCGCGTCGCGGCGACGAACGTGAAGGCAGTGTGGCTCCGCGTCTTCGATGAGGTAATCGCCGGGCTCGTGCTGACCAGCGCCGTGACGCTGACCGGCTTCGGCGTGATCATCGCGGTGGGCGTGGTCTACAACAGCGCTCGCGTCGCGCTGCAGGAGCGTGGTTGGGAGATGGCGAGCCTCCGGGTCCTCGGCTTCACGCGGCAGGAGGTGTCGCGCATCCTGCTCGCCGAGCTTGCGCTCGCAGTGCTGGTCGCGGTGCCGCTCGGGCTGGTGCTGGCGCAGTGGATCGTCGGGCTGATCCTGGGCGCGCGGGACAACGAAAGCTTCGACGTCCCGGCGGTGATCAGCACCACGACCTTCGCGGCGGCGGCGTTGGTCGTACTGGGCGCTGCCCTCGCCAGCGCGGTAGTGGTGCGGCGGCGGATCGACCGGCTCGACCTGGTCGCCGCCCTGAAGGCGAGGGACTGAAGCATGAACCGGCATTTCCGCCGGGCGCTGGTTGCCACGGCCGTCCTTCTGGCGGCTGGCGGCGCATTCCTCGCCTTCCAGCCGCGACCGGTTCTTGTCGAGACTGAGCTGGTCACCCGCGGCCGCTTCGAGGCGGTGGTGGTGGAGGACGGGCGGACGCGGGTGCGGGACCGCTACGTCGTCTCCGCCCCCGTCGCGGGGCGGGTCCTGCGGCTCGGCGTGCGCCCGGGCGACACGGTCAGCCAGGGCGACCCGGTTGCGCTGATCCTGGCTGCGCCGTCCGCCCTCCTGAGCCCGCGCGCGCGGCGCGAGGCCGAGGAGCGCGTCGGTGCCGCGGAAGCAATGCTGCAGCAGGCCGGCGTGCTGGTGGAGCGTGCCGCAGCCCAACGGGTCCAGGCCGAGGCGGATGCGGTTCGTGTGCGCGCCCTGCAGGCGCGGGGCGCAGCGCCGCTTCAGCAGCTTGAGCGCGCGGAGCTTGCTGAGCGCACAGCCGCACGTGACATGCTGGTGGCCGAGCGGCGACGCCATGCTGCCGCGCACGAACTGGACCAGGCGCGCGCGCTGCTCGCTGCCACCGAGGCGCAGGAAAACGGGCCGGAGCGCCTCGAGGTGCGCGCCCCCGTCGGCGGGCGCGTGCTGCGCGTGATGCAGGAGAGCGAGGCGGTGATCGCCTCCGGTGCGCCTCTCCTGGAACTCGGCGATCCAGCGGACCTGGAGGTGGTGGTGGACGTCCTCACTGCTGACGCAGTCGGCATTGCGCCAGGTGCCCCGGTGACGATCGAGCGTTGGGGTGGACCGGCGCCGCTGCAGGGGCGCGTGCGCCTGGTCGAACCCGCCGCCTTCACTCGCGTCTCGGCGCTCGGAGTCGAGGAGCAGCGGGTGTGGGTGGTGGTCGACCTCGTCAGCCCCCTGGAGCGCTGGGCCGCGCTCGGTGACGGGTTCCGTGTGGATGCGCGGATCATGGTGGAGGCGATCGAGGACGCGGTTCTGGTGCCGGTCAGCGCGCTCTTTCGGCGGGGCGCCGGCTGGGCGGCCTATGTCGTGCAGGACGGCGTAGCGCGCGAGCGACAGGTCGAGGTTGCCCGACGCGCGGCCCGCAGTGCCATGATCTCCGGCGGCTTGGCCGCGGGCGAGACCGTCGTTCTGTTCCCGCCGAGCACTCTGCGCGACGACGACCGCGTCAGCCGCACAAGGTGAACCAGAGGCGATGGTTCGGGTTCCGTTGCACTTCCTCCGCCAGTTCCCTCGGGCGTCCCGCTCTCCGCCAGACCGATCGCCACGCTGAGCGCCAGGTTTCCTGGATCTAATGCGGAATGACCTGCCTGCCGATCCCTGGACCGTCCTGCACTGGAAAATTCCATTTTAGGCTTGGGCTGGGAGACGGAGGGATGGCGATGAAGAGGTCGAAGTTCACGGATACGCAGATTGCGTTCGTGCTGCGCCAGGCGGAGGAAGGGACGGTGATTGAGGAGATCTGCCGCAATGCGGACATCTCGAAGGTGACGATCGACAACTGTCGCAAGAAGTACGGTGGGCTGATGCCTTCTGAGATGCGGCGGCTGAAGCAGCTTGATGACGAGCACGGCAAGCTTGGGAGGCTTTTGGCGGACCTCTTTTTGGATCGGTCGATGCTGCCTTGTCGCGGAATCTGGCAAGCTGCGGATTGAGGTGCGTGGTCAGCTTGGGGCGATGCTGCGTTTGGCGGAGGGTGCCCGAAAAGGCAAAGGCGCCGACTGGGAGGTCGACGCCTTGTGTTCGCAACTTAAGATGGATGCGGGGACAGGATTTGAACCTGTGACCTTCAGGTTATGAGCCTGACGAGCTACCGGGCTGCTCCACCCCGCGTTGATGTTGTTGTGTTTGAGGATCCGGCCTGGTGGCCCGGCGGCGACCGA
>NZ_JACADQ010000310.1 GCF_016106015.1 Neoroseomonas rubea
AGAGTGGGCGGACGCGCGGCGCCCCGGCGTGGCCGCGGGGAACGCGTCATGCGACGGACGACCAGAGGACCCGCAGGTCGGCCTCGACCGGGGCTGCCTCCGCGAAGCCGGCCTCCCGCCGCAGGCGCCGTGTGTCCGCGACCATGGCGGCGACCTCCCCCGGCCGGTCGGGCAGGGCGCCGAAGCGCGGCAGGTCCGGTCGGCCGGCGATGGCGGCGATGCGCTCGACCAGCGCACGGATCGCGACCCCGTCGCCCGAGGCGACATTCACGGGCCCTTCGAGGCGGGAGGCCGCGACCGCGGCCAGCGCCCGGCCCGCGAACCAGGTGCTGGAAAAGTCCCGCACGGGCGTGCCGGAGGCGACCTCGGCCGGCCGCCCCGCCCGCAGCGCGCGCATGACGGCGGGCACGAGCCGGTCCGGATGCTCCCCCGGCCCGAAGAGGTGGAAGAGCCGCGCCCAGGCGACGGAGACGTCGCGGCGCGCGGACAGCGCTGCCAGTCGCGCCGCCAGCGCCGCCTTGGCCTCGCCATAGGGTGACGCCGGCGCGATGGCGCGGGTCTCGCGCCACTGCGCGTCGTCGTCCCGATCTTCCGCAGCATATTCGGCGCAACTGCCGATGCCGAGGATGCGCCGCCCGCCGCCGGCGGCGAAGGCCTCGGCGAGGTCGGTCGACGCCTCCAGCCAATCGACGTTCTCCGGCGCCGTCCAGAAGCGCCCATGGGCGACGACCCAGGCAGCATGGACGAGCAGGGCGGGGCGGATGTCCCGCACCAGCGCGGCGGCGGTGCCGGGGGCGAGCAGGTCGGCACGATGCGCGAAGGCCGCGCCGGGCGGGGGTTCCGTCGTTGCATGCAGAACTGCATGCACTTCGAGCCCCGCCGCGGCGAGGGGTGCCAGCACCTGGCGCCCGACGAAGCCCGCCGCCCCCGTGACCAGCGCCCGTTCAGCCATGGTCCGGCCAGGACCGGTCCCGCTCCGACATCACCGCCGGCGCCGCGGGCCAGGCGATGCCGAAGGCAGGGTCGTCCCAGCGCACCCCGCGCGCGAGGTCCGGCGCGTAGGGCGCATCGATCAGGTAGTCGAGCGCGGCATCCTCGGTCAGCGTCAGGAAGCCATGCGCGCAGCCGGGCGGGATGAACAGCGCGTTGCCCGCCCGGGCGGACAGCGTCACCGCGATCCAGCGCCCGCGCGCGGGGCTGTCGGGCCGCAGGTCCAGCACCACGTCGTGCACCGCGCCGGCGGTGCAGCGGACCAGCTTCGCCTCGGCCCGCGGCGGCGCCTGGTAGTGCATCCCGCGCAGCGTGTGCCGCCGCGGATTGTCCGACCGGCTGGCCTGGACCGGGCGGAAGTCGATGCCGGCCGCGGCGAACGCCTCCTCGCACCAGAGCCGCGTAAAGGTGCCGCGCGCGTCCCGGACGGGGGCGGGCAGGACGTCCATCACCCCCGGCAGCGGGGTCGGGCGGACCATCATCGCGCAGCGACCTCCCGCATCTCCGGCACCGCGACCAGCAGCCGCCCGGCGAAGCCCGCGCCGCGCAGCTGGCCGGCGACCTCCCGCGCGATGTTCCAGGGCAGGATGAGGATGTCGTCGAGGCCGAGGGCGAGCAGCGCCTCCGGCGTCACCACCGGCACATGGCTGCCAGGCAGCAGGCGGCCCTGCTTGGCGGGGCTGCGGTCGGCGACGGCCAGGATGTCCGCCGCGCGGACGCCGGCCGCGTTCAGCAGCGTGTTGCCCTTGGCCGCCGCGCCATAGGCGCCGATGCGCCGCCCTTCCGCCCGTGACGCTGCGAGCCAGGCCCGGAAGCCCGCGACCACGCGCTGCGCGCGGGCGTCGAAGCCGCGGTAGAATTCATCCGCCGCGATGCCGCGCGCGGCTTCCTCGGCGCGAACATCGGCCAGCCGCGCGCTCGCCCGGCGCGGCGCGGCGGAGGAGAGGACGCGCAGCGAGCCGCCATGCGTCGGCAGCCGCTCCACGTCGAAGACCATCAGCCCGTGCCGCGCGAGCAGCCGCTCCGTCGCGTGCAGCGACCAGTAGGCGTAGTGCTCGTGGTAGATCGTGTCGAACTGGACGCCGTCGACCATGGCGATCAAATGCGGCGCCTCGATCGAGACGATGCCCGCCCCGCCCGCCAGCAGCGCGAGGCCGGCGGCGAAGTCGTTCACATCCGGCACATGGGCGAGGACGTTGTTGGCGACGACGAGATCCGCCGCGCGGCCGCGCGCGGCGAGGATTTCCTCCGCTGTCGCGCGGCCGAGGAAGCGGGCTTCGGTGGGCACGCCGGCGGCGCGCGCCACCTCCGCCACGTTGCGCGCCGGCTCGATGCCGAGGCTCGGGATGCCGGCGGCGAGGAAATGGCGCAGCAGGTAGCCGTCGTTGCTCGCCGCCTCGACCACGAGGCTGCCGGCCCCGAGGCCGAGGCGCACGGTCATCTCCGCCGCGAAGCGCCGCGCATGCGCGACCCAGCTGTCGGACATGGAGGAGAAGTAGGCGTAGTCCTCGAAGATCCCGACCTCGTCCACCACCGTGTCGAGCTGCACCAGGCGGCAGCCGGTGCAGACCAGCGCGCGCAGCGGGAAGGCGGGCTCGCGCCGTGCGGCCTCCGTGTCAGGCACGTAGGAATTGGCGACCGGCATGCGGCCGAGATCGCAGAAGACCGGGCCGAGCGGCGCGCCGCAGGCGCGGCAGGCCGTGACTTCCCGCGCGCCGAGCACGGTCATGCGCGCACCACCTCCTCGACCTTGGCGTAGAAATGCTTCGTGAAGCGCCCCGGCTGGCCGAGCGGCCGGGCGCGGATCAGGTCCCGCAGCGAATGGCGCAGGCGCAGCCGCAGCGCGCGGTCGCGCGCGAGGTCGGCCGCCCGCGCGACATAGTCGGCGACGGAGCCGGTCGAAAGGTCCGGCAGGCCGGCATTGACCAGGTTGGAATGCGACAGCCGCTCGGGGAAGCCCGGCCCGGCCAGCGTGACCACGGGCACGCCCATCCACAGCGTCTCGCAGGTGGTGGTGCCGCCGACGTGCGGCAGGCTGTCGAGCGCGATGTCGATCTCGTTGTAGTGCGGCAGGTGCCGCCCGCGCACGCCGACGAAGGCGATGCGGTCGGGATCGACGTCGCGCGCGGCGAAGGCGGCGCGCGCATTCGCCTGGAAGGGCGCGGTGCTGCCCTCGGGCCGGACGAACAGGAAGCGCGAGCCCGGCACCTCCCGCAGCACCGCCGCCCAGGCGTCGAGGCAGGCGGTCGTGTATTTGTAGGGGTTGTTCATGGTGCCGAAGGTGATGCGCCCCGCACGGTCCTCCGGCAGGCCGGGCAGGATGGGTTCCGGCCCGAAGCCGAGCGGGCCGAGCGCGACCCAGCTTTCCGGCATCTCGAAGGGCGTCTCGATGAGCAGCCGTGGATCGGTCGGCGCGAGATGCGGGTCGACGAGGATGTGGTCGATGCCGGACAGCCCCGCCGAATGCGGATAGCCGAGCCAGGAGGCGCCGATCCGCGCCGGTCGGCGGGCCATGACCTCGATCTTGTTCATCGCCGTGCTGCCGCCGAGCTCGAACAGCATGTCGATCCCGTCCGCGGCGATGCCTTCCGCCACGAGCTGGTCCGGCCGGCGCGGCCACCAGCGGAAGGCGTGGACGGATTGCTCGATGCGCGCCTGCACCGCGTCGCGCGCGCCTTCGTAGAAGGAATAGCAGAAGACCTCGAAGCGATCGCGGTCGTGCTCCGTGAACAGGGGCAGGGCGAAGTAGGTGACCGGGTGGTTGCGCAGGTCGCTCGACATGAAGCCGATGCGGATCTTCCGGCCCGTCGCCAGCGCGGGCGCGGGCAGCGGCGCGACAGGGCGGATCCCGCGCGCCACGCCGTCGCCCCAGGCGCGGTGCCATTCGAGGATGCGGATGCGGTCCTCGAGCGTCGCGACCTGGCCGAGTTCGTAATGCAGCGGCGCGACGCGCCCCTCGGCGAGCCAGCGGCGGGCGAGGTCGGGCAGCGCGCCGGTCGCGGCGAGCCGCGCTTCATCGAGGCAGCGTTGGAAGATGGTGCGCAGCGGGCGGGCATCCTCCGCGACGCGGTCGCGATGGCGGTCCATATGCGCGACGGCCAGCGCGTAGGCATCCTCGATATGCGCGGTCTCCGACCCGTATCGGCTGCGGGAGAGGCTGTCGATCAGTTCGGCCGAGAGTTCGGGATCCTCCGGCCGCTGCGCGAGCGCGTCCCGCAGCAGCTGGTTCGCCGCCGCGCGGTCGCCGTCGCCATGCAGGCGGGAGAGCAGGATCGCCGCCTGCGGATGGCCGGGCGTGGCGCCGAGCACCGCGGCGAAGCCGGCCTTGGCGGCCTCGATCTCCCCCGCGCGCCAGGCGATGCGGGCCTGCATCACGCCGATCGCGGCCTCCCCCGGACGGGCCTGGGCGAGCCGGACCAGCACGCCGCGCGCCGTGTCGAACGCCCCTGCCTGGAGCAGCAGGCCGCAGAGCTGCAGCCCGGCCTCGAGGTTGCGCGGGTCGATCAGCAGCGCGCGGTCGAGGCAGCGGCGTGCGCCTTCCGCATCGCCGGCGGCGGCAAGCGAGCGGCCCTGCAGCCGCCAGAATTCGGCATTGCGCGGTTCGATCCGCGCCGCCCCGGCATAGGCGGAAGCGGCCCCCGCATAGTCGCCCGCCAGGTGCAGCGTGTTGCCGAGGTTGTTCCAGGGCGAGGTGTTGCGCGGTTCGAGCCGCTTCGCCGCCTCGAAGGCCGCAGCCGCCTCGGCCAGCCGCCCGGCGCGCTTGAGCAGCACGCCGAGCAGGTTGGTCAGGGGGAAATCCTTGGGCCGCCTGTCGAGCGCTGCGCGGGCCACCGCGATCGCGTCCTTCCGCCGGCCGGCCGATTCCAGGGCGAGGGCATGGGGCAGGGCGAGGGCGGCGGCGGAGGCACCGAGGCGCACGGCTTCGGCGAAGGCGTCGGCCGCTTCGGCGGGGCGGGCGGTTTCGGCCAGCAGCAGGGCGAGGTGCTGCCAAGGCTGCGGCTGTGCCGGCGCCTCCGCGATGCGGGCGCGCAGCGTTGCCTCCGCGGCTGCGCGGATGGCCGGGTCGGGCGGTGCGGGGCGCGGCGCG
>NZ_JACADQ010000311.1 GCF_016106015.1 Neoroseomonas rubea
CCGCCGCGGGCGCGGATCGCCTCGGCCGCCGCCTCGATCTCCCGCGCGGTGCGGGAGAGCAGCGTCACATGCGCCCCCGCGTCGGCGAGCGCGGCCGCGGCCGCGAGGCCGATGCCGCGCCCCGCGCCGGAGACGAGCGCGCGCCTGCCATCCAGGCGGAAGGACGGCGTCCTCGGCAATTCCATCGCTCAGTCCGCCGCCGTCGCGTAGGGGATGTTGCGCCCGCCATAGCGGCGCACGCGGATGTTCGCCTGTTCGGCATGGCCGGCGAAGCCTTCCAGCATGCACAGGCGCGAACAGTATTCGCCGACCATGGCGCTTGCCGCATCCGTCAGGACGCGCTGGTAGGTGACGGTCTTGAGGAACTTGCCCACCCAGAGCCCGCCCGTGTAGCGCGCGGCCTTCCTGGTCGGCAGGGTGTGGTTGGTGCCTATCACCTTGTCGCCGTAGGAGACGTTGGTGCGCGGCCCGAGGAACAGCGCGCCGTAGTTGGTCATGTTCGCGAGGAAATAGTCGGGATCGCGCGTCATGACCTGCACATGCTCGGACGCGATGCGGTCGGCCTCGCGCACCATCTCCTCCTCGCTGTCGCAGACGATGACCTCGCCGTAGTCCTCCCAGGCCTGCCGGGCGATGGCGGCGGTCGGCAGGATGGTGAGCAGGCGCTCCACCTCGGCCATGGTCTCGCGCGCCAGCTTCTCGGAATTGGTCAGCAGGATCGCGGGCGAATTCGGCCCGTGCTCCGCCTGGCCGAGCAGGTCGGTGGCGCAGAGCTCGCCATCCACCGTCTCGTCCGCGATCACCAGCGTCTCGGTCGGCCCGGCAAACAGGTCGATGCCCACCCGGCCGTAGAGCTGTCGCTTGGCTTCCGCCACGAAGGCGTTGCCGGGGCCGACGAGCATGTCCACCGGCTCGATGCTCTCCGTCCCGACCGCCATCGCGCCCACCGCCTGGATCCCGCCGAGGCAGTAGATCACGTCCGCCCCCGCCAGGTGCTGCGCCGCGACGATGGCCGGTGCCGGCCGCCCCTCGAAGGGCGGGGCGCAGGTAACGATGCGCTTGCAGCCCGCCACCTTCGCCGTGACCACCGACATATGCGCCGAGGCGAGCAGCGGATACTTGCCGCCCGGCACGTAGCAGCCGACCGAGTTCACGGGGATGTTCTTGTGGCCGAGCACCACCCCGGGAAGCGTCTCGACCTCGATGTCGCGCAGCGCGTCCTTCTGATGCTGCGCGAAGTTGCGTACCTGCTCCTGCGCGAAGCGGATGTCGTCCAGGTCGCGGGCGGAGAGTTGGCCCAGGCAGTCGCGGATCTCGGCATCCGTCAGGCGGAAGTCGGCGCGGTCCCACTTGTCGAAGCGGATCGACATCTCCCGCACCGCCGCGTCGCCGCGCGCCGAGATGTCAGCGAGGATGCCCTCGACCGTCGCGCGGACCTTCGCGTCGTCCTCGGCTCGGGCTTCCGCGTCGCGGCCCTTCTTCAGATGTCGCGCCATGGCGTCCTCCTGCTCGGTTGGGGCAAGGCGTAGCGGCGGCTGGGGGCCTGTCAACCTGGCGCGCGCCCGGGCGGCACATGGCATCGCCGCATGCCGGACGATGCGACGATGGCCGCCGCGCCCACGCGGCATGGCCGGCCGTTCCGCCGCGGGCCCACCGGTCCTGGCGCGCATCTTGCTTGGCACTGCGGGAACGAAGCCTCGAGACGGAGCCGTGCACCATGAGCGATGCCGTCACCACCGAGCCGATGGTCGCCGGCCTGTTCCACGTCGCCGTCAAGACCAACAACCTTGACGCGACGGTTGCCTTCTACACGCGCATCCTCGGCCTGCGGAACGGGTTCCGGCCGGATTTCGGATACCCCGGGGCCTGGCTCTACGTGCCCCTCGCGGGCGGTCCGGCGATCCTGCACATCTACGCCGGCGGGCCCGCCCTCGGCGCGGCGGGCCGTGCGCCGGCCGGCACGGCGGCGATTGACCATGTCTCGTTGGCCTGCCGCGGCTACCGCGGCTTCGTCGCGCGCTTCCGGCAGGCAGGGCTCGAATGGCGCGAATTCCTCGTGCCCGGCACGACGCTCTGGCAGCTCTTCGTCTACGACCCCTCCGGCGTGCAGTGCGAGCTGACCTTCGAAGGCGCGGTCGAGGAGGGGGAGGGGCCGGACATGTCGCCCGGCCGCGCATACGTGGCCGGCGCCAGTTTCTTCGACCCCGCGACCTATCCAAGCCTCGGCTGAGAGGAGACACCCATGGTGACCCGTCGCCCGCTGCTGCTCGGCACCCTTGCCGCACCCTTCGTGATCGGGGAGGCCCGCGCGGCCGACACGGTCAAGGTCGCGATCTTCGAGGCCGCCTCGACCCTGCCGTACTTCGTGGCCTTGACCCGCGGCTTCTTCACCGAGGCGGGCATCGCCCCGCAGGGCTTCGCCCTGGCGACCCACCCGCTGATCGTCCAGGCGCTGGTCGCCGGCGATGCCGAGGCCTGCACCAACCTCGTCACGCTGGAAGGGGCGAACATCAACGTCCGGCGCCCGAACACAGTGCTGTACTTCACGATGAACGGGCAGAACGCGCGCCACCAGATGGAGCAGTTCGTGGTGCGGTCGAACAGCACCGCGACGCGGCTGGCCGATCTGCGCGGGGCGCGCATCCTTTCCGCCCCTGGCCCGGCGAACATGGCCGCCGCGCGCGGTGTGCTCGCCGCCGTCGGGCTGCAGGAGGGGCGCGACTACACGCTCGTGGAGCAGCCCATGGGCATGCACATCGGCGCCATGCAATCGGGCCAGTTCGACGCGGCCTATACGCTCGAACCCGTGGCGACGATCGGCGAACGCGCCGGGGCGATGAAGCGGCTGGAAGCGGGCGTGATCGCGACCTACCTGCTCGGCCGGCGCGATGCGCAGGCCTATGCCGGCGGCGCGGGCTTCTCCGGCCGCTTCCTCGAAGGGCGGCGCGATGTCGCCAACCGCTTCGCCCAGGCCTGGGCACGGGCGATCGAGGCGATCCGCACCGACCCGACCACCCGCCAGGTGCTGACCAGCAACCTGAACACGCCGGCCGACCTCGCCGCGGTGATGCCGTTGCAGGCCTTCACCATGATCCGCGACTTCACCGCGCAGGATCGCGCCGACCTGCAGAAATTCGTCGATATCGGCGTGCAGATGGGCGTGGTGCGCGGGGCGATCGACGTCGGCACCTTCATCCGGCCGCTCTGACGCGATGGACGGGCCCGCCATCGCCCCACGGGACGCCGCGCTGTCCATCCGCGGGCTGCGCAAGGCGTTCGGCGGGCAGCCGGTCTATTCGGGCTTCGACCTCGATGTGCGCCGCGGCGACATCCTGGCCATCTTCGGGCCGAATGGCTGCGGCAAGTCCACCCTCATCAACATGGCCGCCGGCCTGCTGCCGGTCGATGGCGGGACCATCCTGTATGACGGGCGGGACGTGCGCGACGTGCGCGTCGGCTACGTCTTCCAGAACTACCGCGAAGCGCTGTTCCCCTGGCTGCGCGCGGCCGACAACATCCGCTACCCGCTGCGCCGGATGGGCCTGCCGAAGCGGGAGATCGAGGCCCGGCTCGACCGGCTCAAGGCGGAATTCCGCGTGCGCTTCGACCTCGCGCGCTACCCCTATGAACTCTCCGGCGGGCAGCAGCAGCTGGTCTCGGTGATGCGGGCCCTGGCGGTGGAGCCGGAGGTGCTGTTCCTCGACGAACCCTTCTCGGCGCTCGACTTCGAGACGACGCTCGACCTGCGGGCCCTGCTGCAGGATGTGCTGAAGCGGCTCGGCGTGACGACGCTGCTGGTCTCCCACGACCTCGAGGAAAGCATCGCGCTCGCCGACCGGCTGCTGATGCTCACGCGCCGCCCGACCACGGTCGCGGATGACCTCGCCGTGCGCCTGGCCTGGCCGCGCGGGTCCGCCACCCTGTCCGAACCCGACTTCGTCGCACTGAAGCGCCGCTGCCTCGCGGTGTTCGAGGCGGCTGTCGCCGGCCGGCCGGTGGCGGCATGAAGGGCCTGGTCGCACCCGTCCTCGGCGCGGTCGGCTTCATCGGGCTATGGTGGCTCGCGACCGTGGCGCAGCTCGCCGACCCGGTGCTGCTGCCGAGCCCGGCGGAGACCTTCCGCGACACGGTCGCGGCCTTCCGCAGCGGCCCGCTCGGCCACGACCTGCTGCGCACCATCCTGCGCACGGTGCAGGCCTTCCTGATCGCGACCGCGATCGGCGTGCCGCTCGGCATCGCGCTGGGGGCGAAGGAGCGCGTCTACCGCAGCGTCGAGTTCGTGGTGGATTTCTTCCGCTCCACCCCGGCCTCCGCGTTGTTTCCGCTCTTCCTGATCCTGTTCGGGGTGGGGGAGGGGACGAAGATCGCGGTGGCGGCCTTCGGCGCCGCGCTCGTCATCCTGTTCAACGCCGCCTATGGGGTGATGAATGCGCGTCGCACCCGCGTGTTGGCCGCGCGCGTGATGGGCGCGGGGGAAGCGCGGATCCTGTGGGACGTGCTGCTGTGGGAAGCCTTGCCGCAGATCCTGGTCGGCATGCGCGCGGGCATCTCCCTCGCCCTGGTCATCGTGGTGGTGGCCGAGATGTTCATCGGCAGCACCGACGGCCTGGGCCAGCGCGTCATCGTCGCGCAATCCCTGTTCGAGAGCGGGTTGATGTACGGCGTGATCTTCCTTGCCGGGGCGCTCGGCTACGTGCTGAACCTGACCTTCCTGCTGGCGGAAAAGCGCTTCGTGCACTGGTCCGGGCGCTGATCAGCCGAAGGCTTCGGGCCCCGGCACGTCGGTGTAGGTGCGGCGCAGCTTCGCCAGGAAGTCGGGCGCCATCTTCGCGCGGGATCCGGCGATAGGATCGCTGCCGGGCAGCATGGTGTCCGAGGCTTCCAGGCTGAAGGCGCGGACGAATTCCACGCGCGGGTCGCGCAGCGCCGCCACCGCCGCGACATCGCCGCCCGCCCGCAGCACCGCGCCGGCGAGCACGCCGTCCTCGATCGCCTGGGTCGCGCCCTGGCCGAGCGTCGGCACCATCGCATGCGCCGCGTCGCCCAGCAGCAGCACGCGCCCGCC
>NZ_JACADQ010000312.1 GCF_016106015.1 Neoroseomonas rubea
CGGCGCGCGCGGTTGACGATCAGCGCGGCCAGGCCCTCGATCGCGCGGACAGGGCGGCCCGCGGCCTCCCCCCACAGCGTCAGGGCGAGCACCTCGGCGGCGCTCATTCCCGGTCCTCCGCGCGCCGCGCGGCCTGCGCGACGGCGATGCTGGCGCGGGAAACCTCCTCGATCTTCGCCTCGATGCGCACGAGGTGGTCGGAGATGCGCCGGTCGAGGTCGCGGATAAGGGACAGCGGCACGTAGGTGCGCGCGACCTCCAGCTTGAACTGCGCGAGGTCGTCGCGCGTGCGCGTCAGCGCATCCGAATCGCGCTGGTCGCCGCGCTCGATGCGCGCCTGCATGTCGCGCCGGAGCCCGTGGATCATCCAGAAGAGCGCGGCGACGACCGGCGCCTCCACGGCGGTGATCCACCAGAGCGGTTCGATCTGGATCGGCATGGTGATGCCTCCTGCTTGCGGACTTGAAGGAAGGCGCCGGCTTCCCCACCCTTGGGCCGAGCCCCGGGGAATGCGCGCCGCCATGTGGAACGAGCCCTATCTCGAGACCTGCTGCCGCTCGGCCCTGCACCGGCTGACGCTGGTGGGGCCGCATGGCCGCCCGCCCGGGCTGAAGGACGGGCCCTGCCTCAATCGCCTCACCGCGATGGGCCTGGCCCGGCCGCGGGAGGATGGACGCTTCGAGATCACCGAAGCCGGCCGCGACCGGCACGGCAGCGAAATCCTGAAGCGCCGCGCCGCGTAGATCAGCGCCAGTCCGGCCGCCGCGGCGGCGGCCGCGCGCGCACGAGCCGCACCGGGTCCGCCAGCAGGCAGCCGGCCACGGCATCGAGCGCATCGTCCCGCACGCCCGCGGCACCGGGCCGCCATTCGGCCATCTCGGCCGCGAAGGACGTGCGATAGACGCTGTCATGCGCGTGCAGCCGCCGCGCGGCCAGTGCGGGTTCCAGCGCGGCGAGGATGCGGTCCTCCTTCGCGCGGCTGCTCGCATGGTCGATCACGGTGCAGGCGACGCTTTCCTCGGCCAGCACGCGGCGCAACAGCGCGGGCAGGAATTTTCCCAGCCCGTTGGTCTCGACGCGCACCGCGGGCAGCAGCGTCTCGGCCAGCAGGCGGGCCACCGCACGGCATTGCTGCGTCGCCGGATCCTCCGCCGCCGCCGGGTCCTGCACGAGATAGGCGAGGCGATGAAGGAAGACGCGCCCTTCCCCATCCGCGTAGCAGCAGGCCAGCACCGAGGCGTCGCCGCCATCGGGCCGGCCATAGGCCGGGTCCCAGAAGGCGCCGCCGGAGACGAGCCGGTGCCCCAGCAAGGTCATCACGCCCCTGCCCTGCGCCTCCCGCCAGTCGGGCTCGGCCGCGTAGCGGATGATGGCGGCGGGATCGAGCCGCACCGCGCCCGACGGCACGGGCTGCAGCAGCATCTGCCGGCGGAACTGCGTCGGCCCGACGCGGTCGCGCAGCGCCGCGATCGCATCGCGCGGGAAGCGCTCGGGCCAGGCGGAGGCACCGGCGGCGTTCATCACCGGCAGCACCAGGCGGCGGTAGCCCGCCAGGAAAGCGCCGTCCTCGCGCGCATCGCGATAGAGGCTGTCCTCGCAATGCGGCGTGCCGACGAACAAGATGGTGCCGCCGGGCACGAGGATGAACTCCGTCTCCGCCAGCCGCTCGCGCAGCTCGGCGCGCTTGGCCGGCGTGTCGCAATTGCCCGCGACCTCGACATCGTCGCAGACGATCACCTCGGCCCGGTTGCCGGTGACGTTGCCGCCGATGCCCTGTGCGAGCATCGACGGGTCGCGCAGCGCGCCGTCGCGGGCCACGGTGAAGCGGTCCGCGGCCCAGGCCTCGGCCGTGCCGCGCAGCAGATGCCGGCACAGCGGGTGGCGTTCGACGATGCGCCGGACATTCGCGACCATCTTCGCGGCCAGCGGCGCATCCGCCGCGAGCACGAGGATGCGTGTCTCCGGCCGCCGCGCCAGCAGCCAGGCGCACCACAGGCCGATCAGGGTGGACTTGCCGCAGCCGCGGAAGGCCATCAGCAGCAGGCGCGTGTCGCCCGTCGCCTGGCGCGCGTCCAGCCAGCGCGCGATGCGCCGGTGAATCGACGGCGTCTCGTGCCGCTGACGGCGGTTCCAGATCCAGACGAATTCGAGAAAGGCAGGGTCAGCACTCCCCTTCACCGGCATCCACGGGGTCCTCCGGGGTTTGCGCGAGCGCCGCGCGGGCTTCGACCAGGATGGTCGCCGCCTCCTCGGCCTCGATCGCCGGCGCACCCAGCGAGCGGCCGACCTTGATGAGCAGCTCCAGATGCGACAGCGCGGCCTTGCAGCCCGCCTGGTAGCTGGCGAAGGCCTTCGACCCGTCCTCGATCGACGGATCCGGGCCGGCGCGCAGGAAGCGCAGATAGTCGCCCACCACCATGTCGAGCGCGCCGCGCAGCGCGGGCCCGTGCGGGACGACGTCGCGGCCTTCGGTCACGTCTTCACCACGCGCGCACGCACCGTCCCGGCGCCGAGGTCGATCGCGCCACCGCTGCGGTTCCAGGCGGTGACGGTCACCACATCCGTCGCCCCCACCTGCGCGAGGAAGACAACGCCGGAGGTCGCGAGCGAGAAGGCCGCGGAGGCGAAATCGCCCGGCCGCGCCCCCGGCAGCGCCAGGTTGAGCTGCGCCGTGGCGCCGGCGGCGAGCGAGGGCGGATCCCACGCCGCTTCCGCCGTCAGCTCGCGTGCGCCATGCGGCAGGTCCGGCAGGCCGAACAGCAGCGGCGGCGCGTGCAGCGGGTCGCAGGCCAGCCGCATCGCGCGTACCTCATAGTCGGCGCCGATGCGCGCCACGCCGATGATGGCGAAGGCGATCTGCGGGGCGAGGCGCACCACCTGCGGCCGCGAGAAGGTCGCGTCCAGCATGTCCGCCGTGCCCTGCCACCAGCGCGCCGTCGCGTTCCAGGCCATGGACTGGCCGGAGGCGAGCACGAGCGGCGCGCCGGCATCGGACAGAAGATTGCCCGCCGCGTCGAAGCCCATGACGACGAGCCGCGGCGCATCGGCATCGACTGCGAGGGCGAAGTCCCGGCAGCCGCGCGCATCGACCACGAAGCCGAGGCCGCGCCCGCCGGTGAGCAGCACGCCGCGATCGGTGAAGCCGTAGCCGGCGAGCGCGGGGAAGGCGAACTCCGCAAGCGTCGATGGCGTGCCTGCCACGTTGGACGAAAGACAGGCGAGCCGCTCGAACCCCCATTCGGTGTTCGACCAGCGGATGCGCGCGGCGCGGAGATTCGCGACCGCGGCGACCTCCCGCGTCGCCTCGCGGAAGGCGGCCGCCTGGTGGAAGCGGCGCAGCGCGGCCCCGGCGCGCGTCGCACCCGGCGCGTAGTCGACATCCACCTCATAGGCCTGGGAGGCCCAGGCGACCTCGTACACATGGTCCTGCGCCGCGCCGGTATGGCGCGCGACGAAGGGGCTGCAGCCTTCCATGCGCAGCCCGCGCACCCAGACGGCGCGGCTGCTGACCTCCGAGAGGAAGGGGATGCCGCTGATCGGCCGCCCTTCCGCGCGGAGCTCGAAGTTCGGCCCGTCGAACAGGTGCCGGTTGTGCGCGATATAGGCGCCGGGCGCGGCGGAGAAGCGCACACCGAAGCGATCCGTATTCACGTTGACGGTGCTGCCGATGGTGAAGTGGCCGCCGATGTAGCGGACGGAGGTGTTCCACCCCGCCGCCGTCTCGGTGCGGATGTCGAGGCCGATGCGGCTGTTGCCGATACGGCCGAGGATCAGCGTCGTGTCCTCGAAGCCGCGCTCGACGCCCAGGGTGCGCACGCCGATGGTGAAGCCCTCGACCTGGCGGATCTCGACGAGCGAGGCATCGAGGTTGCGCAGCAGCAGCCCGATGTCGCCCTCCTCCGTCCAGTCGGAGATGGTCGCGCGCAGCACGCGCAGACCTTCGTAGCGCTTGGCCGCGTTGCGCACGGCCGCGCCGTCGCCGAGCGTGAGCGCGACGGTGCCCGCCGGACCGGCATAGAGGATCGCGCCCTTCATCGTCAGGCCCGCGGCACCTTCGCCGAGCGTCAGCGGCTGGGTCGTGCGGAAGGTGCCCTCCCCGATCTCCAGCATGCGGCCCGACGCCGTCGCGGCGGCCATGGCGGCGGCGAGCGCGGGCCCGTCATCCGTCACGCCGTCGCCCGTCGCGCCGAAGTCGCGCGCGGTCAGCCGTTCGGCGAGCTTGTCCTCGACCGTGCGCGGCACGCCGCCGGGGAAAGGCACGCCGAGGCTCGCCGTGCCACGCTCGAACACCGTCACGTCGCCCAGGCTGTCGAAGCCGAGCACGCGGTCAGCACGCGCGGCGCGCACGGGCAGCGTCAGCGCGCCGCCATCCGCGGGGCCGACGCGCAAGGCGTTCGCGACATCCTCGGCCACCTGCTGAAGTGCGGCGACCTGGTAGTCGAGCTCGTCGTTGAGGGAGCGCGCGCGCAGGATGCCGTTGTCCTGGAAGTCGGTCAGCCGCGCGAGGGCGAGCCGCCGGCGCAGCGTGACGCGCGTGCCGGATGCGGGGGCTTCGGAGAGCGTGACGGTGCCGCCATCGGATCGCCCCGCGCCGGTGACCTCCGCGCCGCCGGTCAGCAGGGCGCCGTCAAGCCGGATCTCGAGATCCTCCGGCGCGAAGATCGCAAAGGGATAGGGAAAGGCGGACTGCACGCCATCCGCGACGTATTGGACGCGCGGCGCCACATCGCCGATCGTGATGTGTTCGGCCATCGGGAATCCTCGGGGGTCTGGAGGGAACGGCGGGTCAGTCGAGCAGGCTGCGCACGGCGCCGCCGAGGCTCTGCCCGGCCCGCAGGAAGGCGGTGAGGCTGCCATCGGGCGTGAGCAGCGAGCGCCGCCCGGCGGCCAGCCGCGCCTGCGTCACGGCGGCCTCCTCGGCCGCATCCTGCGCGGCATCCTGGCGCAGCCCGGCCGCAAGCGCGGCGGCGGACCCTTCGTCCGGTGCCACGCCACCCGCGGCGAGCCGCGCGCGCACGGAGGCGATGGTGCGCGCCAACGCCTGGGCGCGTTCGCGTTCCC
>NZ_JACADQ010000313.1 GCF_016106015.1 Neoroseomonas rubea
CGAAACGCTGCGGGAAGCGACGATCCGTGCGGGCGGCGGCCTCGGCGGCGGTGCGGCGGGCGGCCTCGGTCTGGCTGCGGGCCTCGGCGGCCTCCTGCTCGGCGCGCGCGGCGCGGATCGTCGCTTCCCGCAGCGTTTCGACCGCGCGGCCGATCCGGCCGAGCTGGTCGGCGCGGTCGCGGCAGGGCACCTCGACATCCGTGCGGCCGGCGGCGATGTCGTCGATGCTTCGCGCGATGCCGTCCAGCGGGCGCATGGCACGCCGGATGACGAGCCAGAGCAGCAGGCCGACCAGCGCGGCGACGCCGGCCGCCGTGAGCACGGCGGTCCGCGCCTGCGCGGCGACCTGCGCCGCGATGTCCTCCAGCGGCACGCCCACGAAGAGCAGGCCGAGCTGGCGGCCGGCGGCGTCGCGGATCGGCTCGTAGACCGTCACGTGCTCGCGATCGAGGATCATGTTGTGGCCGCGATAGGTCTGGCCGCGCGTGATCGCCGCGTCGAAGGCCGAGCCGGGGGCGAGGCGCGTGCCGACGCCGCGGGTGCCGTCCGGCCGCTGCACGTTGGTGGCGATGCGCTGGTCGCCCTGGAAGATGGTGGCGACGCCGCCGGCGGCGCGCTTGACCGCGTCGACGATGTCGTTGCGCCCTTCGAGCGGCTGGCCGCCGAGGGTGAGCTTGCCGTCCCGCACCGCCCATTCCGTGCCGAGCGGGCGCAGCACTTCCCGCAGCACGGCGAGGTTGGTGTCGAGCGCCGCCTGGGCGCGCTGCATGCTGCGTTGCTCATGGGCGCGGATCTCGACGACCTGGACGGCGCTGACCGCGAGGCCGACGGCGACCAGCGCAACGCTCACGATCTTCGGCACGATGCCGATCCGGCCAGTGGTCCGCGCGAGCGCGGCAAGGCGGCTCAGGGCCATATTCCATTCCTTGGCAATGATATCCTGACGGAATGATGGCAGCGAAACGTGAAGGTCCGATGGATGGTCGCATGACCTGGCATGAGACATTACGGTTGCGTGCCCGGTCCACGGCGGCCGAGCGCGCAGGCGTGTGCGTCGCGCCGCAGGCGCGCGGGCTGAAGGGCGCCGCAGGCGCGCGGGCTGAAGGGTGCCGCAGGCGCGCGGGCTGAAGGGCGCTGCGGGTGAACGGGTTGAAGGGTCCCGCGGGCGCGAGGACCGGGCGGGGTGGGCGCGCGGCCTCAGCCTAGGCCGAGCGCCCAGAGCAGCACGCCCTTCTGCGCGTGCAGCCGGTTCTCCGCCTCGTCGAACACCACGCTCTGCGGCCCGTCCATCACCTCGTCCGTGATCTCCTCCCCGCGATGGGCGGGCAGGCAGTGCATCACGATCGCATCCGGTGCCGCCTGCTTCAGCAGCGCGGCATTGAGCTGATAGGGGGCGAGCAGGTTGTGCCGCTGCGGCGCGCGGCCCTCCTTCTCGTCCGACATGGAGACCCAGGTGTCGGTGACGACGCAGCGCGCGTCACGCACCGCCGCGACGGGGTCGTTCGTGAGTTCGATCGACGCCCCTTCCCGTCGCGCCCAGTCGACCAGCGCGGCCGGCGGCGCCAGTTCCGGCGGTGTCGCGATGCGCAGCGTGAAGCCGAAGCGCGCCGCGGCCTGGATGAAGGATTGCGCGACGTTGTTGCCATCCCCGGTCCAGGCGACGACCTGGCCGGCGATCGGGCCGCGATGCTCCTCGAAGGTCATCACGTCGGCCATGATCTGGCAGGGATGGGAGATGTCGGTCAGGCCGTTGATGACGGGAACGGTCGCGTGTTCCGCCAGTTCGCGGATCTTCCGCACGTCGTCCGTGCGCAGCATGATCGCGTCGACGTAGCGCGAGAGCACGCGCGCCGTGTCGGCCGGCGTCTCGCCGCGGCCCATCTGCATGTCGCGTGCGGAGAGCACGACGACATCCCCGCCGAGCTGGCGGATGCCGACCTCGAAGGAGACGCGCGTGCGCGTCGAGGGCTTTTCGAAGAGCAGCGCGATGTTCTTCCCGGCCAGCGGGCGGTTCGTCACCTCCCCGCGCTTGGCCTTGGAGGCGAGGTCGAGCATGCGCCGCAGCGCCGGCGCCTCGATGTCCATGATCTCGAGGAAGTGGCGGGGGGTGCCTGTCCCCCCGCCGATCGGCTTGAGCATGGCGCTCACTTCGCCGCCACCTGCGCTCCCGACGGCGTCATGCGGCGGCAGGCGCGGTCGAGCAGCGCGACGGCCTCGTCCGCTTCGGCTTCCGTGATGATCAGCGGGGGGGCGAGGCGCAGCACGTTCATGCCCGCCGCGACGGTCAGCAGGCCTTCGGCCACCGCCGCGCCCTGCATCTCCCCGTTGTTCACCTCGGGGCGCAGCTTGATGCCGAGCAGCAGGCCGGCGCCGCGCACTTCCTCGATCACCGCCGGATGCTTCGCGGCGAGGTCGAGCAGGCCGCGCCACAGATGCCGCGCGACGCGGTCGACGCCGTCGAGGAAGCCCGGCGCCATCACCACGTCCATGACCGCGAGGCCCGCCGCGCAAGCGAGCGGGTTGCCGCCATAGGTCGTGCCATGCGTGCCGGGCTTGAGGTGCTTGGCGACCTTCTCCTTCGCCAGGATCGCACCCAGCGGGAAGCCGCCGCCGATGCCCTTGGCGCTGGACATGACGTCGGGCTCGATCCCCGCCCATTGATGCGCCCAGAGCTTGCCCGAGCGGCCCATGCCGGTCTGCACCTCGTCGAGGGCGAGGAGCAGGCCGAACTCGTCGCAGACCTGGCGCAGTTCGCGCAGGAAGCGGATCGGCGCGGGGCGCACGCCGCCCTCGCCTTGGATCGGCTCGATCATGATGCCCGCGGTCTGCGGCGTGATGGCGTCGCGGACCGCGTTCATGTTGTCGAAGGGCACATGGGTGAAGCCTTCGACCGGCGGGCCGAAGCCGGCGAGGTACTTCTCGTTGCCGGTCGCGGCGAGCATCGCGAGCGTGCGGCCGTGGAAGGCGCCGTCGAAGCAGATCACCCCGAAGCGCTCGGGATGGCCGTTCTCGGCGTGGTACTTCCGCACCGCCTTCACCATGCCTTCGTTCGCCTCGGCGCCCGAATTGCAGAAGAAGACGGAATCCGCGAAGGACGCCGCGACGTGGCGCGCGGCGAGTTCCTCGGCCTGCGGCACGCGGTAGAGGTTCGAGACGTGCATGACCTTCGCGGCCTGCTCGGCGATCGCCTTCACCAGGTGCGGGTGGCCGTGGCCGAGGGAGGAGGTCGCGATGCCGGCGCCGAAGTCGAGGAAACGTCGCCCATCGACCGTCCACAGGCGCGCGCCCTCGCCCTTCTCGAAGGCAAGCTCGGCACGGTTGTAGGTCGGCATCAGGGCGGGAATCACGGGACGCACTCTCCGGTCCTTCCCGCGCGGGCGCGCGCGACGATCGCGGCGCTGGCGCGAGGAAACGGGGAGAGTAGCCGCAAGATGCCGGGCGGTGAAAGGCCGAGGGGAGGCGCTGCGCCCTCGGGCACCCCCGCCGGAGGCCGAAAGGCCGCGATGCGGCGTTCGCGAGGGGGCTTTGCCCCCTCCAGCACCCCCACCAGAGGCCGAAAGGCCTCTGGACACCTTCACCGCGCCATCCGCGGCGGTCGGGCGCCAGGTGGGGAGGGCGGAGCCCTCCCCGAGGCGAAGCGCGGGGGGTGGGGAGCGTGGACCCACGGCTGGCGAACGGCCATCAGGCGCGTTTGACCGGTCCCGATCCGTCGCGGGCCCATGGCGTGTCGGTGCGCGGGGAACGTGCCGCTTCCGTCCGCAGCCCGCCATCGCGCGCCACGGCGGCGGACATCGGCTCGTCCGTGAATCGTCGGATGTCGGGTCGCGCCGTGGCGGTCGCGATCAGCGCCGCCAGCGGCAGGCGGTCGAAGGCGGCGTCCGGCGCGCCGAACAGCGCGCCCGCGACGTCGAGGCCCTGCGCGCGGATCGCATGCGCCATGCGCCGCGCCAGGCCGACCTTGGCGGATGCCTACGGCAGGCCGGGGTGAACGTCCTGCGTCATGCGCGATGCTCGTTCCTGCGCGCCGTCACTCCGGCACCCGCGTCCAGCCTTCGCCCGGGTCGAAGGCGGCGATGGCCCGCGCGATCCGCGCGGTGTCGGGCCCGAGGTCGCGCTCGAACACCTCCCCGCGATGGCTGACGATGAAGCTCTTGATGCCGGACCGGCCGTACTGCAGTGGCCAGGCGATGACGCCGAAGCCGCCGATCATCCGCCCGTTCACGACGAAGGACATCGCGCCGCCCGGCGCGGCCGGCCCCTGTTCTTCCAGGATGCGGAAGAGGTAGCCGTTGAGCGGGCGCGGCGCGTCCCCCGCCTGCCGCGCCCCGTAGCCGCCGGCGCTCGCCGCCGCGACGAAGGGGCCGAGCGGGCTCGGCGGCTCGTTCTCCGCCGTGACCCAGAACAGGCCGTCGCGTTGCCCGGGCGTCGAGAAGAAGCGCCGCGCATAGGCCATGAAGGCGCCCTGGCGCCCAGCCGTCCGGGCATAGTCGTCCTGCGCGTCGACGATGGCGCGCAGCGTCTGGATGGTGTCGAGCTCGTTCCGCCCGATGCGGCGGGTGACGATCTCCTCGGCGCCGGCCGCGGCGTCGAAGCGCCAGGCGCCGCCGCGCTGCACGATCGGGATGGGAAGCGGCCAGGCATCCGGGCCGACCTGCACGATGGCGCGGTCGGGCACGGGGCGCAGGACCTCGTGCCTTTCGTCATAGGCCGTGGCGAAGCGGGCGAGCGCCGCGGCATCCGATGCGCGGTCCCCGGTGCGCAGCAGGCCCGCGCCCCGTTCCCCGATCACGCGCATGAGCCGGCCGGCATCCTGCCGCCGCGCCGCATCGGCCAGCGCGGCGAAGCCGAGTTCCGGCGCGGCAAAGCGCTGGGGCTGGATCGGCTGGCGCGCCGGCGCCGCGTCGGTGGCTTCCACCGGCGCGGTGCCCTGCGCCCAGGTGGGCCCGGCGGCAAGCAGGGCGGCGAGGACCGCCGCGAGACGCAGCCTCGACATCGCGCTCATCTCCGCCCCCCACGACCGCCGCCACCGCCGCCTGC
>NZ_JACADQ010000314.1 GCF_016106015.1 Neoroseomonas rubea
GGCGGCGGACTGATCGGCCCCGACGCCGCGCGCGTCCGCGGATTGCCCCGCCCGGCGGGCGGTCGACCCGGAAGCGCGCGGCCCGGGTCGACCCATGCGGGACGCGCCGCTGCCCTCAGGGGCCGGGCGGGTTCGATCCGCCGCGCCGGGCGCGGAGCTCGTCGCGGATCTCGGCCAGCAGCGCCTCGGTCGGCGTCGGGCCTGGGGGCGGGGCGGGCTCGGCGGGCTTGGCCGGCTGCAGCCGGTTCAGGATCCTGACCAGCCAGAACACCGCGAAGCCGACGATCAGGAACTTGATCACCGCATTGAGGAAGGCGCCGATCGCGAGCACCGAGGCGCCGCCCTGGCGCGTCATGTCGAGCGAGGCCTTCCGCTCGCCGAACAGCACGATGAACAGGTTCGAGAAGTCGATCCCACCCATCAGGATGCCGACGATCGGGTTGATCAGGTCCTCGACCACCGAGGAGACGATCGCGGTGAAGGCGGCGCCGATCACCACGCCGACGGCGAGGTCGATGACGTTGCCGCGCATGATGAAGGTCTTGAATTCCTTCAGCCAGGCGGGCTCCTTGATCGGGATCTTGCCGCCGATCTTGTTGGCGAGGTCGCTCATGCCTTGTCTTCCCTTGGTACGGACGGCCCTTCATGGCCGAAGCGGTATAATCACGCGTTCGCGAATGCATTTCCACCCGGCAACGAGCACCCGGCGCCGGGCTGTCTCGTCACGCAGAATTGCGCCCTGTCCCGCGCATCCGCGCGGCTGTGATCGCGCCGCGCGCGGGGAGCCGGTTGGCAAGCGCGACTGGACGCGACAGATTTCCCGGCATGGCCGCACCGTTCCAGCAACAGATCACCTTCCTCTACGCCGAGAAGCCGGAAGCCTCCTGGCGGTTCTATGAGGAGGTGCTCGGCCTGCATCTCGCGCAGGACCAGGGGTTCTGCCGCATCTACGCGCCCGCGCCGGGGGGCCGCGCCTTCATCGGCGTTTGCCGGGCACGCGCGCCGCGCGCCTCGGACAACCCGCGGGTCGAGGGCGGCACCGTGGTCACCTTCGTCCACCAGGATGTCGAGGGGTGGTATGAGAGGCTGAAGGAAAAGGGCGTCGAGATGTCCGGCCCGCCGGCCTATTCGGCGACCTATCGCGTGACCTCCTTCTTCTTCCGCGATCCGGCCGGCTATACCCTGGAGGTCCAGCGCTTCGAGCGCCCGGACTGGCCCGCCCCAGGGAAGTAGCGCGCAGCCCATTCCACTTTGGTCCCGGATCAGGCAGTCTCCCTGGACAGCAGGGGACTTCCGAGATTGGCCGAAATCTGGGCCGAATGGGGCAACCTCGCCTATGTGGGCGCGGCGCTCTGGGCCTTCTTCGAAGGTGAGACCTTCGTGCTCGCCGCCGCCGCCATCGGCGCGACGGTGGGCCTTGTCGACCCCTGGATCCTGATGGGGTCCGTCTGGCTCGGCTCCTACCTTGGCGACCAGACCTGGTTCTACCTCGGCCGCCGCTACGGGCCGGCGGTCCTGCGGCGCTTCCCGGGGCAGCGGCCCAAGGTCGAGAAGGCGAACCGACTGCTCGAACAGTACGGCACGCTCTTCATCCTCTCCTTCCGCTTCCTCTATGGCATCCGCAACGTGGCGTCCGTGGTCTGCGGGCTGGCGGGCTACAACTGGGCGCGCTTCGCGGTGCTGAACTTCATCGCGGCCGGCGTCTGGGCGGGGTCCTTCGTCGCGGCGGGGTGGTTCCTCGGCGCCTGGCTCGGGGTCGAGCGGCTGTTCTGGACGATCTGCGGCGTCGCCCTCTGCGCGCTCGTCTTCTTCGTCATCCGCCATTTCCGCCTGCGGGCGCGGCAGAAGGCGGCGAGCGGCGCGTCCGGCTGACCGGCGCGCCGCCCGCGCCCTTCAGCGCGCGAGCATGGTCTGCGGCAGCCAGGTGACGATGCCGGGGAAGACCGTGACCATCGCGACCGCGACGAGCATCAGGCAGAAGAAGGGCAGGGTGTTCTTCGCCACCTCGAAGATGCCCTTGCCCGTCAGCCCCTGCAGCACGAAGAGGTTGAAGCCCACGGGCGGCGTGATCTGCGCCAGTTCGACCACCAGCACGATGAAGATGCCGAACCACACCAGGTCGAAGCCGGTGCCCTGGATGATCGGCAGCACCACCGAGACGGTCAGCACGATCATGCTGATGCCGTCGATGAAGCAGCCCAGGATCAGGTAGATCACCGTCAGGCAGGCGATGATCATGAAGGGGCTGAAGCCCTGCGCCCCGACCCAGGCGGCCATCGCGGCCGGGATGCCGGAATAGGCCATGGCCTGCGTCAGGAAGGCCGCGCCCGCCAGGATCAGGTTGATCATGCAGGACAGCCGCACCGCGCCCATCAGGCTGTCGGTGAAGGACTTCCAGGACAGCGACCCGCCCCAGGCCGACAGCGCGAGCGCGCCGACCACGCCGAACACCGCCGCCTCCGTCGCCGTGGCGTAGCCGAGGTAGATGCTGCCCATGACGAAGCCGATCAGGAAGACGACCGGGATCAGCTGCCCGCTTTCGCGCACCTTCTTCATGAAGGGCATGGGCGGGTCGGCCGGCGGCGTCAGGCTCGGGTTCATCAGCGACCAGACCGCGATGTAGCCGCTGAACAGCACCATCAGCATGATGCCCGGGATCACGCCGGCGATGAACAGCCGCACGATCGAGACCTCGGCCGCCACGCCATAGACGATCATGACGATGGATGGCGGGATGAGCAGGCCGAGCGTGCCCGCGCCGGCCAGGCTGCCGATGGCCATCGGCACGTGGTAGCCGCGCTGCGTCAGGGCGGGCAGCGACATCTTGCCGATCGTCGCCGCGGTCGCCGCGCTGCTGCCGGACACGGCGGCGAAGATGCCGCAGCCGATCACGTTCACATGCATCAGCCGCCCGGGCAGGCGCTGCACCCAGGGGGCGAGGCCGCGGAACATGTCCTCGCTCAGCCGCGTACGGAACAGGATCTCGCCCATCCATATGAAGAGCGGCAGGGCCGCGAGCGTCCAGGAGGCCAGCGACTGCCAGATCGCCGTGCCCATCACCTTCTCGGGCGGCATGGACGGCATGGCCGGGATCAGGATGGGCAGCACGACGACGCCGACGAGGCCCACCAGCGCGAGCGCGAGCCCGATCCAGATGCCGAGGCCGAGGAAGACGAACAACAAGCCGAGCAGCAGCATCCCGGCTTCGGTCTGGGCGAGTTCCATCACACTTCCTCCGCCGCGCGTTCGAGCGCGGACATCTCCGCCGCGCGGCGGTAGGACGGCACGCCGCCCGTGAGATGAACGACGAGATCGTCGATCAGGCAGATCGCGAAGATGGCGACACCCGCGCCGACCATCCCCTGCGGCACCCAGAGCTTCCAGGCGACCGAGCCCTGCGCCACGTCCTCGAACTCGAAGCTGTCGAAGGCGAGGTCGAGCATCGAATAGGCGAAGAAGGCGCAGAGCGCGGCCGCGATGCCGAGGGCGATCGTCTCCATCACGAAGCGCGGCGCGCCGGAGAGCCGCCCGATGATGAGGTCGACGCGGATATGCGCCCCGTGCCGGAAGGCGTAGGCCAGCGGCAGGGTGGCCGATGCCGCGACCGAGAAGGCGGTCAGGTCGTCCGCGCCGAGCACGGTCGCGCCGAACTGCCGGCCGATGACCTGCGTGGCGATGATGGCGCCGATCGCGGCGAGCGCGATGCCGCCCGCGATGCCGCCGATGAGATAGAGCGCGTCGAGCGCGCGGCGCAGCGGGGTCATGCCGGCAGGCCCGGATACGACATGCGGTGGATGTTCCTTGGAAGGGCCGGGGGGGCGCCCGCCCCCCCGGGATGCGTCAGGCGATGGCGGCGCGGTAGGCGTCGATCAGGCGCTTGCCCTCGTCGCCGGCCTTGGCCACCCATTCATCGGCCTGCGTCGCGCCGATGCGCGCCAGGCCCTGCATCAGCGCGGGGGTCGGCGTGCCGACCGTCATGCCGCGGCTGGCGAGGATGTTCTGCTGGTTCACCGTCTCGATGTCGGACGCCGCCCAGCCGCGGGCCTCGGCCGTCGCCGCCGCCGCGCGGACCGCCGCCTGGACGTCCGCCGGCAGGCCCTGCAGGGCGCGGGCCTGCACGAAGATCGCGTTCTTCGTCCGCGTGAAGCCGATCGGCGTGAAGAAGCGGCAGAAATCCCACGCCTGGACGTCGACGCCTGTGGCGGCCGAAGTGACCATGGCGTTGACCACGCCGGTGGCGAAGGCCTGCGGCACTTCCGCCTGCTGCACGAGCGTCGGCGTCGCGCCGCACAGCGTCGCGAAGCGGTTGGTCAGCGCGTTGAAGGTCCGCATCTTGAGCCCGCGCAGCGTGTCCACGCTCTCGACCGGCGTGTTGGTGTACAGGCCCGAGGGCGGCCACGGCACCCAGTAGAGCAGCGAGAGGCCCTGGCGCTGGAAGCGCGCCTCGACATAGCTGCGCTGGAGTTCGGCGAGCTTGCGCGCCTGGTCCGTGCTGGTCACCAGCTGCGGCACGCTGTCCACCTCGAAGAAGGGATCCTCGTTGCCATAGGCGGAGAGCAGGATCTCGCCGATCTGGACCTGGCCGGTCTGCGCGCCGCGCTTGATCTCGGGCATGCGCAGCAGCGATGCGTTGGAATGGACCTGGATCTGGAGCCGCCCGCCGGAGGCGGTCTGCACCTCCTCCACGAAGGCGCGCATGTTGCGCGTGTGGAAGTTGCCGTCGGGGTAGGGGGTGGCGACCTGCCAGCGGGTCTGCGCGGCGGCGTCGCGCCCGATGATGGCGGCGGCGGCGAGGCCGCCCGTGGCCGCGAGCAGCGTGCGGCGGGTGATGCTGGTCATGCGAAGCCCCTTTTGTTCGATCTTGTGCCCGCATTTTCGGCACCGGCGGGCGCATGGCGCAAGGGGGCGGGGCGCGAGGGTGGTCCCGGCCGGCCCTTCGGATGCATCCATCCTGGGCCGGCCGGGCCGGATCTGGCCGCGCGGCGCGCACCCGCGCGGATGCCCGCGGTCAGCCCGCGGCC
>NZ_JACADQ010000315.1 GCF_016106015.1 Neoroseomonas rubea
CGTGGTGGCGCGGGACGCCGGCATCGGCACCGCGCGCGCCGGCGCGGACCCGGCGGCCAAGCAGGCGCGCATCCTGGCGCTCAAGGCCGAGGGCCGCCGGCCGCTCATGGTGGGCGACGGCATCAACGACGCGGCCGCGCTCGCCGCCGCGCATGTCTCTGCCAGCCCCGCGGGGGCGACGGACCTTGCCCAGACGGCGTCCGACCTAGTGCTGCAGCGCGAAGGGCTCGCCATGCTGCCAGGCGCGATCCGCATTGCGCGGCGCGCCCAGGCGATCGCGCGACAGAACATCGGCTTCTCCCTGTTCTACAACGTGCTGGCGGTGCCGATGGCGGTGGCCGGCCTCGTCACGCCGCTGATCGCGGCGCTGGTCATGGCATCATCGTCCATCATCGTCGTGGTCAACGCGCTGCGCGCGGGGAAGGATGGCTGATGGACAGCCTGCTGCTGCTGATCCCCGTTTCGCTCTTCCTGGGCCTGCTCGGCCTGGTGGGATTCCTCTGGGCGCTGCGATCGCGCCAGTACGAGGATCTGGATGGGGCGGCCGCTCGCATCCTGTTCGACGATCAACCCGACAAGGAGACACCGAGATGAGCGGTGGCCGCGTCTTCTTCCTCGCCTTCTATGCCGTGCTCGCGCTGCTGGGGCTGTTCCTGGCCGCCGCGGCGCAGGATGCGGGCATCACCATCTTCGCCTGGGGGCTGATCCTGTTCGGCGTGCTGAACGCCTACCGGACGATCGGCGCGCATTATGGGGAGGCCGGCCGGGCGCACTGAACGCCCGCGCCGGTTACAGCACTATCCGATCCCGCTGGATCAGCGTGATCGGATTTCGTGCTGTAGAATCAATGTTTTATAGAGCAAGAAATCCGATCAGCCGGCTCCGGCTGATCGGATATTGCTCTACGGCACCGGCGACAGGGTCCGCTTCAGGCAGCGCAGGGTGAAGGCCGTGCGCGTGTGGCGCACGCCGGGCAGGCGGTAGATCTTCTCCCGCAGCAGCGCCTCGTAACCCGCGGTGCCGCCCACCGCGGCCTTCAGCACGTAGTCGTATTCGCCGGTCACCAGCCAGCATTCGAGCACTTCTGGGATGGCGAGCACCGCTTCCTCGAAGCGTGCGAGATGCGTGTCGTCGTGGCGCTCCATCATCACCTCCAGGAACACCGTGTCCGGCAGGCCGAGCGCGGCCTGGTCCAGCAGCGCGTGGTAGCCCTGGATCACGCCGGCCTGTTCCAGGCGCTTCACCCGCGTCCAGCAGGGGGAGGGGGAGAGGCCCACCTCCTCGGCCAGTTCGGCATTGGTCAGCCGCGCCCGGCGGGCCAGCGCGCGGAGTATCTTTCGATCGATGGCGTCCATCGCGGCAGGATGTTCTGTCTGTTCGGCGCTGCACAACAGAAATCGGAATAATGCGCTGCGCATCCGGGCGCATCATCCCGCCATTGGCATCCTCGCGGGACGCACGCAACATGACCGCCATGGGCAACATGATCCGACCCGACGCGACGCTCGAGGAACGCTGGGAGGCGACGGGCGGCCCCGTGCTGCTCACCGGTACCCAGGCACTGGTCCGCCTGCCGCTGCTGCGGCGGGAGATGGACGCGGCGTTGGGCTGGACCACGGGCGGCTTCATCTCCGGCTATCGCGGCTCCCCGCTCGGCGGTTTCGACCGCGAACTCGCCAAGCAGAAGAAGCGGCTCGACGCCGCGGGCGTCGTCTTCCAGCCGGGGCTGAACGAGGACCTTGCCGCGACCGCCATCTGGGGCACGCAGCAGGTCGGCCTCACGCCGGGGGCGAAGGTCGAGGGCGTCTTCGCCATCTGGTACGGCAAGGGGCCGGGCGTGGATCGCTCCGGCGACGTGCTGCGCCACGCCAACAGCGCGGGGACGTCGCCGAAGGGCGGCGTGCTGGCGCTGGCCGGCGACGATCCGTCGAGCAAGTCGTCGACCATCACATCGGGCTGCGAATACGCCTTCATCGATGCCGAGATCCCCGTTCTCGACCCGTCCGACGTGGCGGAGGTGCTGGAATTCGGCCTGAAGGCCATCGCGCTGTCGCGCTACGCCGGCACCTGGGCCGGGATGAAGTGCGTGGCGGACACGATGGACGCGTCCATGACCGTCCTGCTCGACCCCGCGCGCTATGTCACGCGCGACCCCCAGGGACTGCCGGAGGGGCCGGACGGCATCCATATCCGCCTGACCGACACGCCGATCGCGCAGGAAGCGCGGCTGCGCCATGTGAAGCTGCCGCGCGCCGTGGCCTTCGCCCGCGCCAACGGCTTCGACCGTATCGTCGTGGATGCACCCGACGCCCGCTTCGGCATCGCCGTGCGCGGCAAGGCCTATGGCGTGCTGCGCCAGGCGCTGGAGGAAGCGGGCATCACCGACGATGTCGCCCGCGCGAACGGCCTGCGGATCTGGAAGGTCGGCCTCGCCTGGCCGCTCGATGCCGAGGCCGCGCGCGCCTTCGCCGACGGACTCGAGGAGATCCTCGTCGTCGAGGACCGCCGCCCCGTCATCGAATGGCAACTGCGCGACGCGCTGTTCCACGCCCCCACCCGCCCGCGCGTCACCGGCAAGAAGGACGAGGCCGGGCGCCCGCTGCTGTCGGACCTGACGGAACTGGATGCCGGGCAGATGCTGCGCGCGCTCGCCGCCCGCCTGCCGCCGGCGCTGCGCACCGAAAGGCTGGTTGCGCGCATCGCGGAACTGGACGCGCTGGCCGCCGCGCAGGCCACGCCGCTGCACCAGCGCGACCCCTATTTCTGCCCGGGCTGCCCGCACAACACCTCGACGCGCATCCCGGAAGGATCGCGCGCGCTGGCCGGCATCGGCTGCCACTACCTCGCGCGCTTCATGGACCGGAATTCGGACGAGTTCACCCAGATGGGGGGCGAGGGCGTGCCCTGGATCGGCCAGGCGCCCTTCACCAGCGAGGAGCATGTCTTCGCCAATATCGGCGACGGCACCTGGGGCCATTCCGGCAGCCTGACCGTGCGCTTCGCCGTCGCGGCGAAGGCCAACATGACCTTCAAGATCCTGGTCAACGGCGCCGTCGCCATGACCGGCGGCCAGACACCCGAAGGCGAGATCGACGTCCCGCACATCGCGGCGCAGCTCCGCGCCGAGGGTGTCACGCGCATCGAGATCGTCTCCGACGATCCGGAGCGGCATCGCGGCAACCCGCTGATCCCGGCCGGCACCGGCTTCCATCATCGCTCCCGCCTCGATGACGTGCAGCGCGACCTGCGCCTAGCCAAGGGCGTGACCGCGCTGATCTACGACCAGGAATGCGCGACGGAACGCCGCCGCAAGCGCAAGCGCGACCTGGCCGCCAAGGCCGAGCGGCGCGTGATGATCAATCCGCGCGTCTGCGAGGATTGCGGCGACTGCTCCCGCGTCTCCAACTGCCTGGCCGTCGAGCCGGTGGAAACACCCTTCGGCCGCAAGCGCCGCATCGACCAGTCCGCCTGCAACCAGGACCTGTCCTGCGTGCAGGGCTTCTGCCCGTCCTTCGTCACGCTGCTCGGCGCCGAACCGGCAGAACACGCCGCGGGCGGCCCGCTGTCGGAACCGCCGGAACCCACGCGGCCCGAGGTGCAGGGCGAGGCATGGAACCTGCTGATGGCGGGCGTGGGCGGGCAGGGCGTGTCCTCCCTCGCCGCGATCCTCGCCCAGGCGGCACATCTCGAAGGGCGGCCGGTGCGGAGCCTCGACTTCCTCGGCCTCGCCCAGAAGGGTGGCGGCGTCTATGCGCAGCTGCGCATCGGCGCGGTGGGCGCGACGACGGACAGCATCGCCGGCGCGCGCATCGCCGCCGGCGGGGCGGACCTGCTGATCGCGGCCGACATGGTGGTGGCGCATGGCAAGACGGCGCGACCGCTGCTGGGGCCGGCGCGCACGGCGTCGGTGGTGAATGCCGACCTCGCGCCCACGGCCCAATTCGTGAAGGACACGGGAACGCGCTACCGCGCGGCGGAGATGCTTCAGAGCATCCGCACGGCCTGCCGGGAGACCATCGCTCTACCAGGGGCGACGCGCGTCGCGGAGGAACTCGGCGACGCGGTCTATCTCAACGTCTTCCTGCTCGGCATCGCCTATCAGCGCGGCCTCGTGCCGCTGTCGGCCGAGGCGATCGGGCGGGCCATCGAACTCAACGGTGCGAAGGTCGCGCTGAACAAGGAAGCCTTCGCCCGCGGCCGCGCCGCGGCGCTGGAGGATCTGCACCCGCCGGCGGATGCGGCGGAGACGCTCGATGCGCTGATCGCGTGCCGCGTGGCCGACCTTACCGCGTACCAGAACGCGCGGCATGCGGGCGACTACGCGGCCTTCGTCGCCAAGGTCCGCGCCGCCGAGGCCGCCGCGCTGCCGGGCGAGGAACGCCTGTCGCGCGCCGTGGCCACGCAGCTGCACCGGCTGATGGCCTACAAGGACGAGTACGAGGTCGCGCGCCTGCACAGCCTGCCCGAATGGCGCGACGCGCTCGCCCGCGGCTTCACCGGCACGCGCGCGGTCGAGATGCATCTCGCCCCGCCCGCGCTGGGCGCGCAGAAGCGGCGCTTCGGGCCGTGGATGCTGCGTGCGATGGGCTGGCTGCGCCACGGCAAGGTGCTGCGCGGCACGGCGCTGGACCCCTTCGGCCGGACCGAGGAACGGCGGATGGAGCGCGCGCTGCCGGGCGAGTTCCGCGCGGGCGTCGAAGGCTTCCTCGCCATGCTCCCCGCCGCCCACACCACCGCCTGCGCCTGGGCGGAAGCCTGGGGCGATGTGAAGGGGTTCGGGCCGGTGAAGGCGCGCAACCTCGCTGCTGTCCGCGCGCGGCTCGCGACGATCGAGACCTCGGCGCGCTGAGGTGTCGCGCGCTGCCGCGTGTCGCTGGTCTCGGCCGATGGCATGGGCGTCGGCACGGCGTCGATGACCCGGCGCGAACCTGCGCTGCGCCTGGACTGCGGCGGCAGCCTCGGGCGCGACGGGCGCCCGGCGGCCGCGGTCGCGGCCCCCGTCAGATCCGAAGAGCATAC
>NZ_JACADQ010000316.1 GCF_016106015.1 Neoroseomonas rubea
GCCGCGCCGCTCAGTCGCTTCGGGATCGTCGGCACGGCGCAGGCGAGCACCCTGCCCCGCGCCCCGATGCCGACCCCGCCCGCGCAGCAGGCGGCGGCGCGCACCACGACGGCGCAGCCCGGCGGCAATGGCTGGGGCGTGCAGGTCGGCGCCTTCGCGTCCGAGAACCTGGCGCGCACCACCGCCACCCAGGCGCGGGACGTGGTCGCCACCATGGGCAGCCGCACTGCCGTGACGCCGGTGCGCCAGGGCAGCACGACGCTCTACCGGGCGCGCGTGACCGGCCTGACGCAGTCCGGCGCCGAGCAGGCCTGCGCCCGGCTCCGCGCCCGCGGCGCCTGCACGGTGGTCGCCCCCGGCGCCTGACGCCAGGCGATCGGATCGCTTCGGGAAGGGCCGCGGCGGCAGCGTCGCGGCCCTTCGCCATTCCGGCGGCTGCATGGCGCGCCGCGCTGGACTCGCCCCCTTGCCCGCCCGGGCGGCGGAGGCCACGCTGCGCGCCGATTGCCGGAGGAAACGCCCATGCCCGCCGAAGGCGGCCACTCGCGCCCCATCACCGCCGCAGGCTTCGCGGCGCTCGACGCCATGGTCCGGCCGCGCTCGGTCACCATCATTGGCGCCTCGGACGATGCGACGCGCATCGGCGGCCGGCCGATCGCCTACATGCAGCGCCAGGGCTTTTCCGGCGCCATCCTGCCGGTGAACCCGAACCGCGCCACGGTGCAGGGGCTGCCCGCCTTCGCCTCCGTCTCCGCGCTGCCATCCGCGCCCGATGTCGCGATCGTCGCCGTGCCGGGCGAAGGGGCGGTGCAGGCCGTCGATGACCTGGGTGCGAAAGGCTGCCGCGCGGCCATCGTCTTCACCGCGGGCTTCGCGGAAGTGGACGAGGCGGGGGCGGCGATGCAGGACCGCCTGGTCGCGGCGGCGCGCCGGCACGGGATGCGGCTGCTCGGGCCCAACTGCCTCGGCCTGTTCAACGCCAGCATCAACTTCTACCCGATCTTCTCGCTGTCCTTCGAGCAGGGCTGGCCGATCCGCGGCAATATCGGCATCGCCTCCCAGTCCGGGGCCTATGGCACGCATGTCTTCGCCGTCTCCCGCATGCGGGGGATCGGCACGCCGGTCTGCATCACCACGGGCAACGAGGCCGATGTGTCGCTCGGCGAGGCGATCGGCTGGATGGCGCAGGCGCCGGAAGTCGAGGTGATTTGCGCCTATGCAGAGGGAATCCGCGAGAGCGCGCGCTTTACCGCGGCGCTGGATCTCGCGCGGCGCAACCGCAAGCCGGTCGTGTTGATGAAGGTGGGGCGCAGTGAATTGGGCGGCCATGCGGCGAAGTCGCACACCGCCTCCATCGCCGGGGACGACGCCATCACCCAGGCGGTGCTCGACGAATTCGGCGTGGTGCGGGCGACGACGACGGAGCAGATGCTCGACATCGCCTATGCGGCGACGAAGCGCATATATCCCGTGGGCAACACCATGGGCGTCATCACCGTCAGCGGCGGCGCGGGCGTGCTGATCTCCGACGCCGCGGAAGCGGCCGGCGTGCCGATGCCGCCGCTGCCGGAGGATGCGCAGGCGCATCTGAAATCGCTGATCTCCTTCTGCGCGCCGCGCAATCCGGTGGACTGCACCGCGCAGGCGGTGAACCAGACGGAGTTGTTCCCGCAATTCCTCGAGATGACGGCGCAGGCCGGCGGCTACGGCTCGATGCTGGTGTTCCTGACCCAGACGGGCGGATCCACCACCATGGCGCCGAAGCTGCGCCCCTACCTCAAGGCGGCGCGGGAGAAATTCGCCGACCGGCTCTGGGTGCTCTCCGCCATCGCCCCGCCCGAGAAGGTGAAAGGCTATGAGGAGGACGGGTTCCTGGTCTTCGAGGACCCGACGCGCGCCGTCGCCGCGATCGAGGCGATGGGCCGCTACGGCGCCGCCTTCGCCGCCCCGCGGGCGGAGGAGATCGTGGTGGGCAACGTGACCCTGCCCGCGACGACGCCGACGGAAGCGGAAGGCAAGCGCATCCTCGCCGCGGCTGGCGTGCCCGCCGTGCCGGAAGCGGCGTGCGGCAGCGCGGAGGAGGCCGTCTCGGCGGCCGAGCGCTTCGGCTATCCGGTCGTGGCGAAGATCCTGTCGCCGGACATCCTGCACAAGAGCGAGATCGGCGGCGTCATCCTCGACCTGGCGGATGCGGCGGCGGTGCGCGCGGCGCATGCGACGCTTCTCGAACGCGCCGCCGCCCGCGCGCCAGACGCGCGGATCGAAGGCGTGCTCATCGCGAAGCAGATCAAGGGCGCGGTCGAGATGGCGCTCGGCGTCGCGCGGGACCCCGTGTTCGGCCCCGTGGCGATGGTCGGCCTCGGCGGCGTCTTCATCGAGATCCTGAAGGACGTCGCCTTCCGCCGCTGCCCCTTCGACGAGGCGGAGGCCGAGCGCATGGTCCGCTCGCTGAAGGGCTTTCCCCTGCTCGATGGCGCGCGCGGACGGCCGAAGGCGGATGTGAAGGCGCTGGCCGGCGCGCTCGCCGCGCTGTCGCGCTTCGCCGCGGGGGCGGACGAGCGGCTGCTGTCGGTCGACGTGAACCCGCTGCTCGTGCTCCCCGAAGGCCAGGGCGCCTTCGCCGCCGATGCGGTGATCGAGGTCGAGGACACGCACTGATGCCCATCGTCTACGAACACCTGCTGAACTACCCGATCCCGGAGATCCGCCAGGCGATCCGCTGGCAGGACACGGCACTCTACAATTTCTCCATCGGCCTCGGGCAGGACCCGATGGACGAAAGCCAGCTCGACTTCGTCTACGAGCCGCGCCTGAAGGCCATGCCGTCCATGGCGGTGGTGCTGGGCTATCCGGGCTTCTGGCTGCGCAACCCCGACACGGGCGTGGACTGGACGCAGGTGCTGCACGGGGAACAGTCGATCATCCTGCACAAGCCGCTGCCGGCGGAAGGCGAGATCGTCGGGAAATCGCGCATCAGCGCCATCGTCGATCGCGGCCCGGGCAAGGGCGCGCTGCTGTACAACGAGCGCGTGGTCCTCGATGCGCGGACCGGGGAGAAGCTCGCCACGCTGGAAGGCACCACCTTCGCGCGCGGGGATGGCGGCTTCGGCGGCCCGTCCGGCCCCGTGAAGAAGCCGCATCCGGAACCCGAGCGCGCGCCTGACGTGACGCTCGACCTGCCGACGCGGCCGGAGCAGGCGATCGTCTATCGGCTCAACGGCGACCACAACCCGCTGCATATCGACCCGGCGGTCGCGGCGAAGGCGGGGTTCCCCCGCCCGATCCTGCACGGGCTCTGCACCTTCGGCGTGGTGTGCCACGCGCTGATGAGGACGCTGTGCGGTTATGATCCGGCGCGCTTCGGGCGGATGGACCTTCGCTTCTCCTCCCCCGTCTTTCCGGGGGAGACGATCCGCACCGAAATCTGGCACGAGGAAGGGGGCGCGGCCTTCCGCGCGCGCGTGGTCGAACGCGACAAGGTCGTCGTCAGCAACGGGCTTTTCAGGCACCCGTAGGGAAGCAGGGAACGTGATCAACAAGATCGTGCAGTCGCTGGCCGATGCGATGGCCGGCATCAAGGACGGATCCACGGTGCTGATCGGCGGCTTCGGCGCCGTCGGCCAGCCGGACCAGCTGATTGAGGCGCTGATCGAACAGGGTGCCAAGGACCTGGTCTGCGTGGCGAACAATGCGGGCAACGGGCGGGTCGGCCTCGCGAAGCTGATGGAGCTCGGCCGGGTGCGGAAGATCATCTGCTCCTTCCCCCGCTCCGCCGGGTCCGTGGTGTTCGAGGAACTTTATCGCGCAGGGAAGATCGAGCTGGAGATCGTCCCGCAGGGCACGATGGCGGAGCGCATGCGCGCCGCCGGCGCCGGCGTGCCGGCCTTCTTCACCGCGACCTCCGTCGGCACGCTCCTCGCCGCCGGCAAGGAGCATCGCGAGTTCAACGGCAAGACCTATGTGATGGAGCACGCGCTGAAGGGCGACGTCGCGCTGGTCGAGGCCTGGGAAGGCGACCGCTGGGGCAACCTGACCTACCGGGCCTCCGGCCGGAACTTCAACCCGGTGATGGCGATGGCCGCCGAGATGACCATCGCGCAGGTGATGCACATCCGCGAGCTCGGTGAGATCGTGCCGGAGAACGTGCACACGCCGGGCATCTTCGTCAGCCGCGTGGTCCGTGTGGACCGCGGGGCGCAATGGGCTTGATCGGGACACCAGGAACCGGGACAGGAGCAACTCACATGCAAGGCTTCGACCGCAAGGGCATGGCCGCCCGCGCCGCGCAGGACATCCCCGAGGGCTGGTACGTCAACCTCGGCATCGGCATCCCGACCATGATCGCGGACTACGTGCCACTCGAGCGGGAGGTCATCCTGCATTCCGAGAACGGCATCCTCGGGATGGGCCCCGCCCCCGCGCCGGACAAGGTCGATCCTTGGCTGGTGAACGCCGGCAAACAGGCCGTCACGCTCCGCCCCGGCGGGTCCTACTGCCACCATGCCGACAGCTTCGCGATGATCCGCGGCGGGCATATCGACCTGTGCGTCCTCGGCGCCTTCGAGGTCGCCGAGAATGGCGACATCGCGAACTGGGCCACCAGCGAGAATGACACCGCGCCCGCGGTCGGCGGCGCGATGGACCTCGGCGCGGGGGCGAAGCGGCTCTGGGTCGTGATGGAGCACACGACGAAGGACGGACGGCCGAAGCTCGTCGCGAAATGCGGCTATCCGCTGACGACGCCGCGCGCGGTCAAGCGCGTCTACACGAACCTAGGCGTCTTCGACGTGGTGCCGGAGAAGGGGTTCGTGGTGCTGGACCTCGCGCCGGGCGTGTCGCTCGAACAGGCGCAGGCGGCGTCGGGGGCGACGCTCCACACGCAGTAAAAATGGGAAGGCCGGGGGGAGGGAACTCCCCCCGAGCCCCCCTCCTTCTTTGAATACCTTTCGCGGCCCGCCGCAGGCGGGACGCCCAGACAGAAAAAGGGGAGGGGGATC
>NZ_JACADQ010000317.1 GCF_016106015.1 Neoroseomonas rubea
CCTGCCCCGAGCGGCCGGCCGGCACGGCGTCGAGCCGGGGCGGCAGCGCGCAGCCGGGGGCGAGGGTCGCCGCCCCGAACGTCCCCGCGGCGCCCAGCAGCCCGCGACGCGATCCGCGCCGGGAGGGTGAATCGCGGCCTGGCGTGTCGGTCATCGTTCGTCCCGTCCGGTGGCGTCGCCCAATCATCCGCCATGGGCCCGCGCCGCGGGAAGGGCGATGTCGACCGCGCGGGGCCGGCGGCGGGACGGCGGGGCGAATCGCTCGGACCGACAACCCGTACGTTGACGGCATATCTTGAGCTTTCTGCAACGCGCATCACCGAATCGACGCTGACGAGGACCCGGATCAGAATGAGGTCGCTTAGGCCGCTCCGTTCATTCAGACGAGGTCATGTGGCGAACCCGGCTACGGCGCTGACGCTTTGACGATACATCAGGTCACTGCGAGCAATTTTTGAGAGAACGACTCTCATGATCGCTGGAATGAGACTCAACTGTTGACCAGCGAGGGCGGCGCAAGCAAATCTAGATTGAAACTAACTATCGGGACCTGCGGTTATGATATTGCCGATGAGGCGTTGGCGACGCATTCCCGCGTGCCTTCTCGCAACGTTTCTGTTGAATGCCTGCGTAAACGCCAACGAAATCGCGTTGCGAGTCGGAGCGCCACCCGAAAATGCAGCTCAGATAAGGCTGCTACAGACAACGCGATTTCCGGCAACAGACGAGTACCAACTGCTCGCGGAGGCGACGCAGGTCCTGCAGGACCTTGGATTTGCCGTTGACGAGAGCGCACCTCAGGTTGGCGTCATCGCAGGAAGCAAGAGCCGCGACGCGACGGAGGCGGGGCAGGTAGCCGCTCAAATTGCGGTTACAATCATTGCCGCCGCCTTTCTCGTAGCATACGTGCCGGTGTGGGATACCAATCAAGTCATCCGTGTGACCCTTACGACACGCACTTTGCCATCGACGCGCGAGACAGAACTTCGCGCCTCCTTCGAGCGAGTCGTCTACAATAGTCAAGGCGCCGCGCGCACGGAGCAACTCCTCCAACCTGAGATGCACCGGGAGTTTTTCGACATGCTACGGGCTGGCATGACAGCGCGTGGAGCCCGAACGTGAGCCGGCGCAACTTCCTCGCACTCGCTGTCCTAGGACCTCTGACCGCCTGCGCGCATCAGGAACCGCAGCGCACTTTCCAGGCCAGCACTCGGAGCGCGGTAGAACTCAGGGCGATGCAGTCGCGCCTCATTGACGGAGACGCACCGGCTGTACTCCGCGGTGTGGTCGCTACGCTGCACGATCTGGGATATCGAATCACCAAAGCAGAACCGGGCGCCGGCACGATTACCGCGACCAAGATGAACACCGTCCGCCTGACCGCTGTCGTCCGCCAACGCGGACCGTCCCAGAGCGTCGTCCGCGCCAATGCGGTTGTACTCCTGCCCAACATCGAAACGCAGGTGGACGACCCAAATTTCTATCTTCGCAATTTCTTTGCCCCGCTCTCGGCAATGCTTGGGCGCGAAGCGTTCGCGGCGCCATCGGACGACAGCGTGCCGAACGCCGTTCGACCTGAACCCGAGCCCGACCCGCGCCGACGGCGCGACCAAACGAATCAGGAGGCGTCGCGGTGACACAAGGATGTCGCGTACCGCTACTTCGTCAGCTTGCGCTTGTGGTCACGCTTCTCGCAGTAGGAGCATGCAGCGCGGGAGACCACGCCGGCCAAGTGGGCGCCTCGGGTGGGCAGGCCGACCGACTTACGGTCGGCACTGTGCAGCGCGAAATTCGCGTCGGGATGTCCGGGGCGGACGTTGTCGCGGTGCTCGGCGCCCCGAACATGGTGGCCACCGACGAGCGACGGCGTGAGAACTGGGTTTACGACCGCGTCTCCAGCGAAACCGTCTATTCGTCCAGTTCAGGTGGTGTGAACGCGCTGTTCCTTGCTGGGTTCGGAGCACAAGCTGGAGCGCGCCGCTCATCGCAGCGTACCCTGACAATCATTATCAGGTTCGACGAGGGGGGGCGGGTACGCGACTTCTCATACCGCTCAAGCAGTTTCTGAAGGGCTGAAATGCAGCGCCGCCATCTCACAATCGGTGTTTTCGCAGCCTTCGCTCCATTAGTTGTTGGCGCCTGCCGAACACGCGCAGAACTGCACGCCGACGCATTCACCCCCTCGGGGTCGGTCGTTGAGCAGCGCGCGCGGCAAACGCGCCGCTTCGATACGCGTGATGAAACTATGCTGCTGCAAGCCGTTGTCGGCGTGATGCAGGATCTCGGTTTCACAATTGAGGAAACGCGGCCGCAATCTGGTCTGGTGATGGGGTCTAAGGACCGGGATGCGGTTGAGGCGGGCCAAGTTGCTTCGCAAATCGTTCTCGTCCTTCTGGCGGCAGCGGCCCGAACGCAGCATCGGGTCGTGATGGACCGCAACCAACGCATTAGGATTCTAGTAGTAGTTCGCCCGACACCCGAACGTACAGCAAGTATCGCACGCGTAACATTCCAGCGGATTGTCATCAACACTGACAATCAGGTGAGCCGCATGGAGACTATGGACGATCCACAACTCTATCAAGCCTTCTTCGATCAACTCGCACAGTCGGCTTTCCTGACCGCACATGAAATTTAGTTTCCCCAAAATCTCCGCGATCGCCGTTTCAGTTCAGGCGCTTGTGTCACTTGTTGCGCTCGCAGGGTGCCAAATTGACAGCCGGCAGCAAGTTTTGGCGACGAACGCAACACAGGTCGCACAGCGTGCAATATCCACCCGCTCGTTCGACACGGGGGACCGGAACTTGGTTTTCCGGTCCGTCATTGCGGCGCTCCAGGATCTTGGCTTTGTGGTGGATCGGGCTGACGACGTGCTCGGCACGGTGAGCGCGACTCGGCTTTCGGGGAGCTATGTCAGGGTGACAATCACGATGCGGTCAGCAGGTCCGTCGCGCACGCTCGTTCGGGCTTCGGGCCAATACAACCTCGATGCCATTGCCGACGCGACGCCTTTCCAGCGTTTCTTCGATACGCTGTCGCAGTCGCTGTTCCTGACAGCAAACAACGTGGACTAGGTTCCGCGACGACGGCTGCTTCCATTTTTAACCCAAGCCTTGCGCGCGGGCGGGCCTTCGGCACAAGGGGGGATGGGAGGGCCGCGCCCTCCCCCAACACCCCGAGGGAGGGACGCGCATGGCATCCGAAGCCGCCGAGGCGATCATCGAGGCGCGGCGCGCGCGCCGCATCCTGGCCCCGCTCGGGCGCATCGCGCCCGCCACGGTGGAGGCCGGCTACGCCGTGCAGAAGGAAGTCGCCCTGCGCATGGGCGGCCTGCCGCCCGCCGGCTTCAAGATCGGCGCGACCACGAAGCAGATGCAGGCGATCCTCGGCCTGTCCGGCCCCGCCGGCGGCTTCGTGCCCAAGGCCGGGCTGCGCGCGAGCCCCGCCACGACGCGCTACGCCGATTTCCTGAACCCCGGCGTCGAATGCGAGGTCGGGCTGCGACTCGCCCGCGACCTGCCCGCCGGCCCCTGCACGCGGGAGGAAGCGGGCGATGCGGTGGGCGAGGTCTTCGCCGCCATGGAGATCGTGGAGAAGCGCTACGACGACCTCGCGAAACTCACCACGCCGACGCTGATCGCCGACCAGGTGTTCCATGCGGGCGGCGTGCTCGGCCCGCCGGTGGCGGGCTGGCGCGCGATGGGCCTCGATCTCGCCGCGACGCGCGGGCGGCTGCTGGTGGATGGCCAGCTGCGCGGGGAAGGCGTGGGGGCGGACCTGCTCGGCCACCCCTTCGAGGCGCTGGCCTGGCTTGCCGCCTCCCCCTGCGCGGCGGCCTTCGGCGGGCTGCGGGCCGGCCAGGTGGTGTTCCTCGGCTCGGTCACGCCGCCGATCTGGCTCGATGGCCCCTGCACCGCGGTGGTCGACTTCGACACCCTCGGAATTGTCGAGTTGCGTCTGACGTGAGAGCGCGACTCACCACTCGTTAACCATCCACGGCGCAATCTCCGGGGGCGCTCACATGGGGCGTGTATGGACGCCAGAACGGCGGTTGACGCGGATGGAACCGCCATGCGGCCTGCCGACTGGAATTGCCTCTCCGAAGACGTGCAGCTGACCCTCTCGCGCGAGGCCTTGCGTCGCGCCGCGGAGACGCTCGCCGAACACGCCGAGATCCTGGCGAAGGAGATGGAGGGGGGTTCGCTGCTCGATCGCGGCGGACCCGACGCGCTGCGGCTCTTCGCCGCGGTGGTGCGCACCACGAATCGCGACGCCTTCGGCGAGGTCGGGCACGCCTGACCCGCGCCGGCCGCCGGGCCGCACGGGCGTGACGCTTCCCCCGCGCCGTCCGCCTGCGGTCCGACGGCGCGCCTGCGGCATGACGTTCCCCGATGTGCGGCATGCCCGCGACACGCCGTGGCCGCCCCGCGCTCGTGCCTGCTCCACGTCCCGGGCGCCGCGTGCCGGTCCCGGGCGCTCACGCAGGATGCGCCCGGCGCCGCGCCGCTATCGCCCGTAGAGGATGTAGTTGATCGTCAGGTCGATCGTGACCTGCTCCTCCGCCGTCCCCGGCGGGAAGGGCGGCAGGCTGCGGCCCCGGAACACCGCCTGCGAATAGTAGTTCAGGAAGATCGAGCGTGACGCCGTGCGCATCTCGACCGAGCGCACGCGTCCATCCGCGCCGGTGATGATGCGCACCGTCACCGGCCCCTGCTCGCCGAGTTCCGCCGCCTCCCGCGGATAGCGCAGGTTCTGCTCCAGCCATTGGCGGAAGGCGTTGCGCCAGTCGGGCCCCGCCTGGGCGCCCCGCACGCGCAGGTTCTGGTCGTCCCCCGGCCCGGGCAGGGTCGCGCCGGGGGAGATGTCGAGCCCACGCCGCGGCGCGGCCGACGGCGCCTCCCCCAGCCGGACCGGCGGGCGGTTCGTCAGGTCGAGCGGCGGGACCCGCGGTGGCGCGGGCG
>NZ_JACADQ010000318.1 GCF_016106015.1 Neoroseomonas rubea
TGCTCTTCCGATCTTGGCCGGCGGTATGCTGCTCGGCAACATGCTAATGGGCGCGCTCGGCTCGGGTGGCGCGGCGCAGGCCGCGACCCCCGCGGCGGATGCGACGCCCTCCAGCTTCACCGACCCGGCCGCGGCCGGCGGCTGGGGCGAGGAGAAGGCGGCAGCCGACCAGGGCGGCTGGGGCCAGCAGCAGGACGCCGCCGCCTATGACGATGGCGGCAGCGACTGGGGCGGCGACGAGGAAATCTGATCCCGGCGCCCGGAGGCAGTGCCTTCGGGTGTCCCGCGCGGATCAGGCGAGGGGCGCGCCCGTGCGGCGCGCCCCTTCGCGATTCCAGCAGCCGCCGGAAGCCGATGGCGAGCGATCCCTGAGCCATCCCGCAGCGCGGCGCGCAGCCTGGCATGGCGCAGGGTGACTGCCCCCCCTCGGCAGCCAGGCGATCATCACAGCCACTCATTGACGCCGCGCGAGACATGATGGTTTCTCATGCCATGCGCGTCCCCGACCTCGACCTCGACCTGCTGCGTGGCTTCGTCACAGTGGCCGAGCGCGGCGGCTTCACCGCTGCGGGCAGCGCGCTCGGCCTGACCCAGTCGGCGATCAGCCTCAAGGTGAAGCGGCTCGAGGACATTCTCGGCAAGCGCGTGCTCGAGCGCGGCGGGCGCGGCGTGGCGCTGACGCGCGATGGGGAGACGCTGCTCGCCTATGCCCGCCGCATCCTGGCCCTGAACGACGAGGCGGTGCGCCGCATGGTCGCGCCCCCGGTCGCGGGGCGGCTGCGCCTGGGCGTCGCGGACCATTTCATCCCGCGCAACCTCGCCCCCGTGCTGGCCCGCTTTGCGCAGACCTACCCGGAGGTGCGGCTGGAGGTGGAGGTCGGCCGGAGCCACGAGTTGCGCGCGGCGATGGCCGAAGGCGCGCTCGACCTCGTGCTCGGCAAGCGGCGGGACGGGGAGACCGAGGGGCGGCCGATCTTCACCGAGACGATCGTCTGGGTCGCGGCACCGGAATGGGAGGCCCCGTCAGACCGCCCCCTGCCGGTCGCGATGCTGCCGCAGGGCTGCATGTTGCGCGACCGGGCGCTGGCGGCGCTTGCCCGCGCGGGGATCGCCTTCGACCTGCTCTACACCTCGGCCTCGCTGCTCGGCGTCGCGGCGGCCGCGCAGGCGGGCTTCGCGGCAACGGTGCTGGGGCGCACCGGACTGCCGCCGGGGCTCGCGGAAGTGCCCGGTCTGCCGGCCTGCGGCACGGCGGAAATGTGCCTCTTCGGCGACGCCGAAGGGCGCAGCGCGCTGGTCGAGCCGCTGATCGGCTTCATCCGCGAAAGCCTCGCCGCGCCGCGCGCGGCCATGTGAGCGGCGATACCGCGCCCCACCGCGGAAGGATTAAGCTGCCGGGCCGGGGACGGAAGGGACGACCGCCATGGCCGAGACGCTAACGATTCATCTGGTGAACAAGGCCGGCGACCTGTCCGGCCGCTTCGACGCCTCGCACCTCGCGACCGCGGCCGCGAAGCTGAAGGCCTGGACGGAGACGATCATCCTGTCGGTGCCGGCCTTCGGCACGGTCGCCGTGCGCACCGACAGCAAGCAGGGGGACGTCAAGGCGCGCGACCTGGTCTGCTACCTGCTGACCTCGGCCGCCGACAGCATCGTCGCGCAGCGCGCGACGGAGGACCTGACGCTGGGCGTGTCGGGCAGCACCATGATGGGGGCTGCGGACAAGGCGGTCGTCAGCGAGGTCTATCTCCGCCAGATCGTCCAGGGTGGCGACCCACGCGGCAACGCGACGACGAACCGGGAACAGCTCGTTGCCGGCTGCATCCTGCATGAGCTGATCCACAACATCTCCGACGCCACGACGCCGATCGTGACGGACGTGCACAAGGTGAAGGGCGGGGTGATCTGCCGGGAGCTCGACGGCAACCCGCTGACGGGCCCCGAGGCGCCGAACGAGGTCGACAACAAGGTCGCCGCCACCGCGCTCACGCGCCGCGTCACCGGCGTGAAACAGCACGCGGGCGCGATGCCGGCCTGACGCCCGGGCCGCGGCGGGCCTGGGCGTGCTGTAGCATCAATGGTTTCCAGAGCAAGAAATCCGATCAGCCGCTTCCGGCTGATCGGATATTGCTCTAGCGCTGCGACCAGGGCGTCCGCTGCCAGAGCGTCCGGTAGTTGCCCTGGAGGCCGGCGAGGCGCGTGAACCAGGCGGTGCCTTCTTCGTAGCGTGGCTCGGTGAAGCGTTCGCGCATCACGCGCACGAAGTCGGGGTCGCGGATCACGTCGGCCATCGCCTCGCGCAGCCGCTGGAGGATCGCCGGCGGCGTGCCAGCCGGCGCGACGATGCCGCGCTCGGACGCCATCTCCACCGGGAAGCCGAGTTCCGTCAGCGTCGGCACGTCGGGCCGGAAGGCGCTGCGTGCCGCGCCGGCCATGGCCAGCGTGCGCAGCTTCTCCCGGTTCGCCGTGACCGGGCCGAGGTTGAGCCCCATCACATCGACCTGCCGGCCGAGGATCGCGGTGCGCAGCTGCGGGTCGCCCTGGAACACGACATGCGTCATGGAAATGCCGGTCAGCGCCTGCAGCAGCACAAGTTGCAGGTGGTCGTCCGTACCAACGCCGGGGGAGGCGTAGGTGATGCGGTCGGGCTGCGCGCGCGCCGCCGCGATCAGGTCGGCCAGGGTGCGATAAGGGCTGTCCTCATGCACCGTCATCGCCGTCGGGTCGGTGACCATGTTGGCGATGCCGGCGAAATCCTCGAGCTTGAACTGCGCCTGGCGCTCGATCGGGATGGTGAGCAGCCCAGGCATGTTGGTGGTGGCAAGCACATGCCCGTCGGGGCGCGCGCGCGCGACGGAGGCGAGCGCGACCTCGCCACCCGCGCCCGGGCGGTTCACCACCACGACCGGCCCGCCGAGCCGCTTCTCCAGCAGCGGCGCGACGGCGCGGGCATCGAGGTCCGTGGCACCGCCGGCGACGAAGCCGACTACGATCTCGACCGGCCGGTCCGGCCAGCGCGGCTGGCCGAGCGCAGGGGCGGCGAGCGTAGCCCCCGCCGCGCCGAGCAGGGTCCTGCGTGTGACCTTCATGATGTCCTCCCTTCGTTGCTTTCGATCCACGTCATCAGGCGGCGGAGGCCTTCCTCCATCTCCACCTGCGGCTTCCAACCGATGGCGGCGAAGGCCGCCTCATGCGCGATGCGGAAGGCGCCGCCGGATGTCAGCCGCACCTTGCCCGGCGTGTCGCCGACGAACTCCGGCTCGACCTCCGCCCCCGCCAGCTTCGTGACCATGCGCACCAGTTCGAGTGTGGTGACGGGCTTCGGGCCGGAGGTGTTCACCGCCACATCGGTCGCTTCGGATTCGAAGGCCATGCGGTTGGCGCGCGCGAGGTCGCCGACATAGACGAAGTGCTTCGTCTCCGACCCGTCGCCATAGACCTGCGGGCGCTCGCCGCGCTTCACGCGGTCCCAGGTCTCGATGATGTAGAGAGCGTTGGCCGCGCGGTAGTGCTGTCGCTCGCCATAGACGGTCGAATAGCGCAGCACGACGTAGTCGAGGCCGAAGCGCCGCTTCATGTCGCGGCACAGCTGCTCGCCGATGATCTTCGTCGCGCCGTACAGGATCGCGGCCGGCGGGGCGCCCACCGAATGGAACGGCGTCTCCTCCACCAAGTCACCCTTCACGCCGGGCCCATAGCCATAGACGGCGTTGGATGACGCGAAGACGACCTTCTTCGCGCCGTTCGCGCGCGCCGCCTCCAGCGCGTTCTGCACGCCGCGGATGTTCACATCGAGCCCGCCCCACGGGTCGCGGTCCATGTTCAGCGTCATGTAGGCGGCGAGCAGCAGCGCGCCCTGGCAACCTTCCATCGCGCGCAGCAGGTCGGGCAGGCGCATCACGTCGCCGCGCACCAGCCGCAGGCGCGGATTGTCCTTCAGATGGGCGACGGCCTGTTCCGAGCCCATCGAGAAATTGTCGAACAGCACCACCTCGGATGCGCCGGCGTCGAGCAGCTCCGCCGCCGTCGCCGAACCGACGAGGCTCGCGCCACCCACGATGATGAACCTGTTGCCGGCGATCGGCACCGCGGCTGACATGCGCGCGTTTCCCCCTTGGATCGTTTCCGCGGGGATGATCGCGCGGGAATGCCGGCGCGGCTAGAGGCCGGCCCGCGCCTGGAGCGCCAGCAGTTCCTCGAGAAAGCGCGCCGCCGCCACGTCGGGCGCCCAGGGCCGCCACGCCGGCTCGCCATAGCGGACCTGCAACGGGTCCTTGTCCATCGGCGCCGCGCGGATGCCGAGCGTCTCGCGCACCTCCTGCGCGGTCCAGCCGACGACATGCACGGCTTCCGCAGCCGCCACGGCGACGTCCACCGCCTTGTGGGCGCGCTTCTCCTCCGCCGTCCAGGCAGGCAATCGGTATCGCGCGGCGATCACGCCCGAAAGCCGCGCCTGCAGTTCGGCGAAGGCTGGGCCCAGGAAGGGCTTCAGGGGGGAGATGCAGTCGAAGTTGATCAACCCCTCATCCGCATCGTGGAGCAATTCGCGCAGTTCCTGCGCCGGCGTCAGGCGATGGCGCGTGCGCGACCGGCGCAGCGCGAGAACCGTCAGCGAATGCTGCGCGACGGATAGCGGCTCCGGCCAGGCGGAATGGCCACCCCAGCGGAAGGTGCGGGCAAGGCCAGTCGCGAGGTCCGCATCGGTCCAGTCGAAGGGGGTGGGCGACAGCAGGTCCAGGCGGCGGCCCGAAGGCAGGCGGACCCAGGCGCGGTCGGGCATCAGAGGCAAGGCCGGGGGAGGGGAACCTCCCCCGAACCCCCTCCCTTTTCTGTCTGTTGGGATCCGATGGCCAAGGTTCCAGGGACGGTTGGGGTGGCAGGTGGGTCCAGTCGGGCATGCGCAGCAACGTCGATAGGTCACGTTGGCGGGGAAAGGTCTCCATCACCTCGTTGCGCCATCA
>NZ_JACADQ010000319.1 GCF_016106015.1 Neoroseomonas rubea
TGCTCTTCCGATCTTTGGACTTGCCTCGGCCGGGACCGGGCGCGCCATGTCGAAGGGTTCCTTGGTGCTGCGGCGGCGCGGCGCATGCGCGAAGAGCGGATCGCGCGGCGGGCGGCCCGGCAGGGGCAGCAGGCGCGCGACCGGGCGCGCATCGAGCCTTGGTATGGGCTCGCCCTCGGGGAAGGGATCGATCGCGACGGTGCGGCCTTCCTCGGCGGCCGCCATGCGGAACAGTTCCGCGAAGGCGCCGAGCCCGATGGTGATCTGCCGGTCCTGTGGATCCGTGGCCGGCAGGCGCCGGTCGAGGTCGCAGCGCAGCAGCGCGCTGCCGTCGGCGGCAAGGTCGAGGATCCAGGGCTGCCGGTTGTGCGGATTGGGCGCGAGCACGGCCCAGTGCGCGGCCCGCACGCGCCAGTCCGCATGCCGGGAGGCGGGTGCCGCGTCCCATGGCGCGGTCGGATCGGCGCGCAGGCTGCGGCCGGAGAGCAGAAGGCCGCCCGAGGCGGCGAGGAGCGTGCGGCGGGAGGGCATGGGGGAGCCTTTCATTCAACGTAGAACCATAGTCATTCAACGTTGAATGAAAAGCAAGGCGGAAATGCCGGCGCGTCTCGCTTCGGCTCGCGCACCGCGGCAGCCGGGCGGCGGGCCTCCGGTTCGGCGTGCGACCGGGCTGCATGACCGCTGTGGGCGAGCCTGCGCGCGTCGGCAGCGACCGGGGATGAGTGGTGCGCCTGCTGTCCCGCTGGCGACGGGCGCGCGGCGAGATCCGGGGACGCGACGTTGGGCGGCGGGGGACCGAGGCGCGGGCCGTCTCAGGGTCGGCCGGCCCGCGGATCGGCCGCGCCGGTATGGATGCCGTCCGGCGCGGGGAGTCCGACTCGTCAAGGATTGTGCGGCGGAAGCGCCCGACCGCGCGGCCCCGCCGCGCGGTTCCGTCCGTCGTTCAGGGGCCTCCGGGGCAGGCGATCCGACCAGCCCATTCCGGCTGGCCGGACAGCGCGCTAGCCCCCCGCGTTCGCCTGCGCGACGGCGAGCGCCGTCACGTTCAGGATGCCGCGCGCGGTGACGGATGGCACAAGCACGTGGATCGGCTTGTTCATCCCGAGCAGCAGCGGGCCGAGCTGCAGCCCGTCGGTCGCCGCCTTCACCAGGTTGAAGGCGATGTTGGCGGCATCGATCCCCGGCATGACGAGCAGGTTCGCCGCCCCCTCGAGCCGGCTGTCGGGCACCGCGCGCGCGCGGATCGCCGGGATCAGCGCGGCATCCGCATGCATCTCCCCATCCACCTCCAGCGCGGGGTCGTGCATGCGCACGAGCTTCAGCGCCTGGCGCATCCGCCGCGCGGACGGCGCGTGCGACGCGCCGAAGGAGGAGTGCGAGAGCAGCGCGACCTTGGGCGTGATGCCGAAGGCGCGCACCTGTTCCGCGGCCAGCAGCGTCATCTCCGCGATCTGCTCAGCGCTCGGCTCAAGGCACAGATGCGTGTCGACGACGAAGAGGTGTTCGCCCGCGCGGGTGACGAGGCCGGAGAGCGCATAGACGCGCCCGACATCGTCGCGCTTGCCGATGATGTCGAGCACATGGGTCCACTGCCCCATCCAGTCGCCGAGGCCGCCGCAGATCGCGGCATCGGCATGCCCGGCTTCGAGCAGGAGGGAGGCGGCGACGGCCGGGCGCGTCATCACCCGCTTGGCCGCCGCGTCGGGCGGGGTGCCCCGGCGGCCGACCTTCAGCCGGTAGAGTTCCGTCAGCGGGCCGAACACTTCGGTATCCTGCGCCGGGTCGAGGATGCGCACGCTCTCCCCCAGCGCCATGCGCAGGCCGAGAGCCGCGACCTTCGCCGCGATCACGTCGCGCCTTCCGACCAGGATCGGCTCGGCGATGCCTTCGTCGACCACCGACTGCACGGCGCGAAGCGTGCGCTCATCCTCCCCTTCCGCGTAGGCGACGCGGCGGGGACGGGCGCGCGCGGCCTCGAAGACCGGGCGCATCAGGTTGCCGGAACGGAACACGGCGCGTTCCAATTCGCGGCGATAGGCGGCGAAGTCCGCGATCGGGCGCGAGGCGACGCCGCTGTCCATCGCCGCGCGCGCCACCGCCGGCGCGATCTCGAGGATCAGGCGCGGGTCGAAGGGCTTGGGGATGATGTAGTCCGGGCCGAAGACAGGTGCCTGGCCGCCATAGGCGGCGGCGACCACTTCGCTCGCCTCGACGCGCGCGAGTGCGGCGATCGCGTCGGCCGCGGCGATCTTCATCTCCTCGTTGATCGTCGTCGCGCCGCAATCGAGCGCGCCGCGGAAGATGAAGGGGAAGCACAGGACGTTGTTGACCTGGTTCGGGTAGTCGGTGCGGCCCGTGGCGACGATCGCGTCGGGGCGGGCGGCGCGCACGGCCTCGGGCAGGATCTCAGGCTCGGGGTTGGCGAGCGCGAGCACCAGGGGCTTCGGCGCGAGGTGCTTCAGCCATTCGGGCCGCAGCACGCGCGGGGCGGACAGGCCGAGGAAGACATCCGCGCCAGGCAGCGCGTCCTCCAGCGTGCGGGCCGTCGTCTCCCGCGCCCAGGCGGCCTTGTAGGGGTCGAGGTCGTTGCGCCCGGAATGCACGACGCCGCCGATGTCGCAGATCGTGACGTTCTCCCGCTTCAGCCCCATCGAGACGAGCAGGTCGAGGCAGGCGAGCGCGGCCGCACCCCCGCCGGTGTTGACCAGCTTCACGTCCTCGATGCGCTTGCCCTGCAGCTTGAGCCCGTTGCGCACCGCGGCGGCGACGATGATGGCGGTGCCGTGCTGGTCGTCGTGGAAGACCGGGATCTTCATGCGCTGGCGCAGCGTGCGCTCGATGACGAAGCACTCCGGCGCCTTGATGTCCTCGAGGTTGATGGCGCCGAAGGAGGGTTCGAGGGCGGCGACCACCTCGATGAACTTGTCCGGGTCGCGTTCCTCGACCTCGATGTCGATGGAATCGATGCCGGCGAACTTCTTGAAGAGGACGGCCTTGCCTTCCATCACGGGCTTCGACGCCAGCGCGCCGATGGCGCCCAACCCGAGCACCGCGGTGCCGTTGGTGATGACGGCGACCATGTTGCCGCGCGTGGTGTAGTCGTAGGCCGTGGCGGGATCGGCGGCGATCGCCTCGCAGGCCGCGGCCACGCCCGGGGAATAGGCGAGGCCGAGGTCGCGCTGGGTGGCCATGCGCTTCGTCGGTTCCACCGCCAGTTTCCCGGGACGCGGGAGCCGGTGGTAGTCGAGCGCTGCGCGCCGGAAATCCTCGTCCATCAGGTCACCTCCGACGGGCAACCTAACGGAAGGCTTTGCGGGAGGCGACCGGGGGGCAAGCCCGACATCGGATCGCGGCGCGGCGTCGATCCGGAAGCGCGACCGCGCCGAGGCCGTCAGCCGTGCACGGAGCGACGGCACAGGGCGCGGAAGCCAGGCCGGCGAAGGCCTGCGCCTGACCACAGAGAACGGATCGAGGCGCAGCGTCGATCCGGGAGCGCGAAGCGCGACCGCGCCAAGGCCGGCCGACGTTGCCAACGGGCCAGTGCACGGCGCGAAATCCAAGCCGGCGAATGCCGGCGCCCGGCGTCTGAGGGCTACGAAATTGGTGCGGTCGAGAAGATTCGAACTTCCACGGGGTTTCCCCCACCAGCACCTCAAGCTGGCGCGTCTACCATTCCGCCACGACCGCAAACCCGGTAGAGGGCGCGGCGTATAGCCCATGACCGCGCCGCCAGCAACACACCCCGTCGAGTGGATCACCAGCGAAGGCCGCACCCCCTACGGGCCGGCGCTGGAAGCCATGGAAGCCCACGCCGCGGCCATCCGCGCGGGGACGGGGCGCGAACGCGTCTGGCTGGTGGAACACGACCCGACCTACACGGCCGGAACCTCGGCCAGGCCCGAAGACCTGCGCGACGCCCGCTTCCCCACCTTCGCGGCCGGGCGGGGCGGGCAATGGACCTATCACGGGCCAGGGCAACGCACCGGCTACGTCATGCTGGACCTGACCAGGCCACATGGCAGCGTGGCGGCGCGGGACGTGCGCGCCTTCGTCCACGGGCTGGAGGAATGGCTGATCCGCACGCTGGATCGCTTCAACGTGCGGGCCGAACGGCGGGAAGGACGCGTCGGCCTGTGGGTGCCGAACCGCGGGACCGGCGGGGAAGACAAGATCGCGGCGATCGGCGTGCGCGTCACGCGCTGGGTGTCCTGGCACGGGGTGGCGCTGAACGTGGACCCGGACCTGTCCCACTTCGGCGGCATCGTCCCCTGCGGCATCAGCGACCACGGGGTGACGAGCCTGCACGCGCAAGGGGTGCTCGCGACGATGGAAGAAGCGGACGCAGCGTTGCGGGGGGCCTGGGCGGAGGTGTTCGGGTAAGGCGCCTCGCCATGCGGCGGGTGGTGGGTTTCGGACAAATTGGCCGGGTGGGGGCGAGGGGGCGCCGCCCCCTCGAACTCCCCCGCCAAAGGCCGAAAGGCCTTTGGAAACCGTGCGTGTTGGTTTCGGACAAATTCCCCTCGGGCGGCGCGGGGGCGGATGGCGCGCTTGAACATCGGGCGCGCGTGGATGCGGCGGATGCACAGGTTCAAAGAGCACCTGGCCCATATAGGACCAAATACCCATATAGTGGTGTGAGGGCGTAACGGTCCAGCAGAACCTGCCGGGCTGACGATGCATCCGCTGGGCGTGTCGTCCTGGCAGCGGCGGTTCAGCGCCGGGTCGCGCCCTTGTCCATGCGCCGCGCCATACGTTGGTGCGCGACGCGCTCCGCCCCTCATCCGAGGGCGGAACGACAAAAAAGGAAGGGGGCCCGGGGGAAGTTCCCTTCCCCCGGCCTTCAATCCTTACTTCCCGCGCCGCAGGAACGCCGGCGCCGGGGACCCGTCCCGGAAATCCCCTTCCCGCCAGGACCGATCCCGCCC
>NZ_JACADQ010000032.1 GCF_016106015.1 Neoroseomonas rubea
TCCAGCCGTGTGCCCTTCGGATCTTCAGCCGCGCGGCGATCGCCGTCTCGGCGCGGCCCGGCGCGTCGAAGCGGGCCTGCGCCGCCTCGAGCGCGAGCGGCCCCAGTTGCCGGCGCGTCAGGAACAGGAAATGGGAGACGACTTCCCGCGTGAAGCCGCCCTGCGCCGGCAGGTCGAGCCAGGCATGCGCGCCGCGCTGCCAGGAGCGCGGCCAGGCGGCGAAGGCCGTGAGGATGGAGAGCGAGCGCGGCGAGCCCACCGCGCCCTCGGTACGCCATGCGTTCAGCTGGGCCACGGCCGGGGAGGACGCCATCGGGAAGTTCACCGCGCCCCGCGCGCCCGCCACTTCCGCCGCGGCGACGAAGGCACGCGTCTCGGCGGTGTCCACGGCCAGCGGCTTTTCCAGGAAGGCGGCCTTGCCCGCGGCGAAGGCGGCCTTCGCATGGGCCAGGTGGAAGGCGGGCGGGGAGGCGACGTAGAGACAGTCGCAGGCCGCGATCACCGCCTCCGCGCTGGCCAGCATCGGCACGCCCGGCGCGGCTTCGGCCAGCCGTGCTGCGGCCTCGGGCGCCGGGTCCCAGACGCCCACGAGGCGTACCTGCGCGTGGCCCGCGGCGAAGCGCGCGAGCCTCTCCCCCATGATGCCGAAGCCGACGATGCCGAGGCCGATCCGTTCCGCCATGCCGCGCACTCCCTCTCTCGCCGCCCGTATCGCCGGATGCGGGCGCCGCGTCTATCCTCCGCCCCGACAGAGGAGGAACGCGATGACCGAGACGCCCGTGCTGCTGACGCGCGACGGCCCCGTGGTGCGCCTGACGCTCAACCGCCCGCAGCGGCGCAACGCGATGAACGCGTCGATGGGCGATGCGCTCGACGCCGCGCTCGACGCGCTGGCGGCCGACCGGGAGTCGCGCGTCGTGGTGCTCTCCGGTGCCGGCGGGCATTTCTGTGCGGGGCTCGACCTGTCCGAGGTCGGCTCGCAGGCGAGCGAGGCGGAGCGTCTTGTCGCGGCCGAGCGCCGCAACCATCGCACAGGCCAGCGCTTCGCGCGGCTGTCCGCCCTGCCGCAGGTGGTGATCGCGGCGATCGAGGGCGCGGCGCATGCCGGTGGGCTCGGCTGGGTCTGTTCCGCGGACATCGCGATCGCGACCGCCGATGCGCGCTTCTGCGCGCCCGAGGTGCGGCGCGGCCTGGTGCCGGCGCAGATCCTGCCCTGGCTGGTGCGCCGCATGGGTCGTAGCGCAGCGACGCGGATGGTGCTGCGGGCGGATGTGATCGACGCGGCGGAGGCAGCGCGCATCGGCCTGGTGCACCAGGTGGTGCCGGACGCCACGGCGCTGGCGGCCGCGGTCGATGCCATCCTCGCCGACCTCCGCCAGGGCGCGCCGATGGCGCTGGCCGAGACGAAGGGGCTGATCGCGGCGCTCGGCGCACTCGCGCCCGATGGGTATGCGGAAGCGGGTGCCCGCGCCTTCGCCCGCTGCGCGGCGGGGGAGGAGGCGCGGGAGGGCATCGCGGCCTTCCAGCAGAAGCGGCCACCGGCCTGGGCCGTGTGATCAGCGCCGCGCCAGCGCGACGAAGCCGGCGACCGTGGCCAGTTGCGCCGCGACGAGCAGCATCGGCAACGCATAGCCGCCGCTGAGGGTGACGAGCAGCGAGAACAGCGACGGCCCGGCGACATAGCCGAGGAAGACGAACAGTGTGGTGCCGGAAGTGACGTCCCCCACCCGGTCGGGTGGGGCAAGGCGCGCGACCTCGGACAGCGAGATGCCGTTCCAGGATGCGGCGACGAAACCCGCAAGCGCGCAGAGGGTCGTGACCGCAACGTCGCTCGCGCTGGCTGGCAGCAGGGCGAGGGCCGCGACGATCACCGCGGCGACCAGTCCCTGCAGCGCGAGGTTGCGCGTGGCATTCCCGGTGCGGTCCGCGAGCCAGCCAAGGAAGATCCGCGCCGCCACGCCCGCTCCCTGCATCACGGCGAACACGCCGCCGGCTTCCACGAGCGTCAGCCCGCGCGCTTCCACCAGCCAGGTGACGGTGAATGAGAACAGGCAGCCCTGGCACAGCGCGAAGGCGACGGACAGCGCCACGAGCCTCGGCAGCGCGGGGTGCGTCCGCAGCACGGCGAAGGGCGCGGCGATGGTGTGCGGCGACAGGACATCGCGCAGCGCGATGCTGCGCCCCGCGTCGCGTTCCGTGTCGAGCGCCGTGCGCAAAGGCTGGATCGCCGCGGCGGCCAGCAGCCCGGCCACCACACCCACCAGCAGCGCGGTGGGCCATCCGGCCGCGCTCGCCACCGGCGCGGCGACCAGCCCGGCCAGCGCGCCCCCGAGCGGCGCCCCCGCCTGCTTGACCGAGAAGATCAGCGCCCGGTGTCCCGTCGGCGCCGTGGCCGCCAGGATGCGGCTGCCCGCGGGCGGGGAAGGCCCGTAGCCCACGCCGAGCAGGAGCGCGGCGACCGCGAGCATCGCGACCGTGCCCGCCCCCGCGATGAGCAGTGCGGCCGCGGCGATCGCCGCCCCCGCCTGCAGCGTGCGGACAGGCCCCAGCCGCGCGAGGAACGGCCCGCCGAGCAGCAGGAAGAGCACCGTGCCGAGGGCGACGAGGGAGGACAGGTTGCCGACGCGCTCCGGCGCGATGCCCGCGGCCTCGGTGATCAGCGGCGCGACCACGGGCAGGCATTGCGTCATGAAGGAGGCCACGGACTGCATCAGCAGCGTGGCCGACAGGGCGGCGATCCAGGGCGGCACGCCAGGGATGTTCGCAGCGCGCGGCTGCCCTGCCCAGCCCCGCTTGCCAGCGGCGCGTCGGCGGGGAAGCATCCGGGCGAGAGAAGGGAAGGGAACGTACATGGCCGATCGCGCGGGGACGGTGGGATTCATCGGGCTGGGGATGATGGGGCTGCCCATGGCGCGTAGCCTGATGGCGCGCGGCTTTTCCGTGCTCGCCTGCGACAGTTCCGCGGCAGCCCTGGCCGCGCTGGCCGAAGGCGCGCCGACAGGCGCGCTTTCGACCGCACCGACGCCCGCCGCCGTCGCCGCCGGCGCCGATGTGGTCGTGCTGATGCTGCCGACGAGCCGCATCGTCGCGCAGGTGATGGAAGGCGAGGGCGGCCTGCTGCCCGCTCTGCGGCCCGGGATGCTGGTGATCGACATGGGCTCCTCGGAACCCGGGGAGACGCGTCGGCTTGCCGAGGCCGCCGCGGCGCGCGGCGCGCGCATCATGGACGCCCCGGTCTCGGGCAGCGTGGCCAAGGCGAAGACCGGCACGCTCGCCATCATGTGCGGTGGCGACGACGCCACCTTCGCCCAGGCCGAGTCCGTGCTGCGCGGCATGGGGGAAGCCATCATCCGCACCGGCGCCGTGGGCAGCGCGCATGCGATGAAGGCGCTGAACAACTTCGTCTACGCCGCCGGGTTGCTGGCGACGGCGGAGGCGCTGCGGATGGGCGAGGCGCTTGGCCTCGACCTGAACATCCTGTCCGACGTCATGAACGCCTCCTCCGGCCGCAACATCGCGACGGAGACCAAGGCGAAGCAGGAGATCATCCCGGGCCGCTACGCCGGCGGATTCCAGCTGGGCCTGATGCGCAAGGACCTGGAGACGGCGGGCAGCATCGCGCTCGAGACGGGCACGGATTCACCGTCGCTCGCGCTGTGCCGCGCCCTGTGGTCGGAAGCGGTGGAAATGCTCGGCCCGAAGGTCGACAACACCGAGATCCACCGCTTCCTGGGCCGCCGCGCGGGCGGGTGAGACTACTCGAAGATCGCGACGGCGCGGATCGGGCTCGCGGTCCCGCCGCGGATCTTCAGCGGGAAACCGACGAAGCGGAAGCGCCCGCGGCCGATCAGCTTGTCGAGGTTGGCGAGGCATTCCATGTGGGTGATGCCGCGTTCCGCGCAGGCCATGTGCGCCTGGAAGTTGGGCTCGCCTTCCGGCGCGGGGCTGATCGCCTCCACGCCGAACATGCCGATGCCCTGGTCGGCGAGCCAGTGGATCGCGGGCAGCGAAAGCCCCGGGAAATCGTGCAGGTAGCCGGGCTTGCCGAGCAGCCTTTCGTTCGTCGCCATCCACACCAGGACCGTATCGCCCTGCCGGATCGTCTGGCCGGATTGCACGACGGCGGCCTGCACCTCCTCGAGCGTCGCCGCCGTCTTGAGCGGTACGTGGGAGAGGTCGATGCAGAAGCCGCTCGTGTAGAATTTCTCGAGCGGCACCTGGTCGATCGAAAGTGCTTCCGACCGCGGGTCGAAATGCACCGGCGCGTCGACATGCGTGCCGGCATGGTCGGAGAAGGCGATCGACATCGCCTTCGAGCTGAACACGGTGTTGCCGGCGTGCTTCTTCTCGCTGTGGTCGTTCCAGACCGTCATCACGACGGGCGGATGGCTCGGATGCGTCTGGGTGCGATGAAAGATCTCGCGGCTGAGATCGACGATCTCCATGGAGCGTTTCCCTTCGTTGGCGTCAGTTCACCGTGATGTTGGCCGCACGCACCAGATCGGTCCAGCGGCGGCGGTCGGCGGCGATGTAGGCAGCGAGTTCCGCCGGCGTGCCACCCATCGGGTCCATCCCCTGCGCCGCCAATCGCCCCTGGAAGGATGGCCGCCGCACGCCGGCGTCGAGGCCCTGGTGCAGCGCGGCGACCATGGCGTCCGGCAAGCCGCGCGGGCCGAAGACCGCGTACCAGTTCAGCGCCTCGTAGCCCGGCAGGGCGGCTTCGGCGACGGTTGGCACCTCCGGCAGCGTCGCGTTGCGCGCCACGGTGGAGACCGCCAGCGCCCGCAGCCGTCCCTCCCGGATATGCGGCAGCGAGGTGGGCAGCGTGTCGAACAGCGCCATGATCCGCCCGCCGAGCAGGTCCTGCAGCGCCGGGCCGGTGCCGCGATAGGGCACGTGCTGCAGCTCGATGCCGGCCATGTGCTCGAGAAGCGCCATCGTCAGGTGGGTCGAGGCGCCATTGCCCGCGGAGCCGTAGGTGAACCGCCCCGGCGCCGCGCGCGCGCCGGCGATGAAGTCCTGCAGCGTGCGCGCCGTCGAGGCAGGCCCAACCACCAGCACGCCGGGCACGCCTGCCACGCCCGCCAGCGGCAGGAGGTCGGTGCCCGGGTCATAGGACAGGCGGTAGAGCGCCGGGTTGGTGCTGTGCGTCGCCTGGCTGCCCATCAGCAGCGTCGTGCCGTCGGGGCGGGCACGCACCACCGCCTCGGTGCCTATGGCACCGCCCGCGCCGGCGCGGTTCTCGACCACCACCTGCTGGCCAAGGCTGGTGCCGAGTTCGTCGGCCATCATGCGCGAGATCAGGTCCGAGGCGCCGCCGGCCGCGAAGGGTGCAACCAGGCGGATCGGGCGGTCGGGCAGGTTTCCCTGCGCGATGGCCGGCGTGGCCAGGAGGGTCAGCGCGAGGCTGCGGCGCGTCAGGCGAGGCAAGGCAATTCTCCCGGCTGGGGTGGATCCCCGCCGGGCAAGCAAGGATCAGGCCGGCGCGTCGCACAGATATTGGCGCAGGTGATAGGGCTGCGCCGCGAAGGCCGGGCAGAAGGAGGCGACGACGGGTTCCAGCTTCTCGTAGAGGTCCTTGAAGTCGGCGTTGAGCGCCTCCAGCCTCTCCCGCGCCGCCTCAGCTTCGATGGCGAGCTTGGCGAGGTCGAGCGTCAGCAGGCGCCTGTCCTGAACCACGAAGCGGCCGCCGATCATCACATGGCGCACGCCGGTGCCGTCTTCGGCATGCACGACCTGGTTGACCGACCAGTTGTGTGGGATCCAGTTCACCGAGGCGAGGTCGAGGAAGACGATGTCCGCCTTCTTTCCCGGCGCGATCGCGCCGATGTCCTCGAACCCCAGGGCGCGGGCGGAACCTTGCGTGGCGGCCTGGTAGACCTCGTCCGCCGTCGCCCAGTGGCGCGGGTCGGGTGTCTGCACCTTCGACAGCATGGAGGCGTAGCGCATCGCCTCGTACATGTTCTGGTTGTCGGAGCAGTTCGCACCATCGGTGCCGAGGCCGACATTGACTCCGATGTCCCGCGCGCGGCGGAAGCGGAACATGCCGTTGCCGAGCCGCATGTTGCTGCCCGGGTTGTGCGCCATGGACGCGCCCTTGTCGCGCATCAGCTTCAGGTCGTCGTCGTCGAGCCAGATCGCATGCGCCGCGGTGAAGTCGGGCCCGACCAGACCGAGACTGTCCATATGCGCCGTCAGCGTCTTGCCGTAGCGCTTGATGCCCACCAGCGCCTGCAACTTGCTCTCGCCGACATGGCTGTGCAGGCCGACCTTGTATTCGCGCGCGAGGTCACGGCAGCCGCACAGGAAGGCGTCCGAGCAATGGTGCGGGATGGTGGGCGCGACCGCCGCGCGGATGTCCTTCCCCGCCCAGCGCCAGCCCTTGAGGATGCCCTGCATGGCATCGAGCGTGCGCTCCCAGGCGGGCAGGCGCAGTTTCTCGACGCGCGCCTGCAATTCGGAGGGCAGCGCGTCGTGCAGGCCCGGGATTGCCTCATAGACCGTGCGGTCGGCGACCATCGGCGCGATGACGGCGCGCATGCCGATGCCGTGATAGGCCTCGGCCACCGCATCCAGGCCCTCGGCCGTCGGCATCGGGAATTCGTAGTACAGGTCGTAGGCGGCGGTGCAGCCCTTCAGCACCATCTCGGCCGCGACGATCTGCGTCGTCAGCTTCTTGTCGGCGAGCGCGCGGTTGCCGCCGATCCAGGGTGCGGCAGCGAGCAGCAGTTCCAGGGTCCATTTGTCGCCCTGGCCGCGCGCGAGGCCGCCATGGCCATGGGTATGCGCGTTGATCAACCCGGGATGGAGCAGGCAGCCCGTGGCGTCCACGATCCGCGCATCGGCGGGTGCGGTCAGTTTCGCGCCGACCTCGAGGATCACACCGTCGCGGACCAGGATGTCGGCGGGGGCGGCGCGGCGGAGCGCCGGGTCGGCGAGCAGCCCGCCGCGGATCAGGATGGTGCCGGCTTCGGTCTCGGCCATGTCGGGGTCTCTTTCGTCTCAGGCGGAAGGCGGGGCGGAATTCTCGGCGCCGCTCGACCAGGGGAACAGGATGCGCTCCAGCATCGACACCGCCTGGAACAGGACGATGCCCATGATGGCAAGGATGACGACCGCGCTGAAGGCGAGCGGCGTGCGGAAGAAGGCCATCGAGGTTTGGATCAGGTAGCCGAGCCCCGCATCGGCGCCGACGAATTCCGCCACCACCGCGCCGACAACCGACAGCGCCGCCGCCACCTTGAGCCCGCCGAACACGAAGGGAACGGCGAAGGGCAGGCGGATGCGCAGCAATTCCTGCACCCGCCCCGCGCGGCAGGCGCGGCCGAGTTCGATCAATTCAGGCGGCGTGGCGAGCAGCCCTGCGACCGTCGCGACCACCAGCGGGAAAAAGGCGACGAGGAAGGTCACGATCACCCGCGGCACCTCGTTCGCGCCGAGGGCCACGATCAGGATGGGCGCGAGCGCGACCTTCGGGATCGACTGTGTCACCACCAGCAGCGGATAGATCGCCGCCGAGATGGCGCGGGAGGATGCGATCAGCATCGCCAGCGGCAGGCTGACAAGGACCGAGGCGGTGAAGCCGAGAAGCACCGTCAGCAGCGTGCTGCCGGTATGGGCCAGCACGGTCGGCCAGACCGCGACCGTTGCCGTCCAGATGGCCGAGGGCGCGGGCAGCAGGAATTCCCGGATGCCGAAGAAGCGCACCGCGCCTTCCCATGCCAGGAACAGGCCGATCACCGCGATCCAGGCGGGCAGGGCGGCCTTCAGCCGCGCCAGCCTCTCATGCCGCGCGGGCGGCACGGTTGCCGAAGATGTGGTCGCGGATGCGGCGGGCGCAGCGCTGGAACTCATCGGTGCCCTCCTGGTCGAATGAGCGTGGACGGGGGAGGTTCACCTCCACCACATCCACGATGCGGCCGGGCCGCGGGGACATGACGACGACCCTGTCGGCGAGCAGCACCGCCTCCGGGATCGAATGCGTGACGAACAGGACGGCCATGCGCCGCGCGGCCCAGAGGCGGAGGAGCTCGATCGACATCTCCTCCCGCGTCAGGGCGTCGAGCGCGCCGAAGGGCTCGTCCATCAGGAGGAGGCGCGGTTCCTGCAGCAGCGCGCGGCAGATCGCGACGCGCTGCTGCATGCCGCCGGACAATTCGCGCGGCAGGCGGGATTCGAAGCCGGCAAGCCCCGCCGTGGCAAGCAGCGCGCGGGCCTTGTCCTCGGTGTCCGGCGCGATGCGCTTCATCAGGCGCAACGGGAAGGTCACGTTGCGCAGCACATCCGCCCAGGGCAGCAGCGTCGCGGCCTGGAAGACCATGGCGGTCTCCGCCCGCGGCGAGGTCACGGCGCTGCCGTCGATGCTGACGCCGCCGCTGCTCGCCGGCACGAGCCCGGCGGCAAGGCGCAGCAGGGTCGATTTGCCGCAGCCGGACGCGCCGACGATCGCGACGAACTCGCCTTCCGCGATGTCCATGGAGACATCGCGCAGCGCCTCCACGGCCGCGCCGTCGCGGCCGCGGAAGGTCTTGCCGATCCGCTCGAACCGGATCACGGCAGCAAGGACAGGTCGACGGACTGGGCGTAGTTCCAGTTGGCATCGAGCTGTTGCGACGCCGCCACCTGTTCCCAGGTGAAGCGCAACCGCGCCGCATCCTGGCGGCCCAGGCCCGTCTGCCGCTGGTGTTCGTTGAACACGTAGCTCATGGTCGCGCGGAGCGAGCCCTGGCAGTCGTCGAGCTCGACCTCCGGGTTGCGCTGCACATGCGCCCGGCAGGCCTGTTCCTGGTTCTCGTTCGCCCAGGTGAAGGCGGTTGCCGCGCCGCGCAGGAAGCGGCGGACCAGGTCGGGGTTGCGCTGGATGACCTCATCCGTCGTCATCAGCGTGGTCGCATAGATGGCGAAGCCCGTCTCGACGAAGGGCAGCACCACGATCTCCTCGCCCGCCCGCTGTGCCGCCTTGTTCTGGTAGTAGTGATGGATGGCGAAGAAGGGGGCTGCGTCCAGCCGGCGGCTGATCAGCAGCGCCGCCATAGCGGAGGCATCCGTGTTCACCCACTGGATGCGGTCAGGGTTGGTGCCGGCGCGGCGCGCGACCTCGGGGAAATACAAGCGATGCGAATTGCCCGGCGTGATGCCTATGCGCCGCCCCTCGAGCCCCCGGAAATTCGTAATGCCGGAGGACCGCAGCACGAAGAGCGAATGCGGCGAATGCGTGTAGACCTGCATGATCGCGCGCACCGGCGTGTTCTGCCGGGCGCGGGCGGCCATCACCGCGCTGATGTCGGCAACCCCGAAGGCCGCGGTGCCGGCGGCGACCTTATTGACCGTGTCGCCGGAGCCGTAGCCTCGCGTCAGTTGAAGGTCGATGCCTTGTTCCCGCCATGCGCCGCGCACGGCGCCGGAGAAGTAGGCGGCGTGCTCGCCCGTGGGGATCCAATCCAGCTGCAGCAGGACCCTGTCCTGCGCGCGGGCGGGCTGCGCTGCGGAAGCCGCGAGCGCGAACAGCCCGGCCGCGATGCCAAGGCGCATCATCGTCCGTCTCCCTGTTCGTTCTGCCGCGCGGCGTATCCCTGGGAGGGAGCAGACGACGAAACGCGCCGGGGCGCAAGCGGCTAGGCGTTCGCGCCTTCCAGCGCGGCGATCACCGCATCCGTCACCTGCGCCGTCGTCGCGGTGCCGCCGAGGTCGGGCGTCAGCACGTCGCCCCGCGCCGTCACGGCCTCTACCGCCCGCATCAGGCGCTGGGCCGCCGGCGCCTCGCCCAGATGCTCCAGCATCATGCAGGCGGTCCAGAAGGATCCGAGCGGATTGGCGATGCCCTTGCCCGTGATATCGAAGGCCGAGCCGTGGATCGGCTCGAACATCGAGGGCCGGCGGCGCTGCGGATCGATGTTCCCCGTCGCGCCGATGCCGAGCGAACCCGCCAGCGCCGAGGCGAGGTCCGACAGGATGTCCGCGTGCAGGTTCGTCGCGACGATGGTGTCGACCGTGCCGGGCTTCATCACCATGCGCGCGGTCATGGCATCGACCAGCATCTTGTCCACCGTCAGCGCCGGGTATTGCGCCGTGACCTCGGCGCAGACCTCGTCCCACATCACCATGCCGTGGCGCTGCGCGTTGGACTTGGTGACCACGGTCAGGTGCTTGCGAGGGCGGGACATGGCGATCTCGCAGGCATGGCGGCAGATGCGTGCCACGCCTTCGCGGGTGAAGACGGCGACATCCATCGCCACCTCGATCGGCAGGCCGCGATGGGCGCGGCCGCCGACGCCGGCATATTCGCCCTCGGAATTCTCGCGCACGATCACCCAGTCGATCTGCCGGCCGAGATCCTCCCGCAGCGGACCGCGAACGCCTGGCAGCAGCCGCGTCGGGCGCACATTCGCGTATTGGTCGAAGCCCTGGCAGATGGCCAGCCGCAACTCCCACAGCGTGATGTGGTCCGGGATGTCCGGCGCGCCCACTGCGCCGAAGAAGATGGCGTCGAAGCCCTCCAGCTGCTTCAGCCCGTCCGTCGGCATCATCCGCCCGGTGCGGCGGTACATCTCGCTGCCCCAGTCGAAGTCCTGGAACGTCAGGGCGAAGCCGCCCTGCGCCTTGGCGGTCGCTTCCAGCACACGGCAGCCCGCCGCGATGACTTCTGGTCCGATGCCGTCGCCGCCGAGGGCGGCGATCCTGTGGGTGCGCATGGGCGTCTCCTTCTCTCGACGCCTGGGTGCCGCCTGTTCAGGCGGCGTGCAAGCCCCTCAGCGGCGGAAGCAGATGTCCATGCCGCGCGCCTTCCAGCCCGCCTCGATCGCATCCATGTCGGTCAGCCCGGCCGGGTTGGCGCGGGATGGGCGGGTGTACTGGCTCGGCTCGGCCTGGACGCGCCAGAGCGCGAGCAGGCGGGAGAGTTCGACCAGCGGCTCGGCATGGTCGTCCACCCGCAGGTTGAGGTCGGGGAAATCCTCGGTCGTGGTGATGACCAGCGCAGCCGACTGCTTGCCGCGCCGGTCGCCGCCCGCTTCCTGGCCGGCATGCAGCGCCTCCATCAGCCGCTCGGGCAGCGGCAGGTCGCGGCGGCTGGCGAAGACATCCGCCGTCCGCGCCACCACATCCCCATTGGCCAGCATGTTGCCGGCGACGGAAAACCCCTCGCCCGCCACGCTGCCGCACCAATCGACGCAGTTCGCGCCGGTGAAGGCGGCCACGCGCCCCTGTGCATCGACGGCGTGGATCTGGCGCAGGCCGCGCCCCTCATCGCCCGCCAGGGCGCTGTCGAGGGCGAGCTGCGGCGAGAGGCCGCGCGCCATCCCCGCCAGCACGACGGGCCCGAGGTAGCGGTTGCTCATGGACTGGGTGGACACGGCGCCGACGCCGGTCTGGAGGAAGGGGCAACTCGCGCCGACGGCGATGTTGCAGGTGGTGACGGCGACGGCGAAGGCGCCGGTCGCGGGATCGCGGGCGACGATGGACCAGGTCATGGCGGGTTCTCCGGATGGTGGCGGCATCCTGCCCCAGCCGCCGCCGGTTGACAGCGGGGGGCGGGAGGGCGGATGTGGCGGGAAAGGCTTTCCCCGGGAGGATCCACGCCATGGCGCTCACCGTCACCCGCCGCACGCTTGCCGGACTTGCCGGCGCCTTCGCCCTGCCGTGCCTTGCCCGCGCGGACGCGTCCTGGCCGGATCGCCAGGTGCGCCTCATCGTGCCCTTCGGCGCCGGCGGCGCGGTCGATACGCTGTCACGTATCGTGGCCAACGCCTTCGGCCCTGCCGCGAACGGCCAGACACTGGTGGTCGAGAACCGCTCGGGCGCCGGCGGAACCATCGCGGGGCAGGCGGTCGCGCAGGCGCGGCCGGACGGCTACACGCTGATGATGGCGGACCTCGGCGCCAACGCGATCGGCAAGGTCCTGCAGCCTGCGCTCGGCTATGACCCTGCGACGGCCTTCACGCCGATCATCCACCTCGTGAACCTGCCGATCGTCATCATCGTCCCGGCGACGAGCCGGGTGCGCACGCTCGACGACCTCGTCGCGTTGGCGCGCGGGCGGGCGGATGGGATCACCTACGCCTCCCCGGGCGTGGGCCATGTCAGCCATCTCGCGGCCGAACTGCTTGCGCGGCGGGCGGGGGTGAAGTTCACGGCGGTGCACTACCGCAGCGGCGCGGACGTGCTGCGCAGCGTGATCGCGAACGAGACCGAGTTCAGCTTCCCCTCGGTCTCCACCGCGCTGCCCTTCGTCCGGGAAGAGAAGGTGCGCGCCATCGCGATCGGCACGCCGCGCCCTGTGCCGGCGCTGCCCGGCGTGCCGGCCGTGGCCGCTCAGTATCCCGGCTTCGAGGCGATGACCTGGCACGGCATCTGCGGCCCGGCCGGGATGGACGCCGCCCTCGCCGCGCGCATCAACACGGTGTTCCGCGCCATCGTCACGAACCCTGAGGTGAAGTCCGCAGTCGAGACGCGCCAGGCGGCGGAAGTCATGGCCGGCAGCCCGGCCGACTTCGCCGCGCTGGTCGCCGGCGACATCGCGAAATGGACCCCCGTGATCCGCGAGGGGAACATCCGCGCGGAGTGATCAGCAGGCGAGGCGGTCGGCGAGATCCTCGAAGGAGGACGCGACCGCCTCCCACGCTGCCTCCGCACGCGTGTCGGTTGTCTGCGCTGGCCCGTGCTCGGTCGGGCGCAGCACGAAGGCGGTCTTGAGCCCGGCCTTCCGCGCCGCCGCCAGGTCCCCATTGTGGGCGGCGACCAAGGCGACCTCGCCCGGCGCGAGGCCCAGCACTTCCGCCGTGCGCAGATAGGCTTCCGGCTGCGGCTTGTAGGCCTGCGCGACTTCCGCCCCCAGGATCGCGTCCCACGGGATGCCCGCGCGCTTGGCCATGTTCGCCAGCAGAAGGATGTTTCCGTTCGACAGCGGGGCGATGAAGTGCCGCGCCTTCAGCCGCAGCAAGCCGGGGATGGTGTCCGGCCAGGGGTCGAGCCGGTGCCAGGCGCGGTTCAGCCAGTCGAGCTCCGCGCCGTCGATGCCGGCCGGGTCGATACCGTGGTCGCGCAGCACGCCGTCCAGGTTCTCCCGGTGCAGCACGTCGAGGCGGGTGAAGGGGCGGCGGCCCGTCCGTACCTCCTCCATCGCCGGCTGGTAGCGCCGGCGCCAGGCATCGGCGAAGGCATGCGGGTCGGCCTCCGCGCGGCCGTGGCGAGCGAGGAACGTCTTCGCATCCCGCGCGATGCCGCTGCGCCAGTCGACGACCGTGCCGAACACGTCGAAGACCAGCGCCTTCACGCCAGGGAGCGCGCTCATTCCGCGGCCTTCGCCGGCTCGGGCTGCGCCCAGCGCTTCTCGAAGTCCCAGACCTCCGGGAAGCCCATGAGTTCCGTCATGCGCTTGAAGCCGTAGGATTCACCGAGCGCGATGCTGTCGCCATGCTGCTTCAGGTGGCCGTAGACGCGCTCCATCGCGGCGGCCATGGCGAGGAAGCCGACCGCGGGGTAGATCGCGATGGCGTAGCCGATCTCGGCCAGCTTCGCCGCCGGGAGCAGCGGCGTGCGCCCGCCTTCGACCATGTTGGCGAGCAGCGGCTTGTCGATGGCCTTGCCGATCGCGCGCATCTCCTCCTCGCTCTCGGGGCTCTCGATGAAGACGATATCGGCGCCGGCCTCGCCGAACATGCGGCCGCGGCGGATCGCTTCCTCGAGCCCGAGCGTGGTGCGGGCGTCGGTGCGGGCGACGATCAGGAAGTCGGGGCTCTGCCGTGCCTCGGCTGCGACCTTGATCTTGAGCACCATCTCCTCGGCTGGGATAACGCGGCGGCCGGGCGTGTGGCCGCACTTCTTGGGCATTTCCTGGTCCTCGAGCTGGATGCCCGAGATGCCGGCGGCCTCGTAGCCCATCACCGTGTGGCGCACGTTCAGCAGGCCGCCATAGCCGGTGTCGGCATCTGCGATCATCGGCGTCTTCACGCCGCGCGCCATCTGGCCCATGCGCGTGACCATGTCGGTGTAGGTCGCGATGCCGGCATCCGGCACGCCGAGGTGGGAGGCGACGGTGCCGAAGCCGGTGCCGTAGAGACAGTCGAAGCCCATGCCGTCGGCCACCTTGGCCGAGATCATGTCGAAGATGCCGGGGGCGACGACGAAGCGCTTCGCCTGGAAGGCCTTGCGGAGGGCGGGGTTCGCCATGGTGCGGTTCCTACTGCTGCGGACGGATGTGGCCGGCCTGCGCGGCGGCGGCCCAGATGCGGTCGTCGCGCTGCATCGCTTCGAGCAGCGCGGCGGGGGGGCGGAAATCACGCTCGACGCCAAGGGCGACGAGGCGCTGTTGGAAGGCGGCATCGTCGAAGGCGCGCTGCACCGCGCCGCCGATCGTGGCCACCAGCGCGGGGTCCATGCGCGGCGGGCCGAGCAGCGCCACCCAGCCGGAAAGGTCGAACTCCGTCACGCCCTGTTCCGCCGCGGTCGGCGCATCCGGGAAGTAGGGCGTGCGGGTGCCTGTCGAGACCGCGAGCACCCGCACCCGTCCCGTGCCGATATGCGGCATCGCGCTGACGGTGCTGGTCCAGCCGGTCGGCAGGTGCCCCGCGACGATGTCGTTCATCAGCTGTCCGCCGGAACGATAGGCGACGTCGGGCATGTCCACGCCCGCACGGCGCGCGAGCTCCTGCCCGATGAACGATGACAGCGCCTCCGTGCTGCCCGTGCCGACGCGGCCCGGATTGCGCTTCGCGTGCTCGATCATGGCGCGCAGGCTGTCGAAGGGCTGGTTCGCGCCGGCGACGAGTACCATCGTGTTCCGCGTCAGCATCGCGATCGGAGAAAAATCCCGGATCGGATCGAAGGGCATGGAGGGCAGGTGATAGCGGTTCATCACATGCGTCGAGACGACCATGAGCAGCGTGTGCCCGTCCGGCTCCGCGCGCGCCACGACCTCCGATCCCACCACGCCGGCGGCGCCCGCGCGGTTCTCGACGATGATCGGATGGGGCAGGGCGGGGCGCAGCGCCTCGGCCGTGGCGCGGGCGAGGATGTCCGTCCCGCCGCTCGCGGCATAGGGCACGATAAGGCGCACCGGGCGCTGCGGCCAGGCAGGCGCCTGCGCGGCAAGCGGCATGGGCGCGGCGAGGGCGGCGGCGGCAAGCAGCAGCGGGCGGCGGCGGAGGGTCATGGCGGTTTCTCCCTGGGCACGACATTCCCCCGCCGCGCGCCCCCTGTAAACGTCCCGGCTTCCGCGCCAGGATGCGCCCCGCGCAACCCAGGGGAACGCCCATGCCCGCAACCGACCTCGCCGCCATCGAAGCCGTGCTGCACACCTATTTCGACGGGTTGCACGAGGGCGACACGACAAAGCTCGACGCCGCCTTCCACCCCTGCGCGCACCTGTACTCCGACAAGGACGGGGTGGTGCAGGACCTGCCGCGGGAACAGTGGTTCGAATGGGTGCGCTCGCGCGAGAATCCGAAGGCCAAGGGCCTGGCCCGCGACGACCGGATCCTGATGATTGACCAGTCGGGGCCCGAGACGGCGCTTGCCAAGGTCGCCTGCCAGATTCCGCCGCGCTATTTCACTGACTACCTCGTGCTGCTCAAGACGCAGCAGGGCTGGAAGATCGTGAGCAAGGTGTTCCGCACCGACGTGCGGGAATAGGTCGGGGCGGCGCGCGGCCGCCCCGCCCCGGTTCAGTCGACGCGCGCGCCGGAGGCGCGGACGATCGGCACCCACTTCTCGATCTCGGAGGCGATGAAGGCGCGCGTCGCGTCGGGCGTCATCCCTTCCGGGATGGTGTTGCCCAGGGCGATGAGCCGGTCGCGGACATCCGGCTGCTTCAGCACCTCGGCGATCTGCTCGTAGAGGAACTGGCGGATCGGCGCGGGCGTGCCGAGCGTGGTGGACCAGGGCGTCCAGGTCGTTGCCTGGAAGGCCGGCAGCCCCGCTTCCGCCGCCGTCGGCACGTCCGGCGCCATGGGGGAGCGCTGCGGCGTCGCGATCACCAGGCCCCGCACCGCGCCGGTGCGGATCGGCTCGCTGACGAAGGAGATGGTGTCCGCCTGGAAGGAGATGCGTCCCCCCAGCAGGTCCTGGAAGGCCGCAGCGGACCCGCGATAGGGCACGTGCTGCGCCTGCACGCCCATCAGGTGCAGCATCAGCGCCGCCGCGATGTGTCCCGTGGTGCCGTTGCCGGAGGAGCCGAAGTCGAAGCGGTTCGGATTGGCGAGCAGCTGCGCGCGGAACTCGGCCAGCGTGCGCGCCGGGAAGTTGTTGTTCACCACCAGCACGATCGCCGAGTGGCTGGAGATGGTGATGTGGTCCACGCCGGTCAGCGGGTGCACCCGCAGCCGGTCGCCATAGAGCCCGACATTCAGCGTGTGCGAGCCGAGCGCGCCGACGAGCAGCGTGTAGCCGTCCGGCGGCGTCTGCGCGACCGTCTCGAAGGCGACCGTGCCGCCGCCGGATGGCCGGTTCTCGACCACGAATTGCTGGCCAAGGCGTGCCGAGAGCGCACCGGAGACAAGCCGCGCATTGATGTCCGCATTGCCGCCTGGCGCGAGGGCGACGACCACGCGCACCGGCCGGTTCGGATAATCCGTCCCCGGCGCACGCGGCTGCGCCACTGCGGGCAGGGCGGCGAGCGCCAGCGCGGCGCCGAGAAGCGTCCTCTTGAACATGTCGTATCCTCCCGGTGTCTCGTTATGCGATGGAATGTTCCAGCACGCCGACGCGCTCGACCTCCATGCGGAGCACGTCGCCCGATCTCAGGTAGCGCGGCGGGTCGCGGAAATGGCCGACGCCGGCGGGCGTGCCCGTGGCGATCACGTCGCCGGGCTCGAGCGTCATGTAGCGGCTGATGAAGGCGATCAGCGCGGGCACGGGGAAGATCAGGTCGCGCGTATTGCCGTGCTGCACTTCCTCCCCGTTCAGCCAGCAGCGGATGTCGAGCGCCCATGGCTCCCCCACCTCGTCCGCCGTCGCGAGGCACGGCCCCATCGGGCAGAAGCCGTCCATGCCCTTCGCGAAGGAGGTCATGGCGAGCGGCACGTCGAACTGGAACTCCCTCGCGCTGACATCGTCCAGCACCGTGTAGCCGGCGACGTGGTCGAGCGCGGTCTGCTCGTCGACATCCTTCGCGCGGCGGCCGATGACGACGCCGAGCTCCGCCTCCCAGTCCGGCTTCTTCACCGCGGGCGGGATGCGCACCACGGCGCCCGGCCCGACGACGGAGGAGGACGGCTTCATGAAGATGCGCGGCGCCTCGAGCTTCGGCCCGCCCACCTCCTTCGCATGGTCGCCGTAGTTGCGGCCGATCCCGAGGATTTTTCCAGGCTTCAGCGGCGCCAGCAGGCGGGCGGAGGCCAGCGGCGTCCGCAGCGCCGCGTTTTCCGCCCGTGCGGCGAAGGCCAGCGCGCGGCCGGCCGCGACCATGGCCGCCTCGTTCGCGATCAGCGCAACCATGTCGTCTGGAATGATCGCGGCGCCGGCCGGGTCCTCGCCGCCCGCGCGCATCGCTGCCGCCAGCGCCGGGCGCAAGAGCGCAACTTCAGTCCCGATCAGGCCGCCGAGGGCCGGCCCCTCGACCGTGACGAGCCTCATGCCGCGAGCGCCGCATAGTCGAGATTCGCCATCACCTGCACGCGCAGGATGAAGCGGTGCTCATCGGGCCCATAGTCGGCGACGGCGTTGTGGATGGTGCCGATATTGTCCCACATCAGCACGTCGCCCTCGGTCCATTCGTGGCTGTAGAGATACTTTTCCTGCGCCTGGTGGCGGAACAGGTAGTCGAGCAGGGCGTCGCTCTCCGCCCTGTCCATGCCCTCCACGAACATGGCGTAGCCGGAGTTGCAGTAGAGCACCTTCCGCCCCGTGATCGGGTGGATACGCACCAGCGGCTGGGAGACGGGCGGCTTCTTCGCGCGCTGCTCGGGTGTCAGCGGCCCGCGGATCGAACCGGGGCGGATGCGCATCATGTCCCAGAACTTCTCGAAGTCGTGGGTCGCGGTGCGCCCCTCGATCCGCGCCTTCACCTCCGCCGGCAGGTCGTCATAGGCCGCGTGCATGTTGCGGAACTGCGTGCAGCCGAGGACGCGGCCCTTGCGGCGCGGCACGCGCTTGGCGTGCAGCACGTTGGCCAGCGCGATCTCCTTCGAATAGGACATGTCAGTGTGCCAGCCCTGGCCGGCATCCGACAGGCCGAGCGGCTTCCCGTTCGCATCCTTCATGTTGGACAGGTGCATCACTTCCGGATGCCCTTCCGCATGGAACAGGTTGGCGACGTTCACCTCGAGCTCGCCGAACCGGCTGCCGAAGGCCGACAGCGCCGGGGCGTCGAGGTTCTGCCCCGGAAAGCACAGCACGCCGTACCGGCCGAGCGCGCGCAGCACCGTCTTGAAGTCGGCGGCAGACAGGTCCCGCGCGAGGTCGACATCCTCCACGCGCGCGCCGAGCCCGGCATTGTTCGGGGTGATCCGCATCGGGACGCTCCTCGGATTTCTTGGGGGGAAAGGTGCGATGCGCGCTGCGCCCCGTCAACGCGGCGGCTTCCCCGACGGGCGGGGCTGCGCCAGCATGGCGGCATGGAAACAAAGCCTCGGATCGTCGTCCTCGGCGGCGGCATTGTCGGCCTTTGCGTCGCCTGGCACCTGGCGCGCCGGGGCCTTGCCCCCCTGGTCCTGGATGCGGCCCGTCCGCACGCCGCCACCACCGGCAATGCGGGGGCGATCAGCCATGGCTCGGTCGCGCCGCTCGCCATGCCCGGCGTACTGCGCCAGGTGCCGAAGATGCTGATGGACCCGGCGGGGGCGCTGCACATCCCTGCGCGCTACTGGCTGCGCGCCATGCCCTGGCTTGCGCGCTTCGTGCTCTCCGCCCAGCGGCCGAAGGTGGAGGCTGCCGCGGCGGCGCTTGGTTCCCTGCTGTTCAGCGCGCCGGAGCGGCACCGGGAGATCCTGCTGGCCGAGGGTGCCACCGACCTGATCCGCGAGCAGGGTCAGATGTACCTCTATCGCGACGATGCGCAGATGGCGAAGGACGCAGCGGGGCTGGAACTGCGCCGCCGCCACGGGCTGCGGATGGAGGTGCTGGATCGCGCGGCGCTGACAGCGCTCGAACCCGCGGTCGCGCCCGCCTATACCCGCGCCGTCTTCCTCCCCGACCATGGCTCCTGCGTGAATCCCGCCCGCCTCGCACGGGTGGTTGCGGACGGGGTGCGCCGCATGGGCGGCGAGATCCGGGGCGGGGAGGCGCGGCGCATCCTGCTCGACGGCCGCCGCGTCCGCGGCGTGACGACCGAGGCGGCGGACGTGCCCGCCGACATCGTCGTGCTCGCCGCCGGCGCCTGGTCGGCGCGACTGCTCGCGCCGCTGGGCATCCAGGTGCCGCTCGAGACCCAGCGCGGCTACCACATGATGCTGCCCGATGCCGGCGTCACGCCGGGACGCATCCTCTCGCCCGCCGACCGCAAGGTGTTCATCTCGCCGATGGAGGAGGGGCTTCGCGTCGCGGGCTCGGTCGAGATCGCGGGCCTCGACGCCCCGCCCAACGAGGCGCGGGCGCAGCTGCTGCTTGGCGACCTGCGCGCGGTCTTTCCCGATGTGAACACGGAGGGTGCCACGCCCTGGATGGGCCACCGGCCCTGCCTGCCGGACAGCGTGCCCTGCCTCGGTCCGCTCAAGACCTGGGACGGGATATGGTGCGCCTTCGGGCACGGGCATCTCGGCGTCACCGGCTCGGCGCCGACGGGGGCAGTGCTCGCGCAGGCGATTGCCGGCGACAATCCGAACTTCGATTTCGCGCCCTTCTCGGCGGAGCGCTTCTAGGCCGCGAGCCGCAGGATCGCGGCCACGTCCTCCGCGCCACGGACGGGGCGCGGGTTGGTCGCAATCGGCGCGTCGCCGTTCCAGCGCGACGCAAGGTCGGGGATGTCCGCCGCGTCGATGCCCTGTTCCGACAGCCGCGTCGGCAGGCCAAGGCCGCGCACGAAGGCCTCGATCGCCGGGCCGGCTTCCTCGGCCCCCAGCAGATGCGCGATGTCGCGCTGCCGTTGCTCGTTCACCGGCGCGTTCCAGCGCATCACGGCGTGCAGCATGAGGCAGGAGGTGACGCCGTGCGGCACGCCGCGCGCCGCCCCCAGGATATAGCCGATGCCGTGGCTGGCGCCGACCGGTACGCCGGCCCAGCCGCCCATGACAGACAGCCAGGCCGCCTGCTGCGCGGCACCGCGCGCGGCGAGGTCCTCCGGATGGCGCCGGATGCGCGGCAGGGCATCCGCCAGCATCAGCATCGCCTGGCGGGAGACGGCGTCGGAAAAAGGCGATGGCGCGGTCGAGCACCAGCGTTCCGCCGCATGGTCGAAGGCGCGGATGCCGGAGGAGAGCAGCAATTCCGCCGGCGTCTCGGCCGTCGCCGCCGGGTCGAGGATGACCGCGCGCGGCACCATCCAGGGATCGAGCGCGCGGTGCTTCCGCCCCGCCGCAAGGTCCGTGTAGCCCGCATGCGGCGCGAATTCCGCGGCCGAGAGGGTCGTCGGCACCGCGACGATGCGGGGCGTGGGCGGCGCGCCGTCCCAGTTGCCGGGGGCCGCGCCGCGCGACGCGGCGGCGGCGATCAGCGATCCGGCCTCGGTGATGCCGCGCCAGACCGCGAGGCAGGCGACCTTCGACCCGTCGATCACCGACCCGCCGCCGAGCGCGACGACGAGATCGGCTTCCGCGTCCCGCAGCAGCGCGGCAAGGGCGAGCACGTCCTCGACCGGGCTGTGCGCGCGCATGGCCGAGAAGGTGGCGGCCAGCCGCGGGCCGATCGCCTCCGCCGCACGCGTGGCAAGCGCGCCGCCGGCGAGCGAGCGGGTCGTCACCAGCACGACGCGCGCGGCGTCGGAGACTTCGCGCGGCAGGGCGTCGGCCAGGTCCGCGCCGTGATGGACGCGGCCCTGGGCTGGCCATTGGTGCAGGCTCGCGGCCATCGCCGTCCTCCCCTCGATGGACGGGGAGGATGCGGCGTGGCCGCGACCGCGGCAACTACTGCGCGGCGGCGAGCGCCGCCTGGCGTTGCGGCACCAAGTGCTTCACCTTGGGCAGCACCTCGCTCTGCAACAGGCCGAGCGACGTCTTCCAGGCCTCCGGGCTCTCCATGTAGTCGAAGCCGAAGACGAGCAGCTGACCGAAGCCGCCGACCTCGTGGTAGATGCGCTCGAGCTTCTCGGCGACCGTCGAGGGGCTGCCGACGATCCAGTTGTGCTTCGCGCAGTATTCGACCGTCACGTCGGAATCCGGCACGGACGGATCGTGCTTCAGGTAGTCCTTGAAGCCGAACTGGGCGAGCAGCTGGAGGAAGTATTCCCCCATCATGCGGCCCATGTGGGAGCCCACGGACATCCGCCAGGCTTCCTCGTCCGTCTCGGCGACGAAGACCTCCCGCACCAGGCGCCAGTCGCCGCGCCAGGGCGTGCGGCCCGACTTGCGCGCGCCGGCCTCGACGCTGTCCCAGTGGGAGGAGACGTAGGCCGGGTTGAGGTTGAGCGAGAGCGGCAGGAAGCCCTTCTCTCCCGCCAGCTTCAGCGTGTCGGAGTTCTTCGACAGGCCGGCGACGCCGATCGGCGGATGCGGCTTCTGGAAAGGCTTGATGTGCGGCTTGAGGAAGCCGAACATCGTCCCTGGCTTGTCCACCTTCCAGAACTTGCCTTCGTGGTGGAAGGGCTCGTCCTCGGTCCAGAGGCGGAGGATGATGTCCAGCGCCTCCCGCGTCATGTCGCGATTGGCGCCCGACATGCCATCCACGTTGAACATCGCCCAGTCCGAGGGCAGGCCGCTCGCGGCCACGCCGAAGTTAAGCCGGCCTTCGCTCAAATGGTCGAGCATGGCGACGCGGTTCGCGAGCTCGGCCGGGTGGTGATAGGGCAGCAGGAAGCCACCGGGCCCGATGCGCAGCCGCTTGGTCTGCAGCAGCGCCTGCGCGATCAGCAGGTCGGGCGAGGGGTGCGGTTCCCAGGGGGCGGTGTGGTGCTCGCCGATCCAGGCCTCGGTGAAGCCCATCTCGTCCAGCCAGCGGAGCACCTGGAGATCCCAATCATGCCCTTCCTTGAGGCCACGCTCGGGCGGGTGGGACGGCATGGCGAAATAGCCGAATTCCATCGGTCGCTTCCTCCTCCAACTCTTTTCGTTGGAGGGAGCATCGATCCGGTGCGGTGCAGCATGCAACCCAAAAGCGAAAGTCTCAGCCGCGCTGCGCCTTGTCCGCGGCGTTGCGCGCCTGGATCCGGGCGCGGGCCGCGGTCCAGTCATCGTCGGTCCAGGCAAGGTAGTCCTGGAAGCCCCCACCCGCGGTCAGCCAGTTGCCGCCATCGAGCGCAATGGTCTCCCCGTTGATCCAGACGGGGGAGAGCAGGAAGGCGGCGAGGTCGCCGATATCCTGCGGCGTGCCGACACGCTGCATCGGGTTCTTCTCCGCCACGCGCTGCTCGGGGCTGGTTTCGCCTGGGCGGAGGCGCGCAAGCATCCCCTCGGTCGGGATCAGCCCCGGCGCGATGGCGTTCAGCCGGATGCCATGCCGCCCCCATTCCACCGCGAGAGACTTCGTCATCGCGTCGATCCCCGCCTTCGACATGGCCGAGGGCACGACGAAGGGCGCACCGGTGCGCACCCAGGTGACAATGATGGAGACGACGGCGCCACCCGTGCCTTCGCGGATCCAGCGCTTGCCCAGCGCCTGCGTCACCTGGAAGGTGCCGTGGAAGACGATGTCGGCGATGGCGTGGAAGGCGCGGTGCGAAAGGTCTTCCGTCCGGCTGACGAAGTTGCCGGCGGCGTTGTTGATCAGGTGCGTCGCCGGCCGGCCTTCCGCCCACATGGCGGCGACGGCGGCGTCGACCGCATCCGGGTCCTTGATATCGACGGCGCGGGCGTGGGCGCGGCCGGGGTGCCGCGCGTTCATCTCGGCGGCGGTCGCGGCCAGGACCTCGCCGCGCCTTCCCCAGATCTCGACCGCGGCGCCGAGGGCGAGCATCCGCTCGGCCATCATCCGCCCGAGGCCCGTCCCGCCGCCCGTGACCAGCACGCGCGCGCCGTCGAACAGCCCGTCGCGGAACATGCGCGCTATTCCGCCGCCAGGAAGCGCGTGAAGTCCGGCTTGCGCTTTTCCTGGAAGGCGGCGACGGCCTCGGCTGCCTCCGGTCCGCGCAGCAACGCGCCGAAGCGGGCGAATTCCTCGGTCATGTGGGCGGACAGCGCATCCTCGCCCGCCTGGCGCAGCAGGCGCTTGGTGGTGGCCATGGCGGCGGGCGGCTTGGCGGCCAGCCGGCGCGCGACGCCTTCCGCGGTCGCCATCACTTCGGCCACGGGCACCACCGCATTGACGATGCCCGCGCGCAGCGCGGTGGCCGGCGGGAAGGCATCGCCCAGCATCAGAAGTTCATTCGCCAGCAATTGCCCGCCGCGCTGCGGGATCAGCAGGGAGGACCCACCTTCCGGGCACAGGCCGAGATCGACGAAGGGCATGCGGAACACAGCCCCTTCCGCCGCATAGACGAAGTCGCAATGCAGCAGCATCGTGGTGCCGATGCCGACCGCGTATCCTGCCACGGCCGCCACCACCGGCTTGGGGCAGGCGCGCAGCGCGGCAAGGAACTCCCGCGCGGGGGAGGGCACGTCCGCGGCTTCGCCCCCGCGCGCCTTGAAGTCGCCCACGTCGTTGCCGGAGGTGAAGCATTCCGTCCCGCCGGTGATCAGCACCGCGCGCACGGCGGAGGCGCCGGCGGCGTCGCGCAGCGCCGCGCCCATCGCCGCGTACATGTCGCGCGTCAGGGCGTTCTTCTTCTCTGGCCGGGCGATGCGGATGGTACGCAGCCCGGAATCGTCCGTGACCTGGATCTCGCTCATGGCGGTTCTCTCCCTCGTGCTCAAACCATGATCGGCGGAACCGCGTCCGTGATCCAGCGCGCGATGGCCACGGCCCGCTCGTCCTGGTGCGGCTGGGTGGTGATGGCGATGCCGAGCGGCATGCCGTCCACCGCCATGCGCGGCACCGTTACCACAGGGCAGCCGAGGCCGGAGGAGGCGGTGTTCATGATCGGATTGCCCGTGGTGTGGAGGATCTTGTTGGTCGAGCCGCCCGTATCCCCCGGCAGCGGCGCAGGGCCGCAGGCTGGCAGGCCGATGAAGCCATCGACTTCGCCCGCGAGCGCGGCCTGGGCGGCGCGCATCTCCTCCCGCTGCAGCAGCCGTGCGCGATACTGCGGCAGGGTCACCGAGCAGCCGAGCTCGAAGCGCGCCTTCAGGCTCTCGCTCAGCGCATCCGGGTTCTTCGCCATCATGTTGGCGACCGACCAGGCGCTTTCATAGGCGCAGACGTCGGTCGCCAAGGCCATGGCGCCCATGACGCGCTGTTCCAGCGCCTCCAGCAGCGGATGGTCGCCGCGGCGCAGGATCGCCACACCCTGCGCGCGCAAGGCGTCGAGCGCTTTCTCGAAGGCGGCGATCGCCTGGGGTTCCGCGAGCGGCCAGCCTTCCGTCTCCAGCACCGCGAGGCGCCGGGGCTTCAGCGGCGGCGGCGGCGACTCGCCGGTGAAGTACAGCCCCGGCGCGCCGGGATCGCCCCCCACGCGCTTCACGATCTCGACCGCCACCTGCCACATATCCTCGGCGCAGCCGGCATGGATGCCGACGGTGGACTGGGAAAAGCCCTGCCGCTCGCCCCGGTTGATCCCACCCTGGGTCGGCTTCAAGGCCCAATTCGCGTTGAAGGAAGCCGGTCGGATCACGCTGCCCAGCACCTGCGTGCCGATCGCCGCCGGGAGCATGCGCGCGCTGATCACCGCACCGGAGCCGGAGGAGGATCCGCCCGGCGTCCGCCGCAGGTCGAAGGGATGCCGCGTCGGGCCCGGATGGGACATGCCGAGCTCGGTCGTCACGGTCTTGCCGACGATCACCGCGCCGGCCTGGCGCAGCGCCTGCACCAACGCCGAATCCCGCCCCGGCCGGTTTCCCTTGTAGAAGGCGCTGCCCATCTCGGTCGGCAGGTCGCGCGTCTCGAGCAGGTCCTTGATGCCGATCGGCATGCCGTCGATGGGCGAGAGCGGCGCGCCGGCCTGCCAGCGTTCGGTGCTGGCATCGGCCGCTGCGCGCGCGCCATCCTCGTTAAGGCTGGCAAAGGCGCGCACCTCGGGCTCCCGCGCCGCGATGGTCGCAAGGCAACGTTCCAGATAGGCGCGTGGCGTGTCCGTTCCGTCGCGGAAGGCGGGCAGCGCGTCGTGGAAAGTGAGCGGGCGGAAGGTCTCGGGCGAGTAATCCATGGCGCGTCTCCTTGGCGCGCCATGCTCGCTTGCGCGCCGGGCAGCGTCCAGGCTTGCCAGGGCGCGCGCCCGGCCGATGATGCGCGCGACACGGACGGGAAGGGAACGCCATGGCGCGAAAGGTCATGTTCATCACGGGTGGCACGCGCGGCTGGGATCTGGCGCTGACCTACCGCAGCCAGGCCGCGCGGGCGGAGGAGACGGCCGCCGCCTGCCGCACCGCCGGCGCGCGCGTGCTGCTGCTGCCCGGC
>NZ_JACADQ010000320.1 GCF_016106015.1 Neoroseomonas rubea
AGTTCAAACGTACGCTCTTCGGAATTGCGAGTTGGGGGCCGATCACCGATCTCGGCCGCGCGACGGTCGGCCGCGCGCGCGCCGCCGTGCGCGGCATCGCCTTCCTGGGAGAGGCGATCGTCACCGCCGGGCGCGTGCTGGCGCGCCCGCGGCTGCTTCGCCTGTCCGACCTGCTGCGGCACCTGGACGAGGTCGGCACGCGCGCCTTCCCGCTGACGCTGCTGCTCGGCTTCCTGATCGGCGTCATCCTCGCCTACCAGTCCTCCATCCCGCTGCGCCGCTTCGGCGCGGAGGTCTTCGTCCCGAACCTCGTCGGCATCTCGCTGCTGCGCGAACTCGGCCCGCTGCTGGCCGGCGTGGTGCTGGCCGGGCGCACCGGGTCCGCCTTCGCCGCCGAGCTCGGCACCATGACGGTGAACGAGGAGGTGGACGCGCTGAAGATCATGGGCGTCGATCCGACCGCCATGCTGGTGCTGCCGCGCCTGATCGCCGCGACGCTCGCCATGCCGGTGCTGGCGCTGCTGATGAACCTCTCGGGCCTGGCCGGCATGACGCTGATCATGGGCACGCTCGGCTATCCCTGGGCTGCGGTGCAGGGGCAGCTGCAGCAATGGCTCGCGCTGGGGGATCTGGTGGGCGGGCTGTTCAAGGCGGCCTGCTTCGGCCTCGTCATCGCGGCCATCGGCTGCCGCGCGGGGCTGGCCGCCGGGCGCGGACCGCGCGCGGTGGGCGATGCGGCGACGGCGGCCGTCGTCGGCGGCATTGTCGCGATCGTCGTGATGGACGGCATCTTCGCCGTGCTTTTCTTCCGGCTCGGCATATGAGCGAGCCCGTCATCCGCGCCGAGAACCTCGCCGTCGCCTTCGACGGGCGGACGATCTTCAAGGACGTGACCTTCGAGGTCCGGCGCGGCGAGATCTTCGTCATCCTCGGCGGCTCGGGCTGCGGCAAGTCCACCCTGCTCAAGGCGCTGATCGGCCTGGTGCCGCTGTCCGCCGGCCACGCCTTCCTGCTGGGCGAGGATCTCGGCGCGCTGGACGACACCGCCCGCCGCGCGCTGTTGCGGCGCATCGGCGTGATGTGGCAGTCCGGAGCCCTGTTCGGGAGCATGACCCTGGCCGAGAACGTCGAATTGCCGCTCGAGGAGCACACCGACCTGCCGCGCACGGCGCGGGAGGCGCTGGCGCGCGCCAAGCTCGGCATGGTCGGGCTCGGCGACGCGGCGCTGCGCCTGCCTGCGGAAATCTCGGGCGGCATGGCCAAGCGCGCGGGCATCGCGCGCGCCATGGCGCTCGACCCGCCGCTGCTCTTCCTCGACGAGCCCTCCGCCGGGCTCGACCCCATCACCTCGGCCGGGCTCGACAAGCTGATCCGCGAGATCGCGCAGGAAACCGGCACGACCTTCGTCGTCGTGACGCACGAACTGCAATCGATCCTCGCCATCGGCGACCGCTGCATCATGCTCGACAAGACGGCGCAGGGCATGATCGCCGAGGGCGACCCGAAGCGCCTGCGCGAGGAGAGCGAGCACCCGACGGTGCGCGCCTTCTTCCGGCGCGAGGCCGCCTGAGATGCCCGCGGCACCCCGCCCGCTCTATCTGCGGGTCGGCATCCTCGTGCTCGCGGGCATCGGGCTCGCCGTGGGCTTTGTGCTGTTCCTCACCTCCGGCACCTTCAGCGGCAAGCAGCTGCTGTTCGAGACCTATGTGCGCGAATCCGTCGCCGGCCTCGACGTGGGCGCACCGGTGCGCTTCCGCGGCGTCCCCGTCGGGCGCGTCACGGAACTCGGCCTGGTCTCCGTCGTCTATGCCGGACGGACCCGCGGCGTCGACGACACGACAAGCCGCCTCGTCCTCATCCGCTTCGCCGTGGATCCCAGCCGCTACGGCCGCACCCCGGTCGAGGAAGCCGTGCGCGCGGGCCTGCGGGTGCGCATCGCCTCCCAGGGCGTCACGGGCCTGTCGTACATCGAGGTGGATTTCGTCGATCCCGCGCGCTTCCCCGTCACCGACGTGCCGTGGGATCCGGAATTCCCGCGCATCCCCTCCGTCCCCTCGACCATCAACCAGGTGACGAGCGCCGCCGAACGTCTCCTGACGCGCCTCGACGCGCTCGACATCGAGGGGCTGCTCGACGCCGCGACCGGCGTGCTCAACGACGTGCGGGCCCAGGTCAGCGGCCAGGGCGACATCGCGACGACGCTGCGGGAGGCCGCGGTCACCATGGCCGCGCTGCGCGAGGCGATCCAGGGTGCCGAACTCGCCGGCGCGGTGCGCGACATCCGCACCGCCGCGACGCGCATCGGCGCGGCGGGGGAGGCGGTGGAGAACCTCCTCGCCGGACCCGAGATCGCGAACGCGGCGACGAATATCGGCCAGGCGGCGGCCGACCTGCGCACCGCGATCGCGCGCCTGCCCGCGGTGATCACGGCGATGGAGACGACTCTGCGCACGGTGCGCAGCACCACCGGCGACACCCAGGCCGACCTCGGCCCGCTGCTGCGCGACCTGCGCTCCACCGCCGCCAGCCTGCGCGACACGGCCGAGGCGCTGCGCCGCAACCCGTCGCAATCGCTGTTCGGCGCGCCACCGCCACCGCCACGGGATCGCCGCTGAGATGATCGCACGCCGCACGCTGCTGATCGCGCCGCTGCTCGCCGCCTGCTCGGTGCTGCCCGACAGGCCCTATGTCGAGACGCGCCGCTTCCCGCTCGACCCGCGTCGCACGGGCGCGCCGCGCAGCGGGCGCGGGCGCCGGACGCTGCTGGTGCGCACGCTGCGCGCGGGCGCGGGGATGGACACGCGCAACCTGCGCACCGTCCGGCCGGACGGCACGGAATTCCTCGACTTCTACGCCGAATGGGCGGCGCCGCCGGCGGAAGCCGCCGAGCAGGCGCTGCGGCGCTGGCTGCTCGATTCGCGGCTCTTTTCCGCCATCCTCGCGCCGGGCTCGCGCGTGACACCCGACTTCGTGCTGGAAGGCGACCTCACGCGCCTCGCCGCGGTACAGGGCGAAGGCGTCGCGCGCGCGGAACTGACCATGCTGCTGGTCGATGAAAGACAGGGCAGCCGGCTGGTCGGGCAGATGGTCAGCAGCGGGTCGGCGCCGCTGGCCGGCGGCACGGCGGAGCCCACGCCCGAACAGGCGGCCGAGGCGATGGGCGCGGCGCTGGGGAATGCGCTCGCGTCACTCGAACAGGCGCTGGCACGGTTTTCGTGAAGGGCGGGGGAGGAGAACCTCCCCCGATCCCCCTCCCTTTTCTGTCTGTTGGGAACTGACGGCGAAGGGCTGCCCCTGCTACGCGGGCTTCACCCGCCAGGACTGCGCGTAGTCGCCCCACTCCACCGCGCTCGCCGCGGCACCGATCTCGAGCGCGTCGCGCGTGTCGAGCATCACCGCGTATTCGTCCGTCGCCGGCTTCTTCGGCGTGAAGGCATTGCCCAGCGCCTTCGGGTGCGGGCCATGGGTGAAGCCACAGGGATGCAGCGTCATCATCCCGGCATGGATGTTGTCGCGCGAGAAGAAGTCGCCGGCGTGGTAGAACAGTACCTCGTCATAGTCGTCGTTGTTGTGGAAGAAGGGCACCTTCAGCGCGCCCGGGTCGGTCTCGAAGGGGCGCGGGCAGAAGGTGCAGATCACGAAGCGGTTCGCGACGAAGGTCGTGTGCGCGCTCGGCGGCAGGTGGTAGCGGTGGGACATCAGCGGGCGGATGTCCTCGACGTTGAGGCGCACCGGCGAAAGATCCCCGTGCCAGCCCACCGCGTCCAGCGGGTTGAACGGGTAGTTGACGGTCGAGATCGCGTTGCGCCGCTTGATGCGCACCGCCCATTCGCTCTCATCCGCCTGGGCGCGGAAGGCCTCGTCGAGCTTCGGCGTCTCCAGCACCGCCGGGTCGAACACCGCATGCTTGCCGACCATGCCGCGGTCGGGCAGCTGGAAGGTCGATCCCGTCGCCTCGATCAGCAGCGCCACCACGGGCGCGCTGCATTCCATGCGCCACATGGTCGATCGCGGCAGCACGACATAGTCGCCGGCGCGGAAGGCCAGCCGGCCATAGTCGCAGAAGATGTCGCCCGCGCCCTGGTGGATGAACAGCAGCTCGTCCCCGTCGCCATTGCGCGCGAGGTGGTCCATCCGCGCCGGCGCGCGCCACAGTCGCAGCCGCACATGCGCGTTGAACAGGATCTCCGCCGCGTCCCAGGGCGATGCGTGCTCGGCGTTGATCTTCGCAAGGTCGAAGGCACGCGGCCGCAGCGGCCCGTCCCAGGATGTCCAGCCGGTCGGCGGATGGCGGTGATGCATGTGCGTCGCCGGGCCGAAGAAGCCTTCCTTGCCCAGCTCCCGCTCGAAGGTGCCGTCCGGCAGGTCGGCATGCGCCTGGCGGGAGGAAAGTCCCTCCGAGCGCGGGAAGGGGATGTACTGGCGCGTCATGGCGACGGGTCCTCCTCGGGCGCTTGCCCACGCTCCGAAATTGGTTTCACATGAAACCGATGTCAAGCGAACCGGACTTCGACCTCGACGGCTTCCTGCCCTACCGGCTCTCGGTCGCCTCCAACCGCGTCTCGCGCCTGTTTGCCCGCCGCTATGCCGACGAATTCGGCCTTTCCATCCCCGAATGGCGCGTGCTGGCGGTGGTCGGCGCCGACGGCACGGCGACGGCGCGCGCGGTGCGCGACCGGACGGGCATGGACAAGGCGAAGGTCAGCCGCGCGGTCGCAGCGCTTCTCGCGCGCCGGCTGCTGCGCCACGCGCCGCATCGCGGCGACCGGCGGCTGGAACCTCTGGTGCTGTCCGCCGCGGGGCGGCGCGTCTTCGACGCCATCGTCCCGCGCGCCCGCGCGCTCGAGGCCGAACTGACCGCCACCCTGGCGCCGGAGGCGCGCGCCGCGCTGGAAGGCGCCCTCGCCCTG
>NZ_JACADQ010000321.1 GCF_016106015.1 Neoroseomonas rubea
TGTGACCGGAGTTCGGCCGTGTGCTCTCCCGATCTCGCCGCGAGCGCGGCCGCCGCGGCGCCGGCCGCGAGCACGCCGCGCCGCCCATAGCGCGCCGCGATGATCTCCCCGATCGGCAGGCGCGGCTCGGGGTTGGAGGTGCCGGCATCCTCGGATCCGTCGATCGACGGATCCTCGGCGGGCCCCTCGCGCATCGTGTCATCCATGGCCTTCGTCCCTTTCCTCCGCGCCACGCCGCTCCGCGCCGCAGGCGTCATTCTTGCCGTGTCCCGCCGAACGGGGAACGGGTCGTTGCATGAAGAGTAGGCGACAGCGCGGCCGCGGCGCGAGCCACGGCCGCGCCTGCCTCAGCCCGCCTCCTCGATCCGCGGCGGCAGATGCGCGCGCACCGGCGGCAGCGCCTCGGTCCACTTCTCCACCTGCACCAGGCAGGATTGCGCCGACGGCCCCTGGCCGAGGCGTGAGGTCCCCACATCCTGCGTCAGCACATTCGGGTTCCCATGGACGCAGAGGCTGCCCGGCACGCCGGGCTCCAGCGGGTCGAACCAGGCGCCCGTCGCCATCATGGCGACGCCGCGCATCAGCCCCGGATCGGTGCGCAGCCCACCGAGGCAGGCGCCGCGATCGTTGAAGACGCGCACGATGTCGCCGGGCTTCAGGCCGCGCTCGGCCGCATCATCGGGGTTCAGCGTGATGGGCTCCCGCCCCGCGATCTTGTCCGTCGCGGCCACGCGCCCGGGGTCGAGCTGCCCATGCAGCCGCGTTGCCGGCTGGAAGGACAGCAGGTGCAGCGGGAAGCGCTGCGCCTGTTCGGCGCCGAGCCACTCGCGCGGCTCGATCCAGACGGGATGGCCCGGTGCGTCGTCATAGCCGAAGGACGCCACCGTCTCGCTGAACAGCTCGACCTTGCCGGAGGGCGTGTCGAGCGGGTTCTCGGCCGGGTCGGCGCGGAATTCGGCGAACTGGGTGTATTCGGCGCCGCGCTTCGGCGCCTCCGCCTCGAAATATCCCTTGGCCCAGAAGGTGTCGAAGTCCGGCGTCTCGAAGCCGAGTTCGGCGGAATGGCGGCGCCATTGCTCGAACAGGTGCCGTAGCCAGGCCTCCTCGTTGCGCTGCTCGGTGAAGCGGTCGCGGAAGCCGAGTTCCTCGGCGATGTCGGCCAGCATGTCGTGGTCGTTGCGGGCCTGCCCGACGGGCTCGATCGCCTTGTGCATGGCGCGCAGGAAGCGGTCGCGCCCGCTGCTCGCGATGTCGTTGCGCTCAAGCGTGGTCGTCGCCGGCAGCACGATGTCCGCATGGCGGGCGAGCGCGTTCCAGTGCTGCTCCTGCACGATGATCGTCTCAGCCTGCGCCCAGGCACGCAGCATCCGGTTCAGGTCCTGGTGGTGGTGGAAGGGATTCCCGCCCGCCCACCACACGATGCGCGTGTCCGGGTAGCGCTGTTCCCGACCGTTGAACTGATAGGCGCCGCCCGGGTTCTCCAGCATGTCGGTGATGCGCGCGACGGGGATGAAGGCGCCCGTGGGGTTGCGCGCCGCGGGCATGGCGAAGGAGGGCACTTCCTGCCGCGGATTGCCCATGCCGTTCACGCTGCCATAGCCATAGGCCACGCCTTCGCCCGGCCTGCCGATCTTGCCGAGGATCGCGGCGAGCGCGGCCAGCATCCAGTAGGGCTGTTCCCCGTAATCCGCGCGCTGCAGCGACCAGGTCGCGGTCAGCATCGCGGGCAGACCGGCGAGTTCCAGCGCCAGCGCGCGGATGCGGGCTGCGGGGATGGTGGTGATCGGCGCGGCCCAGTCGGGCGTTTTCGCGATGCCGTCGCTCTCGCCCAGGATATAGGCGCGCAGCCGGTCCCAGCCGACGCAATGGGTCGCGAGGAAGGCGCGGTCCTCCTTGCCTTCGCTCACCGCCACATGCGCCATGGCGAGCAGCAGCGCCGTGTCCGTGCCCGGGCGGATCGGGATCCATTCGGCGTTGCACCAGTCCGGCACGTCGCCGCGGTTGGGGGAGACCTGCACGAAGCGCAGCCCCGCTTCCGCCGCGCGGCGCAGGTTGATCTCGTTGGAATGCTCCCCCGCGCCGCCCGAGGTGACGAGCCCGTTGCGCAGCGGCAGCCCACCCAGGCAGAGCATGACCTTGGCGTGGCGGATGATCGCCGCCCAGTCGGTGACCTTGCCGAGCAGAACCTCGTTGGTGCCGAGCACATGCGGCAGCAGCGCCTGCGCCGCCGCGTAGGAATAGGCATTGACCTGCCCGGTATAGCCGCCGCCCAGGCCGAGGAAGCGCTGCAGCTGCGACCGCGCATGGTGGAAGCGCCCGGCCGAGGACCAGCCATAGGACCCGCCGAAGATCGAGGTCGGCCCGTGCTCCGACCGCACCCGCCGCGTCTCCTCCGCCACCAGCCGCACGGCGCGGTCCCAGGAGACGGGCACGAAGGCCTCCCCGCCGCGCAGGTGCCCGCGCCGGCGGCCTTCGAGCCAGCCCTTGCGGACATACGGGCGGTCCACCCGGCAGGCGGCGTGGACGATGTCTGGCATCGCCTCGATCAGGGAGCCGGGGAAGGGATCGCGCGCGAAGGGGCGGACGCCGACCAGGCGGCCATCCTTCACCACGGCGTCGAAACTGCCCCAATGGGCGGCGTGCGGCTTGATTTCGGTCATGGCGGCGCTCCTCGGCCGCGGAGGGTGGCGCGGGCGGCGCCGCGGGGCAACCACGCCCCTTGGGCCGCACCGCGATCCGGGCCTAGACTGGCCGCATCGCCGCCGAGGAAGGCCCAACGACATGACACCGCCGCGCAATTCCAATGCCGCCAGGGACATCGCGAATGTCCTGCACCCCTACACCGACGCCAAGGCGCATATGGTGAACGGCCCTCTGGTGATCAGCCGCGGCAAGGGCGTGCGCATCTACGACGACCAGGGCAAGGAATACATCGAGGCGTTGGCCGGGCTTTGGTGCGCATCCCTCGGCTTCGACAACGAGCGCCTGGTGCAGGCCGCGACCAACCAGATGCGCAAGCTGCCTTTCTACCATTCCTTCACGGCCAAGTCGCACGAGCCGATGATCGACCTGGCGGAGATGCTGATCGAGCGCGCGCCCGCGCCGATGTCGAAGGTCTTCTTCGGCAATTCGGGGTCCGAGGCGAACGACTCCGCGATCAAGATGATCTGGTACATGAACAACGCGCTGGGGCGGCCCAAGAAGAAGAAGTTGTTCTCGCGGCTGAAGGGCTACCACGGCATCACGCTTGCCGCCGCCTCGCTCACGGGCCTGCCGGCCAACCACAAGCTGTTCGATGCGCCGATCGCGGGCGGGCGCTTCTGCCATGTCGGCACGCCGCACCACTACCACAACGCCAAGCCCGGCGAGTCCGAGGAAGATTTCGCCACGCGCCTCGCCGAGGAACTCGAAGCGCGCATCATCGAGGAAGGCGGTGCCGAGGAATGCGCAGCCTTCTGGGCGGAACCCGCGATGGGTGCGGGCGGCGTCATCATCCCGCCGCGCACCTACTTCCCTAAGATCCAGGCCGTGCTGAAGAAGTACGACATGCTGTTCGTGGCCGATGAGGTGATCTGCGGCTTCGGGCGCACCGGCAACTACTGGGGCTGCCAGACCTTCGACATCCAGCCCGACATCCTGGTCTGCGCCAAGGCGCTGTCCTCGGCCTACCTGCCGATCTCGGCGGTGATGGTGAACGAGGCGGTGTTCCAGGGCATCGCCGAGGGCAGCAGCACGGTCGGCACCTGGGGCCATGGCTTCACCTATTCCGGCCACCCTGTCTCCGCCGCCGTCGCGATCGAGACGCTGAAGATCTACGACGAGATGGGCACCATCGCGCATGCCGCCGAGGTCGGCGCGCACATGCAGGCGGAACTGCGCGCCCGCTTCGCCGACCACCCGCTGGTGGGCGAGGTGCGCGGCGTGGGCCTGATCGGCGCGATCGAACTCACCTCCGACAAGGCCGCGCGCAAGCCCTTCGATCCGTCGAAGAAGGCCGGCCCGCGCCTGGTCAAGCATGGCGAGGAACAGGGCGTGATCCTGCGCGCCATGGTGAATGACAGCATGGGCTTTTCGCCCCCGCTCGTCATCACCAAGGAAGAAGTGACCGAGATGCTCGACCGCGTCAGCCGTGCGCTGGATACGCTGGCGGTCGAGCTCCGGCGCGAAAGCATCGCGGCGGTCTGACGGCTACGCCGCCCCGGCGCCGCGCGCGCCGGGGCGCCCTTCCCACGTGAAGATCACCCATCCCGCCCTGCCGGTCGCGGTCGCGCTGCTCGCCGCGCCAGTCGTCGTCGTGCTGCAGTCGAAGGCGATGGCGCCGGTCGGGCTGGTGGCGCTCGCGCTGACCGTCATCGCCCATGCGCGGGCGCATCGCGCGGCGCCCATCCCGCGCGGCGGCGCCTTCGCGGCGGCGTTGGCACTCGGGCTCTGGGCCTGCGTGACGGCGCTCTGGGCCATCGAGCCGGGACGGGCATTCACCACGGGCGCCTCCATCGCCGGCATGGCGCTGCTCGCCGGCGCCGCGGCCGCCGCGCTTGCGGAAAGCGAGGACGCGGCGCGGGGGAGGCTCGCGCTGCTGCTTGCCATCGGCCTCGTGCTTGGCCTGGCGGCCGCCGCCATCGACGCGCTGACCGGCAACGCGATCCGTGCCGGTGTGCGGGGCCTCACGGAGGTTCCGGCGACGCTGGCTTTCGGGTTGAAGCCCGCGGCCTCCGTCATGGCGCTGCTGCTGCCGCTCGCCGTCGCCCTGCCCTGGCCGGCGCTGCCGCGCGCGCTTCTGCTGGCGGGGGGTGCGGCGGTGATCGTCGCGCTGCCGGGGGATACGGCGAAGCTCGCGGCCGTGCTCGGGCTCGCGGTCGCCGTGGCGACGGCGCGCGCGCCGGTGCTG
>NZ_JACADQ010000322.1 GCF_016106015.1 Neoroseomonas rubea
CGGGCGCCGCCGTCGCGCGGCGGGCACACATCGGCGAGCCTGACCGGCGGTGCGCCGGCCAGCGTCGCGAAGTCAATCGCCGGCGCCCCTTCAGCCAAGCGCTGCCCGCACCCACTCCGCCCAGGCGAGCGCCGCCGCATCCTCGCCGATCCGCCCGGCCACCTGCACGCCGAGCGGCAGGCCGCGCGGCCCTGTCCCGGCGGGCACCGTCACGCAGGGCACGTGCAGCAGCGTCCAGAGCGTGTTGAAGGCGGGGTCGCCGGTCCATCCCAGGCCTTCCGGCGCCTCCCCCGGCGCCGAAGGCGTCAGCACGGCGTCGAAGCCGGCGACGGCATCGGCATAGGCGGCGCGGGCGGCGGCGAAGGCGGCGCGGCCTTCGATCAGTTTCGCGACCGGCTGGGCCCGTGCCCAGCCCATCCGCTCGGCCAGCACGGGGGAGAGCTGCGCCCCGGCACGGTCGATCTCCCAGCCGATCGCCTCGGCCGATTCCATGTTCATCACATGCGGGTGGGCATCGACCGCGGCGCCGCAGGCGGCCGGCAGGTCGAGCGGCACGAGTTCGGCCCCCGCGCGGCGGCAGGCCTCGGCCGCGCGCTCCATCAGGGCGAGGGTCTCGGGCGCGGCCTGGCCGGCGGTCGGGCCCATGACGAGGGCGAGGCGCGGCGCGCGGGGCGCCTTGGCCGAGGGGTCGCCATGGTCGATGCCTGTCATGGCGGACATCGCCAGCGCGCAATCGGCGACGCTGCGGGCCATCACGCCAATGGTGTCGAGGCTCTCGCTCATCACCTTCATGCCCGCCCGGTGCAGCGTGCCGTAGGAGGGCTTGAAGCCAACCACGCCGCAATAGGCCGCCGGGCGGACGATGCTGCCCGCGGTCTGCGTGCCGAAGGCGAGCGGGAAGAAGCCGGCCGCGACGCCGGCCGCCGAACCCGAGGAGGACCCCCCCGGCGTATGCTTCAGATTCCGAGGGTTGGCGGTCGGCCCCGGATGGCGCGTGGCGAATTCCGTCGTCACCGTCTTGCCGATGATGACGGCGCCCGCGCGGCGCGCCGCGGCGACGCAGGCGGCATCCGAACGCGGCCGGTGTCCGGCCCAGATCGGCGATCCGTATTGCGAGGGCTGGTCAGCCGTGTCGATCACGTCCTTGACCGCGAAGGGAATCCCGCCGAGCGGACCGTTCGTCGCCGCGGCCGCGGCACGGCGGGCGAGCGCGGGGTCGAGCCAGGCGAAGGCCCGTACCTCGGGCTCCCGCGCCGCGATGCGGTCGAGGCATGCCTCCATCAGGGCGGCGGGGGACAGGCGGCCGGCGGCGATTGCGGCGCGGGCCTCGGTGGCGGTCAGGTCGGGGATCTCGGTCATTCCTGCATGACGCGGCGCTCGTCGCCCGCGGTCAAGCGGGGGAAGGATCGTTTCTTGAACGACTCCTATCGTTATCGGATGGAAAGCGCCATGCCCTGCCTGCCCTGGCGCGCCGCGTCGCCCGGTGCCATTTCTCGGCCATGCCCGAAGCCTCCATCCGGGTCGCACGCGCCCCGGATGGAGCGCTGACCTATGCCGTTCCGCTGCCGCCCGAAGCCCTGCCAGCCGTCGCGCCGCGCCACCTGCTCGATGCGTGGGACAGCGCGCGCGCCGCGGCCGCCGCCGAGCGCTGGGGGGAACCGCGCCGCCTGCTGTTCCGCCGTGGCGACGGAGAGGTGCAGGAGATGCTGCTCGCCGATGCCGACGCCGCCTGCTGGGCGGCGGCGGTCGATGCCGGGCCGGGGCTTGCCACGCTCGGCGGGCTTGCCACCTGCCTCCGCCTGCTCGCGCTGGTCGAGGTGCTGGCCCGCGCGCGCTGGATGGCCGGCTTCTTCACGATGACGCGTGAGGGGATAAACCTGCATCCCGCGCTGGTCCGCGCCGCGGCGACCCTGCCGCTGGACGCCGCCGCACGGTTCGACGAAACGGGGCTCAGGCGCCTATTGTCGCGTCCGATTCCTTCCGGAGTGTCCGCATGATCCGCCTGGCGCCCCTGCTGCTTCTCCTCGCCGCCTGCGCCGAGACCGCCCCCGCCCCGGCGCCTCCGCCATCCCCCCGCGCGGCCGCGGCGCAGGGCAACGACGCCGCGCTGCGCAGCGCCTGCGAGGCCGAGGCCGAGCGCGCCGTGAACTTCCGCGAGCGCGGGCAGGATTCGCGGCTCGACCGCGACATCGGCTCCACGGACGCGACCAACACCATCCCCTCCCTGCGCGTGCAGTCGGACGCCTATGGCCGCCGCGTGCTGCGGGAGGAACTGATCCGCGACTGCATCCGCGCCAACACCGCCGGGCCACAGCCGCAGGACCGCGCGCGACCGGCGCCGACGCGCGGACGGGGGAACTGAGGGCGCGGCCCGCCGCGCCATGGCCTCCCTCGGCACCCTCCGACGCGCGCTGTCGCATCGCAACGCGCGCATCTTCTTCGGAGCGTCGCTGACCGCCTGGACCGGCCTCTGGATGCACCGCATCGCGGTGTCCTGGCTCGCCTGGGAACTGACGGAAAGCGCCTTCTGGGTCGGGGTCGTTGCATTCTGCGACCTCGCCCCCGCCGTCATCTTCAGCCCGCTGGCAGGCGCGGTCGCGGACCGCGCCGACCGGCTGCGAATGACAATGCTGAGCCAGGCGGCGATCGGGCTGAACGCCGCGGTGATCGCGCTGCTGGTCGCGACCGGGTCGATGACGATCGGAGTGCTGCTGGTGCTGGAAGTGGCCGGCGGCATCGCCGCGTCCTTCGCCCAGCCTGCGCGGCAATCCCTGATGCCGGGGCTGGTGCCGCGTACCGACCTGCCGGCCGCCGTCGCGCTCAATTCGCTCACCTTCAACGTCGCGCGCTTCATAGGCCCCGCGCTCGCCGCGCCGCTGATCGCCGTTGCCGGGGTCTGGCCTGCGGTCGCGGTCAATGCGCTTGCCTATGCCGTCGCGACGGCGACGACGCCGATGCTCCGCGTCGAGGAATCCCAGCGCCGCGGCCATGCCGCGACGGCGAGCCTGTTCGGCGAGATGGTGGATGGCGTCCGCTATGCCGCGCGCCATCCGGGCCTCGGGCCGATCCTCGCCTTCTCGGCGGTCGGCGCGGTGCTGCTGCGCGGGGTGCAGGAGATCCTGCCCCCCTTCGTCGAGCGCATCTTCGGCCTTGGACCGGGTGCGCTGGCTGGTCTGACGGCGGCCTTCGGCGTCGGCGCGCTCTGCGCGGGGCTGATGGTCGCGGCGCGGGGGCAACTCGCCGGTACGACGCGGCTGGCGGTGCTTGGCGTCGGGGCACTCGGCCTCGCGACGGCGGGTTTCGCGGCGACGGGGTCCTTCGCCATCGGCCTGGTCTGCGCTGTGTTGATGGGCGCCGCCGGCTCCGTCCACGGCATCAGCGTGCAGACGCTGGCGCAGAGCGCGTCCGACCCGTCCATGCGCGGGCGGGTGCTGAGCCTGTGGGGCCTGATCACCCGCGCCTGCCCCGCCCTTGGCGCGCTGCTGCTGGGCGGCGCGGGGGAGGTCTTCGGCCTGCGGTGGCCGACGCTGGTCGCCGTCGCGCTCTCGCTTCTGGTGGTGGCGTGGGGCATGGCCATTCTCTCGCGGATGCAGGCGGCGCTCGAAGGGCCGCAGGCCGACGCCGCGAACCGCTGATCTTCAAGGAGGAGTTTGCATGCTCGACGCCGCCATCATTGGCATGGGCCGCTGGGGCCAGACGCTGGTCGACAGCGTGCAGGGCAGCAACGACGCGGGCATCCGCTTCGTCGCCGGCTGCACCGGGCGGCCGGAGCGCGCCGCCGAATGGGCTGCGCGCCAGGGCGTTCGCATCCTCCCCGATTTCGACGCGGTGCTGGCCGACCCGGCGGTGAAGGCCGTCGCCATCGCCTCCCCGCACGGGATGCACGCGGCGCAGGTCGTCGCCGCAGCGCGCGCCGGCAAGCATGTGTTCGTGGAAAAGCCCTTCACGCTGACGAAAGCCTCGGCGGAGCAGGCGGTCGCCGCCTGCTCCGCCGCTGGGGTGGTCATGGCGCTCGGCCACAATCGCCGCTTCCTGCCCGCGGTCGCCGAGATGAAGGCGATGCTGGCGGATGGGCGGCTCGGAACGTTGCTGCATGTCGAAGGGCAGTTCAGCGGGCCCGGCGCGCTCGCCTATAAGCCGGGCATGTGGCGCGCCGACCGCGACGAGAGCCCGCTTGGCGGCATGGGCGGCATGGGCATCCACATGGTGGACATGTTCATCAACCTGGCCGGCCGCATCGCCGAGGTGACCGTCCAGTCCCATGCCAAGGTGATCGACAACGGCCTCGACGACACCACCGCTGCGCTGATGCGCTTCGAGACCGGCGCGACCGCGACCTTCGCGACGCTGGCCTATGCGCCGCGCTATTGGCGCGTGGCGCTGTTCGGCACTGATGGGGTGGCCGAGTTGCAGGGGCATGAGCGGCTGACCTTCACCCCGCGCGAGGGCGAGGGCTGGGTGCGGGATTTCCCCAAGACCGACATCGAACGCGCTGAACTTGCGGCATTCGCGGCTGCCGTCGCGGGCGGCCCCGCCTATCCGCTGCCGGCCGAGCAGGCGATCCACGGCGTCGCGGTATACGAAGCGATGATCGGCGCCGCGGCCTCGGGCAGCACCTACCGCGTGGCGTGACACGGCGCACGGCGGCGGCCCGCCCGGCCGTTCCGCCGGCCTTGGCGACACGCTATGCTGGCGGCCTTCGCATGTCGGAGGCCGCCATGCTGCCGCGCCGCCTTGCCCTGATGGCCCTGCCCGCACTCGCCGCCGCGCCCCGCGCCGATGCCGCGGCCCTGGCCGAGTTGCCGCGTGCGCCGCGCCATTGCGGCGATCCCGGCGGCCGCTTCGTCGCCTGCGAGGCCTT
>NZ_JACADQ010000323.1 GCF_016106015.1 Neoroseomonas rubea
CCGCGCGCCGGCCGCCTCGTGGTCCACCTCCGCGAGGTTGCGCCCGATGCGCGCGGCGCCGTCGGCAATCGCGACGGCCTCGGCGGCCACGCGCCCGGCCCCCTGGTCGAGACCCTCGGCCGACCCGGCCATCCCGGCGAGGCCCCGCCGCCACGCATCGACGGCGCCGGCGATGTCGGCGACCTGCACGGACAGGTCGCCGATATGCGGGGCGATGCGGGCGATGGCCGCGTCGGATCCGTCGCGCCGCGCGCCGTCCGCGCCGGCCATGTCGAATGGCGCCATGTCGGCCTCCTCGTCGATCCTGAATCTGCGCGGAAGATGTTTTTATTTCGTAATCAGCTCCGCGGATGCACCCTGACGGATGCGCGCGGGCACGCTACATGCCCGGCCCATGACCCTCCCCCTCTCCGACACACTGCCCAGGGGCGCGCTTGTCACCGGCGGCGCCAAGCGGCTCGGCCGCGGCATGGCGCTCGCCCTCGCCGAAGCAGGCTTCGATGTCGCGATCCACTACGCGGCGAGCGAGGCCGAGGCGGAGGCGACGGCGCAGGCGGTCCGCGCCCTCGGACGGCGCGCCGTCACGCTGCGCGCCGATCTCGGGCAGGAAGCGCAGGTCGCGCGCCTGGTGCCCGATGCCATGGCCGCGCTCGGCCCGCTCGGCGTTCTCGTCAACAACGCCTCCACCTTCGAGCGCGACGAATGGCACGACGCGACGCGCGCGAGCTGGGACCGGCACCTCGAGCCCAACCTGCGCGCGCCCTTCGTGCTGGCGCAGGCCTTCGCGCTGGCCTTGCCGAAGGGGCGCGAGGGCGTCGTCGTCAACATGCTCGACCAGCGCGTCTGGTCGCTGACGCCGCACTTCATCTCCTACACCGTCTCCAAGGCGGGGCTCTGGGCGATGACGCAGTCGCTCGCGCTCGCGCTGGCGCCGCGGATCCGGGTCAACGCGATCGGGCCGGGCCCGGCGCTGCCGAGCACGCGCCAGACGGCGGAGCAGTTCGCGCGGCAATGCCATTCCGTGCCGCTGCGGCGCGGCACATCCCCCGCCGAAGTGGCGCAGGCGCTGCTCGCCATCCTGTCGCTGCCGTCCATGACGGGGCAGATGATCGCGCTCGATGGCGGGCAGCACCTGCAATGGTCGCCATCCGCAGGCGGGGAGCCGGAGGAATGAGCTTCGCCCCCGATTCGGCGCGCGGCCTCCGCCATGTGTTCGTGCGCGGCCTGACCGTGCAGGCGCGGCTTGGCGTGCATGCGCATGAGGAAGCGCGCGCGCAGCGTGTGGTGATTGGCATTGATCTCGCGGTCCGAGACGAATCCGCTCCCACGGGCGAGGGTGCCGATGAACTCGCACGCGTCGTCGACTATGGCGCGGTGGCCGCGACCGCACGGCGGATTGCCTGCGCCGGGCATGTCAGGCTGGCGGAAACCCTCGCCGAACGCATCGCCGTGGCGCTCCTGGACGATGACAGGGTTGCTCGCGTTCGCGTGCAGGTGGAAAAGCCCGACGTGCTTGCTGACGTTGCGAGCGTGGGCGTGGCGGTCGAGCGGTCACGCAATTGAGACGCGAGACGCATTCATTTTGTCCACTGGCAGATTCGGCCCTGGAGCGTGGGACATCAGCGCCCGGCCGCTTCGCACTTGACGCAGGCGTTCATCGGTCGGTAGTAATTTTTTCTTTTAAATTCAATGCATTAGGCGTTTCTCGCCCGGCCGCTCAAAAACTCGGCACAGGGCCGAAACCTAACTGTAACGCCGCACACAGGCCCCTTGCCGCGAATGCGCCCACAGAGTTGTCCACAGGATTCGTGGACAAGGATCACGGCGGCGTGCACAGCGCCGCAGGATGACGCAGGGCATGTCGGACGTACCCGAACCGCCGCAGATCGCCGATGGTCTCGCCGTCATCGAGGCCGCCCTGCCGAACCTGCCGCTCGCCCCCGGCGTCTATCGCATGCTCGATGCGAAGGGCGATGCCCTCTACGTGGGCAAGGCGCGCTCGCTGCGCAAACGCGTCACTTCCTACACCCAGGTCGCGCGCCTGTCCGAACGCCTCCGGCGCATGGTGTTCGAGACGCGCAGCATGGAAATCGTCACCACCGCAAGCGAGGCCGAGGCGCTGCTGCTCGAGGCGAACTTCATCAAGCGCCTGCGCCCGCGCTTCAACATCGTCCTGCGCGACGACAAGTCGTATCCCTGGCTCGTCATCACCGACGACCATCCCTATCCGCAGATCGCCAAGCATCGTGGCGAACGGCGCAAGGGTGCCTCCTACTACGGGCCCTTCGCCTCCGCCTGGGCGGTGAACCAGACCATCACGGCGCTGCAGCGCGTGTTTCTCCTGCGCTCCTGCCGCGACACGGTGTTCGACAGCCGCACGCGCCCGTGCCTGCTCTTCCAGATCAAGCGCTGCTCGGCGCCCTGCGTCGAGCGCATCTCCCACGACGACTACGCCGCGCTGGTGCGGGAGGCGAAGGAGTTCCTCTCCGGCGGCACACCCTCCATCCAGAAGCGCCTGGCGGCGGAGATGGAGCAGGCCGCCGAGCAGCTGGAATTCGAGCGCGCCGCGTCGCTGCGCGACCGCATCCGCGGCCTGACGCATGTGCAGGGCAAGGACCGCGTGAACATCGAGGGCGTGGGCGATGCCGACGTCATCGCGCTGCACCAGGCGGCCGGGCAATCCTGCGTGCAGGTCTTCTTCTTCCGCGGCGGCCGCAACAACGGCAACCGCCCGTATTTCCTCAGCCACGCGAAGCAGGACCAGGGGCCGGAGGAGGTGATGGGCACCTTCCTCGCCCAGTTGTACGACGACCTGCCGCCGCCGCCGCTCGTCCTGCTCTCCCACGAACCGCCGGAGGCCGCGCTGATCGCCGAGGCGCTGAGCCTCAAGGCACATCGCAAGGTGGAACTGCATCGCCCGCAGCGCGGCGAGAAGCGCGAAGCAGTGGAACACGCCGCGACCAATGCGCGCGAAGCGCTGGAACGGCGCCTCGCCGAAGGCACGGCGCAGACGCAATTGCTCGACGGCGTCGCAACCCTGTTCGGCCTGCCCGCCCCGCCCGAGCGCATCGAGGTCTACGACAACAGCCACATCCAGGGCGCGAACCCCTATGGCGTGATGGTCGTGGCCGGCCCCGCCGGCTTCACCAAGCAGGCGTACCGGAAATTCTCGATCAAGGCGGCGCAGGGCAATGACGACTTCGCCATGATGCGCGAGGTCTTCGAACGCCGCTTCGGCCGCGCGCTGCGCGAGGATCCGGGGCGGGAGAGCGACGCCTGGCCGGACCTGGTGCTGATCGACGGCGGCGCCGGCCAGCTGTCCGCAGCGCAGTCGGTGATGGCCGAACTGGGCGTGGAGGACGTGCCGCTGGTCGCCGTCGCCAAGGGCCCAGACCGCGACGCGGGGCGGGAATGGTTCCACATGGCCGGGCGGGAGCCGGTGCAGCTGCCGCCACGCGACCCGGTCCTGTATTACCTCCAGCGCTTGCGGGACGAGGCGCATCGCTTCGCCATCTCCGCCCATCGCGCGGGCCGATCGAAGGCCCTGACGAAGTCCGAGCTGGACGAGATTCCGGGCATCGGCACGGCGCTGAAGCGCAAGCTGCTCAACCATTTCGGCTCGGCGCGCGGGGTGCGGCAGGCGGGGCTGGCGGACCTCGAGGCCTGCCCCGGCATCGGCCCGGCCGTCGCGCGCCGCATCCATGAGCATTTCCACCCCGGCGCCGCGGTGGCCCCGCGCGGCGGGACCGGCTAAGGAACGGGCACGCCATGCCCACCGACCTGCCCAACCTCCTGACGCTGTCCCGGATCGCTGCGATCCCGGTGCTCGTCGCCGTCGCGGCGGTCGGGGCGCCCTGGGCGGACATGGCGGCCTGCGTGGTGTTCTCGGCCGCGGCCATCACTGACTATTTCGACGGCAAGATCGCGCGCGACCGCGGCGTCACCTCCTCCTTCGGGCGGATGCTGGACCCAATCGCGGACAAGCTGCTGGTCGGCGCGGCGCTGATGCTGCTGGTCGGGCTCGACCGCCTCTCCCACGCCGCGCTGTATCCGGCCATCGTCATCATGCTGCGGGAGATCATGGTCTCCGGCCTGCGCGAATACCTCGCCGAACTCCGCGTCGGCCTGCCGGTGACGAAGCTCGCCAAGTGGAAGACCGGGTTCCAGATGGGCGCGCTCGGCACGCTGCTCGCGGGCGATACGGGCGCCGGTGTCATCGGCCTCGGCTTCCTGCCCGTCTCCCTGATCGGGGAGGTCGGGCTCTGGGTCGCGGCCGCGCTGACGCTCGTGACCGGCTGGGACTACATCCAGGCGGGCCTGCGCCATGCGGGAGAACAGGATGCCAGGCCCGCCGTCGCCGAGCCGCCCGCCGGCGAGACCACAGCGCGGCCTTGAGACGACGCGGCCGCGGGCGCATCTTCACACCCATGAGCGCGGAGCGACACCCCATGCGTAGCGGAACGGCGGCCGGCCTGTTGCTCGCCACCACGCTGCTGGCCGGCTGCGGGCCGGACTGGCAGCCCTCATGGAACATGAGCAGCCAGCCGGCCGTGACCGGCGACAGCCTGACCATCCGGCGCGTGACGGGGCAGGAGGCCGAATTCGCCCCGCTGCGGAGCGAGTCGGTGCAGGATCTCCGGCTGACGGCGGGGGAGCTGCGATCCTCCATGCCCACCGGGCCCGAGGCCGCCATGACCGGCGCGCCCGACTACCGCCCGGTGCCGCGCCCGGACATCGACCGGCAGACCGCCCCGCCGCGCCCGTCCTCCGAGGCGCCGCCGCCGCGCCGCGGCAGTTCCTGCCCGGCACGCGTGGCTACGGCGCCGCCCCCCGCGA